>DALN01000066.1:301-5117 GCA_002499455.1 Methanoculleus sp. UBA77 | reverse complement strand
GAGGGTATCTTTCACGAGGCCGAACAGGATATGGTCGAGAGCGTCTTCCGCCTCGGCGACCGGCGGGTCAGCGTGCTGATGACTCCACGGCCCGAGATCGTGGCCGTGGATGTGGAGGACCCCGACGCTGAGAACTGGCAGAAGATGATCGAATCCGGGCATGTCTACTTCCCCGTCTACCGCGAGCACCTGGACAACCTCCTCGGCATCGTCTCGGTCCGCGATCTCTGGGTGCGGATGATCTCGGGCGAGACCCCGGAGATCTCAAAAGCACTCACACCCGCCCTCTTCGTGCCGGAGAGTGCTCCCGCGCTCTCGGTCCTCGACGAGTTCAAGACCTCCGGGGCACGGCTCGCCCTCGTCACAGACGAGTACGGGAGCATCCAGGGGCTGGTCACCATCCACGACATCATGGAGTCGATCGTCGGCGGCATCCCTTCGGCCGGGCACCCGCCCGAGGGTGCGGCGATTCAGCGCGAAGACGGGTCGTGGCTTCTCGACGGGCTTCTCCCGATCGACGAGTTCCACGATCTCATCGATGCAGACACCCTGCCCGGCGAAGGGCGCGGATACTACCAGACGCTCGGCGGATTCGTGATGATGTACCTCGAACGGACCCCACGCACCGGGGACCGGTTCGTCTGGGACAAACTCCGGTTTGAGGTTCTCGATATGGACGGCTACCGGGTCGACAAGGTGCTTGTCACGCCGGTGCCCGACCGGACAGAAAAAGAGTGATCACTCCTCGATCTCAACGAGGGTGACGGTGAACGTGAGGTCTTCACCGGCGAGGCGGTGGTTCATATCGATCGTGATTGTGTCGGCCGATATGCCGGTGACCGTCGCGGGCATCATCCGCCCGTCCGCCAGGGTCATCCAGACCTGCTGCCCGACCGTCAGGTTTCCGGCATCTGGAACGTCATCGATATCGACGGCAACGACCAGCTCCTCCCTGTGCGCCCCGTAGGCCTGGTCGACGGGGATATGGAGGGTCTTTGTCTCCCCGACACGCATCCCGACGACACCCGCATCGAACCCGGGGATCACCGCACCGGTGCCGACGGTAAACCGGAGCGGCTCGCCTCCCGTGGAACTGTCAAAGACCGTCCCGTTTGCGAGGGTGCCGGTATAGTGGACCCTCACCGTATCCCCGGCCTTCACCGCTACTGCGCCGTCGTTCCCGGTGCAGCCCGCACCGAGGATGAGCGCGGCGAGGAGGCCCGCGAGCAGGATCCCGTATGCACGCGCTGCCTTCATGCTTCTCCCTCGCTGTCGAGAGCCTTCCTGAAGCACTCCACCGCTTCGGAAAACCGTCCCTGCCGGTCGAGCGCCCTCCCTTTCAGGTACCATGCCCGGGCATGGCGGGGCTCCGCCTCCAGGACCTTCTCGAAACAGGCGGCCGCCTCTCCGTGTTTGCCCAGATGGCCGAGGGCGATCCCCTTGCAGAGCCAGGCATGGGCGTCGCCGTCGCCGAGATCGATCGCCGTATCGAACGCCCTGACGGCGTCGGCATGCCGGCCGAGCGTATCCATGAGCACCCCGGACGCGCTCCAGATGGCCGCGTTCTTCGGGTCGACCTGCAATGCCTTCTCGTAACTGGCCACGGCATCGCTGTACCGCCCGGCCTTCTCGAGCACAGCCCCCCGCATGAAGAGCGCAGCGGGGTTCTCGGCCTGGAGGACGATGATCTTGTCGATCGACCGGATCGCCTCATCGTAACGGCCGAGGTGGATGAGGGCCGACGACTGGGCGTGCAGGGTCTCGATGCTGGTCGGTTCGCGGTCAAGCACCTGCGTGTAGGCGGCAAGGGCGTCTTCGTACCTGCCGGCCTTCTCGTGCGCCTCCCCGAGCCGCCGCAGGGTGAGGGTATCGGCCGGGTCGGCCTCGATCACCTTCTTAAAGCAACTCACCGCGTCGGCGTAACGGCCGAGCCACATGAAGATCTCCCCGCGGCGCTGCCAGGCGGCCCGGCTCTCAGGGCTGGCCTCGATGATGCCGTTGGAGCACTCAAGCGCCTCCTCGTACCGCCCCATGTGCAGGAGAGCGCTCTCGAGGGTATACCATGCCTCGACGTCACGCTCATCGCGCTCCAGCACCAGCGCATACTGCCGGATAGCATCGCTGAACTTCCCGTCCCGCTCGAGCGCCTTCCCGAACGCTATCCGCGCATCGCGGTCGCCGGGCGAGATCTTCAGGTAGCGTTCGTATGCCTCCGTCGCCTCGGCATGCCGGCCGACGGCCTCCAGCATATCCGCCCGGATCTTCGCTACACGCGCATTCGAGGCGTCGGAGGCGAGCACCCGGTCGCAGCACTCGATCGCCTCCTGGTGCCTGCCGAGACGCGCGAGGGAGACGGCGAGCGCAAACCAGGCGCCGGTGTCGTCCGGCCGCCCGTCGGTCACCTTCGTGTAGCACTCCGTTGCGTCTGCGTACTGCCCCATCCGCTCGAGAGCCCGACCCCGGTTATACCATGCAAAGAGGTCGTCCGGGCTGGTCTCGATGGCCTCTCCGAACCGTTCGGCAGCCTCCTCGTACCGGCCGAGGGTGGCGAGGGCGACACCGAGGTTCAACAGGTTCCCCCCGGCCTCCGGATCGGCTGCGAGGAGGGTCTCATAGCATTCGGCCGCTTCGGCATAGTGCCCGACGGCTTCGAGGATCCGCGCCTTCCGGGCAAGCGTCCCGGTCTCCCCCGGACTCGCTCGCATAGCCCGGTCGACGGAGTCGAGGGCCTCCGCGTAGCGGCCGAGACGTTCGAGCGCCGCACTTCGGCCGAGCAGGGAGACCCGGTCGGCAGGGTTGCCCTGGAGCGCCCGGTCGAAGCAGGCGAGCGCCTCCTCGTACTGCCCGAGGTGCATCAGCGCGTCTCCCCTGCTCTTCTCGGCGGCTGTGTCTCCAGGGCTGGCCTGCAGGAGGGAAGCAAACGCCTCCGCCGCATCTGCGTACCGGGAGAGGTGCATCAGGGCATCGGCCTTCGCCCGCAGGAGATGAAGATCCCCCTCGCCGCCGGCCGAGACCTGTTCGAGATGCGCCAGAGCGTCGTCGTACCTGCCGCGGTTCATGAGGACATCGGCCTTCATCAGGCGGGCGGCGGCATTGTGCGGCTCCTTCCCGAGGACCGCATCAAGGCACCGGTCCGCCTCGTCGTACCTGCCGAGATGGATGAGTGCGGTGGCGCTCTGCTGCAGCGTGAGGATGTTGCCGGGCTCGGCCTCGAGCACCTGCCTGAAGTTCTCCTGTGCCTCCGCGTAGCGGCCGAGGAAGAGCAGAGCAGTCCCGCGGCAGTTCAGGATGGTCTCGGTCCTGGTATCGAGGCTGATCGGTTTCTGCTTCTGGAGAGCAACTGCCTGATCCCTCTCAAAGAGCGCAAGGTCAGCGCCGGTCCCTATCCATTTCATCCCGCCCGCCGCGTGGCTCTCAAGCACCCGGTCGAACGACTGGACCGCCTCTGCGTAGCGGCCGAGGCGGAAGAGCGCCATGCCGCGGGCATACCAGGTATCAATCCGACCCTGGTCGTGCTTCAAGACGTGATCGAAGCTCTTCACCGCCCGGTCGTATCGGCCGAGGGTATCGTAGACCAGGCCCATGGAGTAGCGCACCGGGATATGGTCGGGGTCGGTGATGGCGACCTTCTCGAAGCACTCCAGCGCCTCTTTGTAGTTGCCTGCCCGGAGAAGGAGCGAACCGCGGTGGTACCAGACGTGAACGTTCCCGGGATCGGCGGCGGCAACCGTCGCGTAACAGCCGGCGGCGTCCTGGAACCGGCCCAGGTGCTCGTAGGCCCTGGCTTTCCCGTAGAGTGCGTCGGGGTTGCGGGGATCCTTCTCGAGCACCCGGTCGAACGCATCGATGGCACCGGGCAGGTCTCCCAGGTTCAGGAGGGCGGTCCCTCTCCGTGCGAGCAGGACTGTGCTGCCGGGTTTCGTCCGGAGGATTCGCTCAAAACTGGCCGCTGCTTCCCGGAAGTTGCCGGTCCGCTCGAACATCTTCCCGAGTCTCTCACGGAGGACAATATCCTCCGGGTTCGCGTCAAGCGCACGGGCGTAGGCCTCCGCCGCGTCGGCGTAGCGGCCGAGCCGTTCGAGCATCTCCCCCTGCCAGTACAGGGCATCTGTATCTGCGGGTTTTGCTTCGGCAAGCTTCGCGAAACACCCGGCCGCCTCTTCGTATTCGCCGGTCCTCGCAAGGACATGCCCCAGGGTCTGCAAGGTCCCGATATCGCCGGGAGACGACTCAAGCGCCTTCCTCAGCCACGTTGCGGCTTCGGTGTCCCTGCCGAGACAGGCAAGCGCCTGGCCCATGGAGAGCCGGACCTGGCCGTTCTCCGGCTCGATCTTGAGCGCCTTCTCAAAACTCTTTACCGCTTCGTTGTAGTTCCCGGCCTCAAACTGGGAGAGCCCCTGTTTTATGGAGGGATTCGCGTTCTTTCCCTGACCCAGGATATTACCGAAGAAATCCATCTGACACCCTCTGCCGTTTCACGTTTTATACGGTCGTATTTACCGTTCCATTCACTTTCGCAGCACGTCCATGTTGCGGGCCGCCGTTTTTTCTCTAAGGATAGTGCGTTCGCCACTATTTGATAAGACCGGTTTGTTGCACGGATCGGACTGCCGCAGAATATACTTCAATGAAAAAGGGCATGACGCCGGCGACGGACGGTGCTTATAGAAAACCGGAGGGGAGATCGGTCGAGCTCTCCGGTCCCCGGTTAGACATCAAGGATGGGATCGAACTGCGACTTGCCGACCGGTCCGTGGAAACTCGTGATCTGCGGATCCATGCCGCAGACGGGACAGGTATAGTCCTCCGGCAGATC
>DALN01000066.1:0-251 GCA_002499455.1 Methanoculleus sp. UBA77 | reverse complement strand
TTCCCAGGGCTCGAACCCCCAGGCACCTATAGGCCCTTTGCCGGTCGCACCGCAGACGGGGCAGATATAGTCCCCCGGCAGGTCTTCAAACGCAGTACCCGCGGGGATGCCGCGATGCGGTTCTCCCCGTAGCGGGGAGTAGATGTAGTTGCAGTACTTGCACCGGTATCGCTTCACTTTCTCCATGCCGAATACACTCCCTCAGGGATAGAGTGCAGAGAGGCCGTTCCACCAGATAAGGTTTCGCGTGA
>DALN01000172.1:10907-14865 GCA_002499455.1 Methanoculleus sp. UBA77 | reverse complement strand
CATGTTGGGTCTCCATCAACAGGGAAACAATGTTTATTTTGTAAGTATTTAAACATTTGCTCCCTGCATCGGATTCGAGGATTGTGCCTCGAACCTTCATGTCCGGTGATTCAGGCGACCTGCCCGTTCAGAGCGGTTGTCGCCTGCGCAGGACATAATGTTTGTTCCTCATTGCATATAAACATTATGTTCCTGCTTCAGGTTTCGAAGCGAGAATTCCCGAAAGAATCCCGCCTCGACCACAGAATCCGGGCGAAGCACGAAACTTCGGACGGATTCTGTCTCACCTGTGCAGGATACAATGTTGCTCTGCAACGCATATAAACATTGTGTCCATGCTTCAGGACCGGTCCCGGAGATCCGATACAGATCTCCGGACCGATGGCAAAACCAGCCGGAACACATCGCCCGACTGGTCTGCTTCACCCTTGTGAGCAATAACATCTGTTGACAATCCCATATAAGCGTTGTGCATGATCCACGGTGTTTAATAGGAGATCCGCTCCTGAAGAGTGGACTTGCAGCCCGGTTACCGGTTCCTGACCCCCCATAGAGACGGGTCACGCGCATCGCCGGCATGGCGCCGGGGGGTGAAGCACGCACCTCCCTTCACGTCCCCCCACCCGGCGAGCCCGGAGATGAAGAGGGAAGCGCGCATGATCTGCAGGGGTAGCAGCCATGACAGGCCCTCATCCATACATCCGGACCCCTGACCGGGGACCCCGCAGGCGCCCCCTGCCCCCCCCACGCACCGGCCCACGGCGCGCGGCCCTCCTGTCGGCAGGTCCGCGCCCCGTCAAAGCGCGCAGATCGCCGGCGCCGGACCGGGCGACACTACTTCTCCCAGCAGTAGACGCACTTTCTCACCTCGCACCGGCCGTGCTTCCCCATCTGCTGACTGCTGTTCCCCTTCCCGTTGGGCAGCTGATAGATGGTGTTGACCGTCAGTCCCGCAGCTTCGGCAAACTCCGACAGTATCAGGTCCACAGGAATCACCTCCCCCGCATACCGCACGTTGTCGTTGACGTAATAGATGCGGCCTCCCCTCTTCAAGAGGCGCGCCATCTCGAATATCACAAACGAGTGCTCATAGAAGTAGTTCTTAACCATCCTGTATATGCCCGAATTGTTCAGCCTCTTCTGGCGATGATACTTTCCGAGTATTGCCAGGACTTCGTGAAGGGCCTTATTCGACCGGAAAGCAGATTCCGCATCATGAAAAATGTTCAACCGGTTGTTCGCGGCATAGATCCGCCTGATATAATCCTTCTTCTCCCGGTTCTCGACGGTACAGGAGAGCAGCGACTGCCTCAACCCCATAACGGCATCGTTGTCGGCACCGAGAAATGCCAGTTCCAGTGCGTAGGTCCGCGTGTAGTCGTACCTGTTGCAGTAGGGGGGTGAGGATATCACAAGATCGATGGTTTCGTCCTGCATCGTCGGCAGGATCTCTAGGCACGAGCCCCTCCTGAACTCCATGGCCGCGCCCTCCCGGGCTCCGGATCCGGCACCCATCCTGTAACTGCGGATGTCGGCAAGGATCCTGTCGAACTTCTTAAAGAGCGCCTCTTCGAAGGTGAGTATCCTCCCTTTCCGGAAACCCGCTCCGACCCTGCCCGACCGGTGATCCCACCGCAGGAACTGGCCGTCTTTACGCGTGTAACTGATCTCCTCGAGGATCGAGAAGGCCGCAAATATCAGGAGAGTCCTGACATCACCCGGCTCCACATGCTCATGCACGTATGCCAGGAACGCATTCAGTCTCCGCTCGGTCTCTGCCGGAAACGCATTCTCCGTTATGGGGATATGAGCGAACCCGTACCGCCCCGCGACCGGCAGGGCATCGAACGGGCTATGCCGCAGTTGCGCGACTGCGCGCCTCAGGTCATCGGGATCGACACGCTCGGCAGCACACCGGGCAAGAACGGCAAACTCTCCCACCGGCAGCAGTTCTATCCCTATCGAGTCAAAGCCGCACTCCTTTGCCGAAAAGAGTGTCGTACCTGCCCCGGCAAAGGGATCCAGTATCACCCCCGTTCTCTTCGGATAGTCCCGGATGAACATCCTGACCATATCCGCAGAAAAGCCCTCTTTGTAACTGAACAGCCCATACAGCGGCACGTCCTTATTGGCCTGAAAACTTACGAGCCGCCTGCTCAGGTTGTGGTTGACCGCGATCCGGTCGCGATACTTCGCCTCCAGAGCCTCCCTGTGCTTCGTCGAGCTCAAGACCCTTCACCACGGCTCTCCGCGCGTATAATTGATACGCTGATATTGCGGACCGCTCTTTAAAACCCTCCTATACTGATGTGCGCAACGGAGGCCTGGTGGCCGTTGCCGGACCGGGGTGGTAACGGAGGCAGCCGGCGGTTCGCACGCGGGCCGCATCAGGCCCTCCCGATGCCGGGAGGTCACCCGCGCGGGACCTCAGGCGGCCGCCGCACTCCCTTTCTTGCTCACAGAGATGAGGCGGGGGATATAGAGCCAGGCCCAGCCGTACCCGACGAGCCCGCCGAGAATGTTGCCGGCGACGATCCCCCACCAGACCCCGGTCTCGCCGAAGGAGAGGACGATGGCAAAGAAGTATACGGAGATCACGATGGCGACGAGGTTCCTGAAGAACTCGAGGGCAAGGGCAAACATTCCTCTTCCGGTCCCCTCAAAGACCCCGGCGGACATCATACCCGGCGCTATGAAGGGATAGAAGAAGCACATCGTCATCAGGAAGGCGGTTATCCCGCCGGCGAGGTGCGCGCTGTCGGCCGAGTAGGTGAAGATCCAGGAGATATACGGTGCAAGGAGCCAGGTGACGAGAGATAGGCCAAGGCCGATGAGGATACCCGCCCTGACCGCAAAGGAGTGGGCCACCCGGAGTTTCTCATGCTTCCTGCCGCCGTAAGCCGCGCCCGACACCGAGACGACGGCGATGGACATGGCGATGAAGGGAATCAGGGCGAAGAAGACGATCCGCCACCCGCCGGTATAGACGGCGACGGCATCGGGCCCGGAGACATGGACGAGGATCATGTTGATGACGATCGTGGCGGCCGACATCAGCACGAACTCAAGGCTCGTGGGGATACCGACGGCCAGGATATCGAAGGCCGTGCGCCACTCCGGGCAGAAGCGCCTCCAGTCGAGGGTGATATAGGTGTCCCTCCGGACCAGGAACCAGTAGAGGAGGAGAACACAGGCGGCAGCCATCGATATGAGGGTGGCCCATGCGGCACCGGCGATACCCATGCCCGCTCCGTAGATGAGGAGAGGGTCAAGGACGATGTTGAGGACCGTAGAGGCGGCAACGGCATACATCGTCCTCCGGGTGTTCCCTTCGGCCGTGAAGACAGCATAGAGGATATCTGCGAAGAGGATGAAGACCGTCCCGGCAAAGACGATGCTGCCGTACTCGACGGCGTATGCCGCGGTCTCCCCGGCCCCCAGGGCGAGGACGAGGGGTTCGATGAAGAGGAGAAGGGCGGGCGTGACGAGGGCCGCGAGGGCGAGCACGATGGCGATGCCGTGCATGGCGACGTTGCCCGCCCCGGCCTTATCACCGGCCCCGATGCGGCGTGAGGCGGCGGAGGTGACGCCGGCCCCTAGACCGCTCCCGAGGCCGATGAAGATCAGGAAGATCGGGGTGATGAACCCGACGGCGGCAAGGGCGTCCGGGCCGAGGCCGGCGACCCAGACGGCGTCGGCGAGGTTATAGGCCGCCTGGAAGAGCATGGCGACCATGAGCGGCCCGGCAATCTTGAGGATGGCGCGCTTCGGGTCGCCGGTGAGGACGGCGACACCCTCGGTGATTGCGTTCTCTCGTTCGGTTGTGATGGGGGTGATCTCGGTCATGGTTATCCTTCAATCAGGGTTTCTCGTATCCGGCCCGTGAGAAGAGACATCGCGGTTCTCCGGGGCACCTTCGGTCGGCGCCGGGAAGAAGCAGACAATTTGGCTCTCCATC
>DALN01000172.1:0-10900 GCA_002499455.1 Methanoculleus sp. UBA77 | reverse complement strand
GATAAGATGCCGGAGTCTGACCCGGGAGAGGGTTCTGTCCGGGGTGCGGCGGGGAGGAGGAGCGATCAGGCGGCATCAGGGGCTCCGTTCCCCATCATTGCAGGTTGCCAGAGCGGAGAGGGCATGGCAGCGCTATGGCTGCCGAGGAGAGGATTGAAAAAAGACGTTGTCCGGGAGATGCCCGGTCAGGCCGGCACCTGCTCCTTCTTCTCCCGGTCCCAGTGGCGGTGCCGGGCGATGGCCGCCTTGAACTGCCCGGTAAACGAGGTCACGTCCCCCTGGCTCCCGCAGGTCACGACCCCCATCTCGGAGACGGCCTCTCCCCCGGAGCCGGCGTCGACGAAGGCCACGCCCTTGATGCCGGAGGCCTTCAGGAGCCCGATGCCCTCCCCTATCGCCCCGATCGGTTTGCAGTGCTTGAAGGCTTCGTTGACGAAGTGGATCGCGTAGCCCTGGTTCTTCAGGGCCTCCGCATGCTTCCCGCCCGGGACGTACACGGCGTCGTACACGACGGAGGTGGTGGTGACGTAACTCCTGTCCACCTCCATCTCCCTGCCGTCGGCAGATTTGACCGTGCCGAGGAACTGCGAGACGATCTGCGGGTGAGCCCCCGCGTCTTTCAGCGCCTTCCTGACCTGCATCACCTCGTCGTGGTTGTAGCCCTCCATCGCGAGGATCGCGACCTTCCGGCTCTTGATGGTATCCATGACGGTCCTCTCCTGGCTGAGATTCGGGGACTTCTTCGTCCCGGAGGACGCGCCCTTCTCCGCCGGGGGCGGCACCCCGATCCCTTCCGCGATCCGTATGGCAAGATCGCCGTCGACGTTGTTCATGAGGTCGACCACCCTCTTCCTGACCCCGAAGTCCGAGACCTTCCCGAGCTCGAAGTGGAAGGCCTTGATGATATGCTCCTTCTCCGGGTCCGACATGCTGTTCCAGAAGAGTTTCGCCTGGCTGAAGTGGTCGTTGAACTTCTCGCTCCGCGCGCGGACCTTCTTTGCGTCGATCTTCTCCTGGTAGTGGGCGTAGCTGCCCTCCTTGACCGAAGCCGGCCGGGGCTTGTTCTCGCCGAGCGAGTTCGGGAAGTAACTCTCGACGCCCCTGTTGATCGTCATCCGGTGGTAACCCTCGCGCTGGTTGTTCGCGATGGGGGCAAGCGGCCGGTTGATCGGGATCTCGTGGAAGTTCGGGCCGCCGAGGCGTATCAACTGGGTATCGAGGTATGAGAAGAGCCGGCCCTGGAGGAGCGGGTCGTTTGAGAAGTCGATCCCCGGCACGACGTTCGCCGGGCAGAAAGCGACCTGCTCGGTCTCGGCGAAGAAGTTGTCCGGGTTTCTGTTCAGGACCATCTTCCCGATCCACCGGATCGGCACGTCCTCCTCGGGCCAGATCTTCGTCGCGTCCAGGATATCGAAGTCGAAGTTGTGCTCGTCTTCCTCCTCGATCATCTGCACCCCGAACTCATACTCGGGATAGTCCCCCATCTCGATCGCCTCCCAGAGGTCGCGGCGGTTGAAGTCCGGGTCTTTGCCGGCCAGTTTCTGCGTCTCGTCCCAGACGAGCGAGTGGATGCCGAGCAGCGGTCGCCAGTGGAACTTGACGAACCGCGCCTTCCCCTCGGCGTTGATGAACCGGAAGGTGTTGACCCCGAAGCCCTGCATCATCCGGTAACTCCGGGGGAGCGCACGGTCCGAGAGGACCCACATGATCATGTGCGTGATCTCGGGCAGGTTCCCGACAAAGTCCCAGAAGGTGTCGTGGGCGGCGGAGGCCTGCGGCATCTGGTGGTGCTGCTCCGGCTTGATGGAGTGGACGAGGTCGGGGAACTTGATCGCGTCCACGATGAAGAAGATCGGCATGTTGTTGCCGACGAGGTCGTAGTTCCCCTCCTCCGTGTAGAACTTCGTCGCGAACCCCCGGACATCCCTGACCGTATCGGCAGAACCCCTGAATCCGACGACGGTCGAGAACCGGACGAAGACCGGCGTCTTCTTCTCGGGGTCCTGGAGGAACGCCGCCCGTGTATACTCGGTCATCGGTTCGTAGACCTGGAAGTAGCCGTGAGCACCCGATCCCCGGGCGTGGACGACCCGTTCGGGGATCCGCTCGTGGTCGAAGTGCGTCAACTTCTCGCGGAAGTGAAAGTCCTCGAGGAGCGTCGGCCCCCGTTCCCCCGCCTTGAGGGAGTCATCGGTATGGCTCACCCGGACTCCCTGGTTCGTCGTCAGGAACTCGCGCTCCGGGTCCTCGCGGACCTTGTCGAGCTGTTCCTGCTTACTCTTCTCGTGTATTGGTCTCCTTTCATCCATACACCCTCACCTGCATCCCCCGCCCCCGGCCGGTGCCCTGCACAGCGTCATGGGCTGCCGGCCACCCGGGGGAGTGCCCCCACATCCCGGTCGGTTATCATAAAAGTAACTGCAATCCGGAGAACGGGCGGGGCGGGTGTGCTCGTAGATGAACCCGATAATCCAGACGAACCTGTAGATGTGAGTCTCACCCGCGGGGTGGCGAGGAAGCAGGGGGCATCACAGAGGAACCTCTTTTGTATCCGCATAAGTTTCTGAATCGGAAACATTTTGTTTCCAGAACAGAAACAATCTGTTCACGGAGCAGAAAAGGTATGGAAAAACCGGTCTTAACCGAACTCTTCAAAACTGAGGAGCGGATACGCATCCTCAGGCATGTTGCCGGGCGGAGTCCGGTGACAGCAACAGCAGTTGCTGGGGCGACCGGGACCTCAAAACCCCTTGTCTCTCGATACCTGCGCTTGCTTGTCCAAAGTGGGTTCTGTAAGCAAAATGGCAGGGAATACTCCTGGAATGAGAACGCCCGAAGTCTGGCAGTGAAACGTCTGCTCAACATCGATCTCCTTGTGACGGCGGTTCCGCTCCCGGAATGGGCCAGGGGGATAGGTGTCTACGGGAGTTACGCGGAGGGGACGAACACGGTCGACAGCGACCTCGATCTCTGGGTGCTGGTCGATGAGTACGCGCCGGATCTTGAGGTCCTTGCGGCGAGGGTCGGGAGAGCCGCAGGTGCGGCGGTCGGGACCGAGGCAAGCCTGCTCATTCTCACCCCGAAGCGGCTATCGGATCTGAGAGAGACCGACCGGCCGTTCTACAACAGCCTCACCAGGTCGAGCGTAACACTCGGAGGTGCATCCGTTGACAACAATTGAAGACTGTTTCAGGGAGAAGATGCTTCGCAGGGTCGAACCGTCCATAGAGAAGGCAAACGAATCGCTGAACCTTGCTTCCTCTTATCTGGAGGAGGCACGGCAGATAGCCGGTCTCGGCGCGAGGAGGATTAGCCTGACCGGGGCATATATGGCATGGTTCCATGCCGCCCGCGCCGTGCTTTTCCGCGACGGTATCCGAGAGAAGAGCCATTTTTGCATCGAATTGTATCTCAACCACTACGTACAGTCAGGGAGCCTCGAAGAGGAGTGGGTGCTGATGTTTTCCAGGATGCGAACACAGCGCCACGAGAACCAGTATTCGTTCGGCCCGGCCCCGACCGACGCAGAGGTTTTAGCGGCCGTTGAGCATGCAGGACAATTTATCGAGAGAATACGGCACTTATTATCCGAAACGAACAGGAAGGTATGGAGAGGAAGATGAGCCCTTCAACAGGGTCACAATAATTCCCTCACTCGCCCTCCATGTGCAGAGCCGCAATCATACATACCGGGTCTCTTCCACGGGAAAGCGAAAAGCATCCGCCCTTTGAGGCTCTTCGTGGGCACGTGACGGAGAAAGATCCGGTCACGCTTCACACCAGACCACCTCACTCTCCACGTCCTGCCGGATGGGCGGGTCGATCCCCCCGACGGTGAGCAGATCGACTTTTCGCCCGAAGAGGTCCTCCAGGTAGAACGCAAGCCCCATGAAGTTCCGAAACGTCGTCTGCCCCGGTGCAAACTCGACCAGCACGTCCACGTCGCTATCGGGCCGCTCCTCCCCCCGTGCGGCAGATCCGAAGATACCGATCTTCGCGACGCCGAACCGGCCCCGGATCTCCGGGAGCACTCCCTCAAGCTTCGCGACGAACTCGCTCTTCTCCTCACGCTGCGCCCGGGCGGCCATACAGGTTCTCCTCCCCTCCCGATCGTACCTAGGACTCCTTATCGATATCCTAGCTGGCGGGGCAGATGTTAGAGTGGTGCTGGGACGCTCCTAGGCAAAGGATGCAAGAATAGAGATATAGATGCGTTTGCAAGCAGATCTGAACCTGAATAATAGATGCTGCGGGTGGGATCCGAACCCACGATCTCCAGATGTCCCAGGTCTGGACGCTCCGTTTTGCTCAAAACCCTATGAGTCTGGCGCCCTAACCGGCTAGGCCACCGCAGCGCACAAAGTGCAGTATAACAATGACGTATTGACAAATAAACCTTATGGCCCCCGGAAAAGAGGGGAGGGGGTCACTTCGTGTTCTTCCGGATATATACGTCGACCGCTGCCGTGATTGCCGCGACGTGCTTCCCCTGGCGGAGCGACGCGGCCAGGGTCTGCATCCGGGCCTCCTCCTCGTGGAGGTAGCGGCGCAGGCTCGTCGAGATGTGCTCCTCCTGCAGGAAGTGCGTATGGGTGTCGCCCGCGATGAAGTGGGCGTTCTGCATGATCGCGTAGTGGAGCGGGAGCGTCGTCTTCACGCCCAGGATGACGTACTCGTAGATCGCCCGGCGCATCCGCTGGATCGCCTCCTCGCGGTTGGACCCCCAGGCACAGAGCTTCGAGATCATCGAGTCGTAATGTGCGGGGATGGCGTAACCCATGTGGATGCCCGAGTCGACCCGTATCCCCGGCCCCCCCGGCGACCGGTAGCGGACGATCTTGCCCGGGTCGGCCATGAAGTTGTTCAGCGGGTCCTCCGCGTTGATCCGGCACTCGATCGCGTGACCCCGGATGGTGACGTCCTCCTGGCCCATCGCGAGGTCCTCGCCGGCGGCGATCGCGATCTGCTGCTTCACCATATCGAGCCCGGTGATGAACTCCGTGACCGTGTGCTCCACCTGCAGCCGGGTGTTCACCTCCATGAAGTAGTAGTTCCCGTTCGAGTAGAGGAACTCCACCGTTCCCGCGTTCTTGTAGTTCGCCGCCTTCGCGGCCGTGATGGCGGAAGCCGTCATCCGCTCGCGGAGATCGGGCGTCATGATCGGGGACGGGGCCTCCTCCACCAGTTTCTGGTGCCGGCGCTGGATCGAGCACTCACGGTCGTAGAGGTGAAGGGTGTGGCCGCTCGCGTCGGCAAGGACCTGGATCTCGATGTGGCGCGGCTTTGTGAGGTACTTCTCGACGAAGATCGTCGGATCCCCGAAGGCCGACTGGGCGATCCGCATCGATTTGTCGAGCGCCTCCTCGAGCTGCTCCTCGCTCTCGACGATATGCATCCCGATACCGCCGCCGCCCGCGCTCGCCTTCACAATCACCGGGTAGCCGATCTCCGCCGCGACCTTCCTCGCCTCATCGACGCTCGTGACGCCTTCGGGCGTGCCGGGAAGGACCGGGACGCCTGCCTCCCGCATCATCCGCTTCGACCCGATCTTCGAGCCCAGCGCCTCGATCGTCTTCCACGAAGGCCCGATGAACGTCAGCCCTTCGTCCTCCACCAGCTTCGCAAACCCGGCGTTCTCGGCGAGGAACCCGTAGCCCGGGATGAATCGCCTCCGCCCCGGTCTTTCAGAGCCACATCGCAGATCCGCTCCTTGTTGAGGTAGCTCCTGGACGGGTGCGCCTCGCCGACACAGAACGCCTCGTCGGCGTACTTGACGTGGAGTGCGTTCCGGTCCGGTTCGGAGTAGATCGCGACCGTATCGATGCCGAGCTCCCGGCAGGCGCGCATAACCCGGATGGCGATCTCGCCGCGGTTTGCGATCAGGATCTTGTCAAAGTACTTCATCGCGCAAGACAGCCTCTCACTCGACGACCATCAGCACATCGCCGTTCTGCACGACATCCCCGGCGCTCCACGAAGATATCCGCCACCGTGCCGTCACGGGGGCTCTTTATGGGGTTCTCCATCTTCATCGCCTCAAGGACGATGAGCGTGTCGCCCTTCTTCACGGCGCTCCCGCGGTCGACCATGCACCTTCAGGACCATGCCCTGCATGTTGCTCTTGATCCCGCCGGCGACATCCCCGCGCGGAATCCGGTCTTTGGACGATGAGGCAGCCGATGCGGTTGTGCTCGCGACCGAGTTCCCCTCCACGGTGATGATCCGGACCGAGAAGATCTCCCCGTCCACCTCGACCTCCATGGCGCTCGGGATCTCGACGGCTCTTGCCGGTTCGACGGCGGCCGGCTGCGGGATCACCTCGGCCTGACGCTCGCCCCGCAGGAACGAGGGGGCGATGCTCGGATAGAGGATGTAGGTGAGAACATCCTCCTCCTGCTTGACAAGACCCTGCTCCGTCGCCTCAAGCCGCATCTGCTCGTAGATGGGAGTGAGGAGGTCCGCCGGCCGGACCGTGACCGGCTCCTGGTCGCCGATGATCATCCTCCGGACTTCGGGGCTGATCGGGGCGGGAGAACGGCCGTAGAGGCCGAGGACGTAGTCCTTCACCTCTTTGGTCACGTTCTGGTAGCGTTCCCCGCCCATCAGGACGTTGAAGACTGCCTGGGTGCCCACGATCTGGCTCGTCGGTGTCACGAGCGGCGGGTAGCCGAGATCCTTCCTCACCCGCGGGACCTCCTGGAAGACCTCCTCCAGGCGGCCGAGCGCGTCCTGCTCCTTGAGCTGCGAGACGAGGTTAGTGATCATCCCGCCGGGGAGCTGGTAGATCAGCACGTCGGAGTCGATCCTCTCTGAGATGGCGGTAAAGAGCGGGTCGTACTTATCCCGCAGGTCCCGGCAGACGTTCCTCACGTTCCTGAGCGGGAGGAGGTCGATACCCGTATCGCGCGGCGTCCCGGCAACACTTGCAACGATGCTCTCCGTCGGAGGCTGGGAGGTGCCGAGGGCAAACGGCGACATCGCCGTATCGAGGATATCCACGCCGGCATCGATCGCCGCCTGGTAACTCAGGGGGGCGACGCCGCTCGTGCAGTGGGAGTGGAGGCAGACCTTCACATCCACCCGCTCCTTGATCCCGGAGATCAGGTCGCGGGCATCATGGGGCATGATCAGGCCGGCCATATCCTTGATACAGATCGAGTCGCACTCGAGCGCGTAGAGCTCCTCCGCCATATCGATGAATGTCGCGACGGAGTGGACCGGGCTCGTCGTGTAAGAGATCGCACCCTGCAGGTGCGCCCCGACGTTCCGGACCTCCTTCATCGCCTTCGTCATGTTCCGGATATCGTTCAACGCATCAAAGACCCGGAAGATATCGACACCATTCCGTGCCGACGCCTCGACGAACTTCTCGACCACGTCGTCGGGATAGTGCCGGTAGCCCACGAGGTTCTGGCCCCGCAGGAGCATCTGGATGGGAGTGCGTTTCAGCTCGGCTTTCAGCATCCTGAGACGATCCCAGGGATCGTCGTTGAGGAACCTGATGCAGCTGTCAAAGGTCGCCCCGCCCCAGGCTTCGACAGAGAAGAAACCAACTTCGTCGATAGCACGGGCAAGAGGGAGCATATCCTCAGTCCTGAGCCGGGTGGCAATGAGAGACTGATGCGCATCCCTAAGCGTGGTATCGGTAATATTGAGTGAATCAAATTTGGCAGCACACATCGAATTCTGCACCTCGAAGGGCTGAGAAGATATCAATAAAGCCTCTAAAAACTTCTTCCTAATAATATAAAAACATCACCAACGGGCAGAACGGATAAAATTACCGCGATAAGGGCCGATAGCGCGGCGGGGATGTCCCATGCACCCTTTCTGAATCGGGGGCATATCCGCCCCCCGTGGGCGTATCCCCGGACCATCAGCAGGCGTGCAACCTCCTCGGACCTCCGGAGTTCGGTGACGATGAGGGTGACCGCAAGCGGCACAACCGTGCGGAGACCCGGCCGCATCCCTTTCAGGGCCATTGCTGCCCGGACCTGGTCGATCTCCTGCCGTATCACGGAGAGCCCCGATAGTCCCATCTCGGCGATGAGCCCGATCTCAAAGCCGATCCGATCACCGAGCGCCCAGACCGCCACGGCAAGCACCTCCCCCTCCTCCGTCGCGGCATACGCCCATGCGGCGATGAGGAGGATCACGGTCATCCTGATGAAGTAGGAGAGACCCGCTCCGCCTCCCAGCTCCGAGACGAGGGCAGCAGCCGCGATCATCGCGATGAGGGGGAGGAGCAGCCCCGGCCGCGGCAGGGCCCTCGTGCGCGGCGTGAAGAGCAGCCACCAGGCAAAGGCGGCGACGGCTCCCGCGGTGCTCGAAAACGCGGCCACCGAGAGGGCCGTAACGGCAGCGAGCCTCAGCCGCGGGTCCTGCATAGCGCCTCCCGTGCATCCGCGAGCCTGATGTTCTCCGGGCGGGCGCCCTGCTCCAGGACATACCGGAGGTAGGCCGGGGCGTGCCGCCACCGGGGGATCGCCCCGGGCACGCCGCCGAGTCCGGTCAGCGCCCCGGCCTCCATCTCCGAGATCGTATCCACCCGGGGGAGGACCGCCTGTTCATGCGAGAAGATGATGGTGATGCCCTCCTCCCGCCCCTCGATCATCCTGCAGGCCTTCCTCTTTGCGGCGCAGTCGAGCGAGCTGAACGGCTCGTCGAGCAGCAGCAGGTCCGGGTTCTGCAGGATGGCGCAGGTGAGGGTCAGCCTCCGGAGTTCGCCGCGGGAGAGGCGGAACGGATCGTCGTCCGCCCGCCGGGAGAGGTCCGCCTGCACGAGCACGTCGTCGGGCTCGAGCCCCCATGACCGGACCTCCCCGGCGACGGTCGAGCCGGTGATGTGGTACTCGGGGAACTGCAGCAGGAGCAGGGACGAGGCGATGCCGTGCCGGCGGATCGCCCCTTCCGTGGGCGAGAGCAGCCCCGCGAGCAGCAGGGCGAGCGTCGATTTCCCGCCCCCCACCGGCCCGCTGACCAGGTGCACGCCCTCCCCGAAGGCCCCGGTTCCCCTGAGGCTGAACGGACCGCGGGAGAAGCGGAGGTCCTCGAGTTCCACCCTCACCGCCGAACCCTCCAGGTCGTTGGGTAGAAGCAGGTCTCCTCGAGCGCGGCAAAGACCTCTTCGGGCGTCCCGTGGTAGCGGACCCCGCCCTCCGCCATGAAGATGAGATAGTCCGCCTCTGCCGCGGCGTCCATCGACTGCGTGCACCAGAGGACGTGAGCCGCCGTGCTCTCCCGCACAACCTTCCCGACACGCGCCGCCGTTCCGGCGTCGAGGTGCGAGTCGGCCTCGTCAAGGATGAGCACCTCGGGATCGTCGACGACGGCAGCGGCGAGCGCCGCGAGGGCCTTCTCCCCCCCGGAGAGGTCCCGGATCGATCTATCGAGGAGGTGCGGGATGCCGACCCTCCCGGCGGCCGCCCGGACCCGTTCGTCGGTCTCGGAGCAGGGACGGTGGCGGAACCGGGGAGTCGACGCGATCTCGTCGTAGACGCGGGAGAAGAGGAGCGTCCGGTCGGGGAACTCACCCACCCACCCGATCTTCACGGCGGAGGGCGAACGATCGAGGAGCCGGACCGTCCCTGTAGCGGGCTCCTCGATACCGGCCAGGACCGAGAGGAGCGTCGTCTTCCCGCTCCCGTTCTCGCCGATCACGGCAACGTGCCGGGCGTCGACCCTAAGGTCGGGGATATCGAGAACCCGGTGCGCAAGACCCCTGATCCGGATCACGTCACCCGCTCCCCGATGGCGTACGCGGCCGCGACCTTCACGACCTCGCCGACGACGAACGGGGCGACCCCGAGGAGGACGGCCTGGAAGAGCGGGAGCGACGCCGACCAGGCAAGCCAGGCGACGCCGGCAAGGTAGGTCACGAACGTGGCCGCGAGGAGGCCGCCCATCCGCGAGACCTTCGACTGCCGCTCGTAGGCGAGCCCGACGAGGGGGGCGGCGACGATGAACCCGAGCAGGAACCCGCCCGTAGGGCCGAGGAGCACCCCGAGGCCCGCCGTGCCGTTGTGAAAGACCGGGAGGCCTGCCGCACCGAGGAGGACCCAGAGCGCGACGGGGATCACCGCGTACCGCTTCATGACGATCCCGGCAAGAAGGACAAAGAGGGTCTGGAGCGTGAGCGGGACCGGGGGCAGCGGGATGGATATCCAGCTCCCGGCAGCGATCAGAGCAATGAACGTGCCGCTGTGGGCGAGGATCCGGGCGCGGTGCATCATGTCAACCATCATATGTGGGATGGTCGACAAGAAAAATCCTGTCAACCGGGGCGCATCCAGAGGTTGACAGGAAGAGANNCCGGCGATGACGCGCTCTACCACCCCGTTGTCCTTGCGGATGATCAGGGCTCCGTGCTTGTCGATATCGATGGCCTCTCCTGTAAATGTCTTGTTGACGGTCGTGATCGCCACCCGGTGGTCGAGCGTCATGGAGAGGCTCTTCCACTCGCGGATGATGGAGTCGTACTCCCCGTCCTCCAGCTGCTGGTAGCGCAGCTCGAACTCCCGCAGGACCCGGGCGAGCAGCGCAACGCGGTCGACCTCATGGCCGACCTCCGCCTGGAGCGTCGTCACCGTATCCCTCAGGTTCGAGGAGAGGTCGTCGAGGGCAACGTTCGCATCGATCCCCATACCGAGCAGGGCGTAGTGGACGGTGTCCGCCTCGGCAGCGAGTTCGAGGAGGAGCCCGGCGACCTTCTTGTCCCCGATGAAGATGTCGTTGGGCCACTTGATGAGCGCGCTGATATTGTACTCCTTCCGGATAGCACGGGCGACCGCGATCGATCCGGCCATCGTGATCATGAAGAGGTGATCGAACGGGACCTTCGGCTTCAGGACGATGGTTGCCCAGATGCCGCCTGCAGGCGAGACCCAGGCACGGCCGAGCC
>DALN01000157.1:5674-7525 GCA_002499455.1 Methanoculleus sp. UBA77 | reverse complement strand
GACGGGGTGGACGACGACCGAACCCGCCCCGATCTTCGCCCCGCGTCCGACGGTGATGGGGCCGAGAACGCTCGCCCCCGACCCGATGATGACGCCGTCCTCGATCGTCGGGTGCCGTTTCGTCTGTTCAAGCGCGGTCCCGCCGAGCACCACGCCCATGTAGATCAGGACGTCGTCGCCGACCTCCGCGGTCTCCCCGATCACGACGCCCGACCCGTGGTCGATGAAGACCCGGCGCCCGATCTTCGCACCGGGATGGATCTCGATCCCGGTCAGCGCCCGCGAGATATGGGAGACCAGACGGGCCGGGAAGTAGAGCCGGCGGCGGTAGAAGGCATGCGCTATCCGGTGCGCCCAGATCGCGTGGAGGCCCGGGTAGCAGCAGATCACCTCGAGCGTCGACCGGGCCGCCGGGTCTTTGTCAAAGACCGTCTGGATATCTTCCCTGATGCTCACCGCGTCCCGCCCCTGCCTCACGCTCCAAAGAGGTCCGTCGAGAGGTAGCGCTCGCCGGTNNCCGCCGCTCCCGACGAGATGCCGGCGAGGATCCCCTCTTTTGCGGCGAGCTGGCGGCTCATTGCAAATGCGTCCGCGGAGGTGACCCGGACGACCTCGTCGACGAGATCGGTTCTGAGAACGCCCGGCACGAACCCGGCCCCGATCCCCTGGATCCGGTGCGGGCCGGCCGGACCGCCGGAGAGGACCGGGGACTCGGCGGGCTCGACGGCGATTGCACGGAAGGAGGGCCTCCGTGCCTTGATGACCTCGGCAACCCCGGTGATCGTCCCGCCCGTCCCGACACCCGCGACGATGGCATCGACGGTCCCGTCGGTGTCCCGCCAGATCTCCTCGGCGGTTGTCCGGCGGTGGACGGCCGGGTTCGCCGGGTTCTCGAACTGCCGGGGGATGAAGTAGGCGTTCGGGCTCTCGGCAGCGATCCTGGCCGCACGCTCGACCGCTCCCCTCATCCCTTCGGCCCCGGGCGTGAGGACCACCTCGGCGCCCAGCGCCGCGAGGAGTTTGCGCCGCTCCATGCTCATCGTCTCGGGCATCGTCAGCACGAGCCGGTAGCCGCGGGCGGCACAGACGAACGCGAGGGCAATCCCGGTGTTGCCGCTCGTCGCCTCGACGATCGTCGTTCCCTCCCGGATCTTGCCGGCCCGCTCGCCCTCGTCGATCATCGCGACCCCGATCCGGTCTTTCACGCTCCCCATCGGGTTGAACGACTCCACCTTGGCGAGGACCGTCGCCCGGGAGCCTTCCGTCACACGGTTCAGCCGGACGAGCGGGGTGTTTCCGATCGTCCAGGTGATATCACGATATATCCGTCCCATCGCTATCGATCTCCTTCGGTCATTCACATACTTGAATTGACAGCATTCCAACATCTCCGGCATCCCCTACCGCCTCTTCGAGCGCACGGACCGTCTCGACCGCAGCGGCGGTGGAGGGGCGTACCGGGACCGCTCCACACCCGCCGGCGGGGGCGATCGAGGCGTCGAACGTCCCGATATCGCGGGCGAGCCGGATGGCCTCCTCCTTGTCGAACGCGATCAGCGGCCGGTAGACCGGGATCGCCGCAGCGTCGGTGAGCACCGCCAGGTTATCCAGCGTCTGCGACGCGACCTGGCCCATCGACTCGCCGGTGACGAACCCCTTCGCCCCCACCTGCCGGGCGACTTCGGCGGCGATCCTGTACATACGCCGCTTGCAGAGGAGGCAGGTATAACGCTCCTCTCCACGCTCTTCAAGCATCCGCCGCGCCCGGACGAGGTATCCGTCACGGACGACCAGAAGTTCGATATCCGGCTGGTACCGGCGGAGGGCCTCGACCGTGGCCTTCGTCCGGGC
>DALN01000157.1:4878-5641 GCA_002499455.1 Methanoculleus sp. UBA77 | reverse complement strand
ACCGGGGAGTCGATCCCGCCGGAGACGAGCGCGACGAGCGTCCCCTCGACGCCGGGGGGGATGCCGCCGGCGCCCGGGATCTTCCGGTCGAAGAGGTAGCAGGTCCCCTCCCGGACCTCGATGAAGATCTCCCGTTCGGGATGGTCGAGATCGACGCGGATGTGCGGGTATTCCGACCGGACCAGGTCCCCGAGCCGTTCGGCAAGATTCCGGGAGGTGAAGGGGTGCTTCCCGATGCGCCGGATCCGGAGGGCGAAGGTCGCCGCGTCCCCGATGCCGTGGCCTTTACAGAACGTGAGGAGGCCCGCCGGCAGATCATCGAGCGGCACGACGTCGCAGAGCGAGAACGAGACGATTCCGAAGATCTTCCGGAGCACCTCCGGGTCGACGTCCCCGGCAAGCCAGATCCTCCCGCGCTCCCGCCGGGCTTTTGCACCCGGGAGCGCCCGTTCGATCCCGCGAATGAGGCTCCTCTCCCACTCCCGGCGGACGGGCTCCGACTTGAGGAAGACCTCGGAGTAACGCACCAGCCAGACCCGGTCCGGTTCGGTCACGGTCTCCGTCTCCCCTTCCGCCTGAGCCGTTCGACCTCTTCGCCCCCCGGCACCCGGATCAGGAACGTCCCGTAGCAGGGCTTGGTGTAGGGGAGGACGATGAAGGTATCCTCCTCCACCCCGACGGCGATCGGCGGGACCCCGATGAGGTGCGTATCAAAGATCGCATACCCCGGGTCGACGTAGTAGACCTCGCGGCAGCGCTTCTC
>DALN01000157.1:238-4861 GCA_002499455.1 Methanoculleus sp. UBA77 | reverse complement strand
CCATCCGAAGACCTCGTCGATCCCCTTCTTCAGCTTTCCCGGGTTGTGGACCGCCTTCTCCACGACCTTCTCGCAGGGGAACTCGACCCCTGCTGCGAGTTCTTCGGCGTTCCGGCCGAAGACGATGACCACGAGGCGTGCTTCCCGGAGGAGGTAGCGCATCGTGGCGGCGTACGATATGCCGGCATCGTTATGGGCAAAGACCACGCAGAGAGCGGCGTCCCGCTTCTTCTCCGAGACCTCCCCGATGCAGCGGTCGAGATCGATGGTCCTTCCGATGTAGTGCCGCCTCCAGTCGGAGACGCGAAGGAGGGCAAGAACCGAGGGGTTCCCGGCACTGAGGACGTCGTAGCCGTCCTCGGCGAGCCGGCCCGCAAGGTAGAGGCCGATCGCCGCCTGCACCGGGACCTCCGGGCACCCGAAGACCAGGAGGGCTGGTTCATCATTATGTGCTTGGGTTGTCATGCGCATCGTCCTATCAGTGTGCTGATCGCGTCGCTTGAGATGAGCCCGATCACCCGCCGGTCTGCGTCGACGACGGGAAGGGCAGAGATCGATCGCTCCTCCATCCTCCGGGCAGCCTCCGTGACCGGTTCGTCCGGGACGGCGGTGACGACCGAGCGGGACATGATCTCGTCGAGGCTCCCGTAACCGCAGGCGACCGCTTTCGCGATGTCCCAGGAGGTGACGATCCCGGCGAGATCGCCCTTCCCGGCGAGGACGGGGAGGTGGTTGACGGCGTTCTCGATCATGACCCGGGCGGCGTCGTGGATGGACGCCCGTTCTACGATGGTCGGAATGCCCGTCTCCATGACGTCCCGGACGAGGAGGTGGTCGAGGAACGTGCCGATGAGGTAGTTCATCTGCCCGTCCTCGACCAGGAACCCATCGTGGCCGTAATTCGACCGGATCTCGCAGTACTGGACGTTGATACCGTTTGCAGCCAGGGCGTTCGCGATCTCCTCGGATTGATAAGGCGGATAGAGCCAGTCCGAGGAGACCGAGACGATCAGGAACGAGGCCTTCACCCCGGCAAACCCGGCGGCAAGCGAGTCGTCCACGGCGAGGTCGAAGTAGTCGAGCGCCCGGGTGATGTAGAGGTAGGAGTTGGCGTCGAACCGCCGGGTGAACGACTCGCCCTGGTGGTGGAGGTAACTCTCGACCTGGAACTCGGTGGAGAAGCCGTAGCCGACGCTGCTGCGGCCCTGGAGGTTCCGCCCGAACTTCTCACGCATCGCCCCGTCGGAGAGGTAGGTGATGTGCCCGATCATCCGGGCGAGCCCAAGGCCCTGCACCGGCGGGCGATCTGCCGGGTAGGCGCCGCCCGCCCACGCGGGATCGGCCATGATCGCCTGCCGCCCGACCTCGTTGAAGGCGATCTGCTGGGCGGTCGAGCGTGCGGTCGTGGCGATGGCGATCACTTTCCGGACCGCTTCCGGGTAGGCGACCGCCCACTGGAGCGCCTGCATGCCACCCATCGAACCCCCCGCCACCGCGGCGAGGCACTCGATCCCGAGGTGCTCGATCAGCCGTTTCTGCGCCCGGACCATGTCCCTCACGGTGATCACCGGGAAGGTGAGGGCGTAGGGCCGGCCGGTCGCGGGATTGACGGAGGCGGGCCCGGTCGAGCCCTTGCAGCCGCCGATGACGTTTGAGCAGACGACAAAGTAGCGGTCGGTGTCGAAGGCCTTTCCGGGCCCGATGACGCCGTCCCACCATCCCGGCCGGGTCTCGCCGTCGTGGTAGCCTGCCGCGTGGGCGTCGCCGGAGAGGGCGTGGCAGATCAGGATAGCGTTGCTCTTCTCCCGGTTCAGCCGGCCGTAGGTCTCGTAGGCGATCGTCACCGCCTCAAGAACCGCACCGCTCTCGAGGGTGAGGGGTTCGGGGAAGGTGACGTACTCCGTCTTCACAGTGCCGACCGATCCGGGCATATTACGCATCTCCGAGCGCCTGGTCGAGGTCCTCGATGATATCCCTGACGTCCTCTATCCCGACGGAGAGGCGTATGAAGTCGGGGGTCACCCCGCAGGCCGCCTGCTCCTCGGGCGTCAGCTGCTGGTGTGTGGTGCTCGCCGGGTGGATGACCAGGCTCTTTGCGTCGCCGATGTTTGCGAGGTGCGAGAAGAGCCGGAGTCGCTCGATCACCTTTTTGCTCGCTTCGCATCCCCCTTTCACCCCGAACCCGACCAGGGCGCCGAACCCGCCGGAGAGGTAGTTCCGGGCGAGGGCGTGGGACGGGTGATCGGGGAGGCCGGGGTAGTTCACCCAGGCAACCTTCGGGTGGTCCCGGAGGAACCGGGCGACCGCGAGAGCATTCTCCGAGTGCCGCTCCATCCGGAGGTGAAGGGTCTCGAGCCCCAGCAGGAGGAGGAAGGCGTTCATCGGCGAGAGGCACGCGCCCATGTCCCGGAGGACCTCAAGCCGGACCTTGTAGGCGAGAGCGACGTTCCCGAGCCCCGGGAAATTCCCGAACGTCTCCCAGTACCGCAGGCCGTGATACGAGGGGTCGGGCTCGGTGAAGCCGGGGAACTTTCCGTTGTCCCAGGCGAAGTTGCCGGAGTCGACGATCACCCCGCCGATCGAGGTGCCGTGGCCCCCGACGAACTTGGTGGCCGAGAGGACGACGATGTCGGCGCCGTGGTCGATGGGGCGGACGAGACCGACCGCCGCGGTGTTGTCGACGACGAACGGCACACCGGCGTCGTGGGCGATCGCCGCGATCGCCGCAAAGTCGGGAACGTCAAGTTTCGGGTTCCCGATCGACTCGGCGTAGACCGCCCGGGTCTTCTCCGTCACCGCCGCCGAGAACGCCCCCGGATCGGTCGAATCGACGAAGATGACCTTGCGCCCCAGTTTCGGGAACGTGTAGTTGAAGAGCTCGTAGGTCCCGCCGTAGAGGTTGTCGGCGGCGACGATCTCGTCGCCCGGCCGCGTGACCGCAAGGAGGGCGTTCGAGATCGCCGCCATCCCCGACGCGACCCCTACCGCCGCGGTTCCTCCCTCGATCGCGGCCATTCTCTGCTCGAAGACGTCGGTGGTGGGGTTCATCAGCCGGGTGTAGATGTTCCCGGGCTCTTTGAGGGCAAAGAGGTTCGCCGCGTGCTCCGTGTCGCGGAAGACGTAGGAGGTCGTCTGGTAGATCGGTACGGCCCGGGCTCCCGTCGCCGGATCGGGCGACTGCCCGGCGTGGAGGGCGAGCGTGCCCGGCCGGTAGTTGTGCGTGCTCATGTTGATTCTTTCCTGACGTTCAGATCGTATTTTGCGGCGATCTCCTGGAAAGCCTCCGTCAGGTAGCGGATCTTCTTCCAGGAGAGGCCGAAGGTGTTCAGTTTCCAGGTCCGGGTGGCGCCGGCGAACTCCCCGGCGATCCCGCGCCCTGAGAGTTCGTCGGAGAGGAAGAATCCCCGCCGCTTGTGGGTCACGGCGACCGTGTCGAAACTCCCGGTGGTGTCCAGTTTCGTGAGGGTGTGCCTCCGCGGGTACTCGGAGAGGACCTTCGTCCCCTCGATGGCGAGGAGGCCGTCGATGAAGTGGTTGGACTTCTTCACCTCTTCGTCCCAGTGGAGGGTCCGCTCCCGGACGGCCGGGAATGAGGCGATCATGGCGATGAGGTTCGCCCCCATCAGGGTGCAGCCGAGCATCTCCACCTCCTTGACCCCGAACTTCCGGCGGGTGAGGTCGCCGGTCATCGCCGTCGTCCGGAAGACCTGCGGCGCCCACTCGGCGGTGGCGGCGAGGACCCCGGAGGGAGCGGGGGAGGCCATGCTCTTGTGCCCGGAGCCGACGACGAAGTCCGCCCCGATCGCTTTACCGTCGACGGGCATGGTCCCGACCGTGTAGGCGCCGTTGAGGAGGAACGGGACGTCGTACTGGTGAGCGACCTTCGCGATGCCGGCGACGTCGTGGAGGTTCCCGAACTGGTAGTCGACGTGGTCGATCATGGCGAGCGCCGGGTTTTTCCCGGTTTCCCGCCTGACATCCTCGATCTTTTCGGCGACGGCGTCGGGGGTGACGAGGTTCTCCTTCGAGACCGGAACCTCCTTCACCACGCCGCCTGCCCCTTCAACGGCCAGGAACTCCGTGTAGTGGGCGAGCGACGAGACGATGACCGGGTCGCCCTTCTCGACGAGGGTGGAGGCGACCGCCTGGAACCCCCGGCGGGCGCCGGGGACGACCCGGACCACGTCCATGTTCAGGAACCGGGCCAGGTCCTCGTGGAACGTCGCGATGGCGGGCTTCGTGATCTTGTCGAGCCGGAAGGGCTTTCGGCAGGCGTCGCAGGTGGAGTAGCCGTCGCCGTAAGCGATGAGCGCCTTCCGGGCCTCGATGGTCAGGCGGCCCGCGGCCTGGATCGGCTGGATGTTGATATACGCCTCCTCCCGGTTTCGGATATCGAGGGTGCCCGCGATCTTCGTGACCCGCGGAGAGCCCGTCCCGGCCTCAAGGTCGTCGAGGGCGGCTCGGACCCGGGCGACGCCCTCGCGGACGGCCTGCTCCTCGTCGGGATCGAGACCGGTCGGGAGCGCCTCCCGGAGCACCTCACGGATATCCTCGAGCGCAAAGAGCGCTTCAAACGTCTTCTGGACCTGTTCCTTCATAGAGAGCCGAGGCCCGGAGTCGAAC
>DALN01000157.1:0-223 GCA_002499455.1 Methanoculleus sp. UBA77 | reverse complement strand
GCGTAGCCGTTCCGCCACCTCGGCGTAGAATTAACAATTGTTAATTATGACTATCAGTGTTAACGATTGTGAACATATATACCTTGGGATCATGCCATCCTCCGGGGAGGGCGGAACGGCCGCATCCCCACGAAAGGAGGGCGGAGAGGTGGGCACCGGCGTGCCTGCTCAGAAGGCCAGGCGGACGAGCCCCAACGCCGCCGCCATGACCGCGAGGATCGCG
>DALN01000150.1 GCA_002499455.1 Methanoculleus sp. UBA77 | reverse complement strand
CCGGGGAGCGACGTCGCGAACCTCTCGATCCTCGGCTACGACCCCCGCACCTCCTACACAGGGAGGGGGCCGCTCGAGGCTGCCAGCATGGGCATCGACCTCGGGGAGGGAGAGATGGCCTACCGGTGCAACCTGGTCGCGATCCGGGACGGCGTGATGGAGGACTTCAACGCCGGGCACATCTCGAGCGCCGAGGGCGCCGAACTCCTCTGCGACCTTGATGTGGCGCTCGGCGGCGATGCCCGGGTCTACCCGGGGATCAGCTACCGGAACCTGATGGTCGTCCCCGGCGCACGCGGCGCCGTCACCACCCCGCCCCACGACATCGTCGGTCAGCCGGTCACGGCGTTCCTCCCGCGCGGAGACGACGCGGAACTCCTCCTCGACTGCATGGAGCGGGCACGCGAAGTCTTTGCCGATCATCCGGTCAACCGGCGCCGCCTCGCCGAGGGAAAGACCCCGGCAACCGATATCTGGCCGTGGAGCGGCGGGAGGAGGCCGTCCATCGCACCCTTCCGCGAGAAGTACGGTCTTTCCGGGGGGGTAATCTCCGCGGTCGACCTCCTCTCCGGCATCGCCCGCCTCGCCGGGATGGAGGTGATCCACGTTCCCGGCGCCACAGGGTTCATCGACACCGACTACGAGGCGAAGGCCCGGTATGCGGTCAGTGCCCTCGACCGCCTTGATTTCGTCTACATGCACGTCGAGGCCCCCGACGAGGCCGGGCACATGGGAAGCGTGGAGGAGAAGGTCCGGGCAATCGAGCGGCTCGACGAGGCGGTCGGGATCGTCCTGGACAGGCCGGACACCGTCGTCGCGGTCCTCCCCGACCACCCGACGCCGATACGGTGCAAGACCCACACCGCGGACCCGATACCGTTTGCAATACTCGGAAAAGGAAGGGACGACGTCCAGGCGTTCTCGGAGCGTGAGGCAACGAAGGGGTCGTTTGGGCTCATGCAGGCGCCCGACCTCCCGGCCCTCCTCTTCTCAGACTGAATCGGCCGAAAATCGGGCGAAAACGCCCCGGCATCACCTTTTTATAGTCTCGTGCAACAACGCTTACTCAAGGCTATGGAACCCCTGACGGCAGAGAAGATCAGCGAGAGGATACGGGAGATCGAGCAGCGGGTGGGAAGGCTCTCCCCGATGCAGAAGGTCCTCATCGGGACCGACGGATCGGTGACCAACCTCCTGGAGATGGCAACCGGCCATCCCGTCACCATCACCACCCGGGTGCAGGAGATCGTCGCCGCTGACCCCGGGACGGCGGCCGCACTCGATGTCGAACCCGGCGACGAGATCAATTACCGGGTTGTGGAACTCAAGGACAGCGTGACAGGTGAAGTCCTCATCCATGCGGTCTCCCGCACCCCGCTCCGGCGGCTTGCTCCGGAGTTCAGGCAGGACCTCATGCGGGCGGATATTCCCATCGGGAGGATCCTCTGCCGCCACAGGATAGAGTCGCGCAGGGAGATCACCGATGCCCGCGTTGTCTCTGCCGGGACGGATCTCGCCCGGACATTCAACGTCCACCGGTGCGAGTCGATGCTCTCGCGGGAGTACCGGATCATCCATCGTGAAGAGCCGCTCATCGCCATCGAGGAGGTCTTCCCCTGCACGGCGTTCTCAGACGAGATCAGGGTTCTGGTCGATGCCCCGTCCCGGATCCACATCACCCTGCTCGATATGAACGGCACTTCGGGCAGGGTCGACGGCGGGGCCGGGATCACCCTTGACGAGCCCGGGTGTGTCCTCGATGCGCGCAAAGGGCCGGGCATCAGTGTTCATGGCGGCGACGAGGCGATCCGGCAGAGGATCGCGGAGGCAGCCCGGACGGTGATGGAGGGGCTCGGACTGCCCGGCGGCGCGGAGATTACGCTGCACGCCGCCGCCCGACAACATGCCGGGCTCGGGAGCGGGACACAGGCTGCCCTCGCCACGGCCGCCGCCCTCTGCCGGCTCTACGAGCGCGACGTCGCGGTCTCCGACCTCACTCGGCTCGTCGGCCGCGGCGGAACGTCCGGCATCGGCACTGCGGCGTTCGAGCAGGGCGGGTTCATCCTGGACGGCGGGCACCGGTTCGGNNCTCGCCCGGCACCGGTTCCCGGAGGACTGGCGCATCCTGCTCGTCACCCCCGATACCGGTGCGGGGGCCCACGGGGGAGGGGAGGTCGACATCTTCCGCACACACTGTCCGGTGCCGCTTCGCGAGGTGCAGGAACTTTGCCACGAGGTGCTTATGCGGATGGTTCCTGCCCTGATCGAGCACGACCTCGACCTCTTCGGTTCGGCGGTCAACAGGACCCAGCAACTCGGGTTCAAGAAGGTCGAAGTGGCCCTGCAGCACCCCATCGTCCCTGCACTCCTTCTGGCTACAGTGCAGGCAGGTGCCGCCGGCGCAGGCTTAAGCTCGTTCGGGCCGACGGTCTACGCCATAGGGGATTCGGGCATGGCTGACGTGGCCCGGGCGGCGAAGGAGGTGCTCGGCGAACAGGGTTCAGTGCGACTCACAAGAGCACGCAACTGCGGGGCAGCGATTCGCGAAGTCGATTAGCATATGAGGGATACCGGCCGGATCACGTCGATGCCGACAATTTACCGCATTGGTCAGCCTTTCGACACCTGTTGTCACTGCCTGTGAAGGCAGCCGGCGAACTTTTTAAGCATTCCAGTCCCGAAACTAAACCCTCTTGAGATGTAGTATGGAGAAACAGACCCGAGACATTGTCTGTTCGCGTGAAGCAGTGCATGGCGGAGTTCATCCAGATCGCTGCAGAAACCATCAATCTCGGTCACTGCTCTGCCGATTTCAGAATATGTATGTGCATCGCTGCCGGTAATCTGGCCAACACCAGACCGGTGCGAGAGAGCCTGTGCTCTGCTATTCTCCTGGATGCGGGAGCGTGAATTTAATACTTCAAGGAGGTCTACATGGCTGACGAGTTCTTCTGGATCACAGGACCGGCGATAAGGATGAGGTAACACAATAATTCCCCGCTGATCCCGGATCTGATCACAGATCTCAAAGTAATCAGTCCCCATCAAAGGTTCATTCAGGAATAGACCGATAACGTCGCCTCTGGCGGTCTTTATCTCCATCCCGGGAATGACAAGGGGATCGGATGAACGAAAAGAGGATGAATATGCCTGCATGCTGCCGTGATCGGTAATGGAGATGGCATCAAGGCCCCTCCTCCTCGCCACTTTGAGAATACGCACCGGATCCGATAGAGAGTCATGCGAATATTTCGAATGGATATGAGTATCAAGCCGCATCAGGCCATTTCCTCCCGGCCGATTTTCCAGGACCTGCGCCCGCCCCGGTTACAGGGTGGACGACGGCATCTGTTTCCAGCTAAAGTAACTTTGCCATGTATCATATTCCTTCTGATGGTTCTCATGAACTGATCCTGCCGGTACATCTGCTGCCGGGACAGGATTCGATATACTAAATGAAGTAAGAAGCGAACCTGTCTACCGAAAGTTGTTTCTGAGATACAGGACGGACTCATTGAGATCAAACTGCACTTGCAAACGTTGTGGCAGAGGGGAGGCCGGTCTCGCTGCCAACATCTTCTAAAATGTCACAAATGGGTTTAAACGAGAACCTATCTACCAGATGCTGCAGTTTAGCCAGTGAATCTGCAGCCCCATGATACGTGATAAATTTCGGGAAGGCAGGCAGGTTGAGTTGTGGGGCACTCGGAAATACGTCATGCGGGTGTACGTAGATGTTTGCGGGCCGATTTCTGTTCACCTGCCTTATTCCCCAGGAGAGGAACCATCGCGGCAGGAGACGGAGATAAAATCCACCTGCAATAGGGACATTGAGGCCAATCTTCAGAGCGGTTAAAGGAAATTCTACGATCGTACCTTCCGGATCATGTCTTGTAACATCGTCTCTTGAGGGCCGATATACACCAAGGGGTGCCTTAGGAACACCATAAAGGTTCGTTCGCACCGGGAATATGCTTGAATCATATTGGAACCCATGCTTCTGCAGGATGTCCAGAGCCCATCGGGTGTCATTATTCAATGAGAAACTTGGGGCCCTGAATCCCTGCGGATGATACCTGGCGAGCAGAGACAGGCATTGCTTTATCTCCCGTTCGAATTCAGGGGCGCTCAACTCGTAGAGCGTTTTATGAGAGTAGGCATGGCAGCCAATCTCATGTCCCTTTTCGAATATATCCGCCACAATATCGGGATACGCCTCCGCAACCGCTCCAAGAACAAAGAAAGTGGCCCGTATATCCTTTTTATCGAGAAGTTCGAGAAGGGGGTTCAGCGATTCCCGAAGGAGATCTTCTCTCTCATCAGGCAGGTGATTCGTGAGAAATTCATTGCACCACCAATACTCCAGATCGATACTGAGCGCGTTGATCATCCGTGTCACCGCCTGAGCACAAATCGCCACATCTCCCGGTCCATCGAGTAACGGAGAGTTGCAAGTGCAAACCCAAGAGTTGGTCCGGGATCACTCAACGAGATAATATCGTCAGGGATGTCAAATCGGAGTATTTCCCTGATATTCTTCAATTTCTGGGGTGAAATAAGGTACCAGAGAATCTCTCCCGGCAACAACCAGCGACACTTGACACCCTGTGTGTAGTCCAGCACCGGAGCGACATCACCTTCCATAATCATCTTATAAAGCAGATAGGGGAAGTCGACGCCGCTGAGAATGGACAACTGCAATGAACCCCAGAACCTCGGGTTCACTTCCATGAGTTTCAGAGATCCATCCCGCCCATCAACACGGAATTCGACCATTGCCACGCCGGACCAGCGCATTGCATGAAGGAGGCTGTATGCCAGATCGATTGCCGTCTCCGATAGTTCGTTCCGGATAGTCTCTCGAAGGGTGCTTGGCCCACCATCGATCGGGTATGAACGGAGTCTTCGCTGCACGGTCACGGCACGCATCTCACACTGTCGGTTGACCAGTGCGTAGACCCCAAGTTCCCCGCCGTAGGGGATGTATTCCTGTATCAGCATCGGCCCGAATTGTTCTACCAACTGCCGATACCGCAGGATCACTTCTTCAGGTGATTTACAGATAACTACACCCCGCCTTCCTGAACCTACCCGCGGCTTCAGGACAACTGGATAATCGATTGCCTCAAGGATTGGCGAGAGGTCCTCGTCGCGTCCGGGAAAGTAGGTTTTAGGGCAGGGGATACTGTTCTCCGCGGCAATCTGCAGGGTGAGGCCTTTATCAAATCCTCGCTGAAAGACCGACGAAGGGGGAAGGGCTATTTGTGTGTAGCGTGATATCTCCCGTTCGTTTTCTATGACGGGCTTTAAGCACGCATCTGCAACAGGAAAAATTACATCATAATCGCCTCGTTCCAGAACAGGAACAAGGCATTCAATAAATTTTTCACTCTCCCGGGGAGAGGGATACACAACCTTCCCGGCACAATATTTTGAGAGAAAGCCTGTCGACCATATCGTCTCCTCACCTGCGGTCACCTGCAAACCCTGCCTGCCAAGGGATCTGATGACAGCAAGGGAGCTCCGCATCTGAGCGTCGGTCACGAATACTGTACCCCTTTCCATGAAGAACTACCACCGATACCACTCCACTTACACTATATAGGCTTTTTTGTGCAAATGTTATATCAGATAATGAAAGTAAAACACTACATCCCTGGATTTCACCTATACGCCAGACAACAGGATTTTCCTCTCCAGCATTTGAGTTCCAGAAGGCCAGGGGCTCGAGAATACGCGAATCACCGATCTGCTTGCACATACAGGTTTAGGTTGCTTTAACATACAGGCACACGACTTCCATCAATCTGATGAGAAAGAGAAAGTATCGAGCACAATTGCCGATTGGTCCATAAGATCTGAGCGGGATTTCGGTTTTTCCTGTCACATCGCCGGGAAAATATTAACTTCTCGCAACGAGCAAACCCGCAAAGAGATCGAAGACGTGGGTCCATGATCATCGAGCACCTCATCTTTGGTATAGGCATAGCTATCCTGGCGGGACTGATAAGTCACAAACTGGTCGGGAAGGATCACTCCTGGATCATCGTCGCCAGTGCATTTTCACCCGACATCGATGTCGCGATGGATATTCTGCACTGGTTGCTTTATGGAACTATAGGGGGATTTATAACAGAAGGTGCGGCATTCCATGGCTCTTTCCACAATATCGGATCTCTCTTCGTGTACGCGGCCATAGTTGCCCTCGCCCTCCGACCGCTGAAGGTCCATTTCCTGGAGTCTTTCAGTCTTGCAGCTCTGGGGTTCGGGGCACACCTCGTCGAAGACGGCCTCACGACATGTGTTCCGGGATATGCGTACCTCTGGCCGCTCTCAGGCAGCGAACTTGGACTGTTCGTTCTCCCCTGTGAGAGGGACCTGTTAGGCCTCGCAAATACGGAGACGCTTCTCCTTGCTGTTATACTGGCAGTTCTCGCGGTGGCGATAAGAACCGGGCTCGAGGGATCGGCATGGGTCCGGCAGAACGCTCTCTGCCGCCTTGTACGCAACACCTTGATGATAGAATAGGGAATACCGGGCCCGGGACTTTTCAGAAGACAGTCATGGCCCGGGTCACAGCCTGTCCTCTTCGGGAAAGCGACGTCCGGGAGAGATCCGACCCGGAATGGCATTCCATACATCTCCCATGTCCAATGAGCCCCGGCTAAGAGCTGTCGGAGCTCACAGCCAGCATCTCCAGGTACATCGCCTCGTAAGCATCAGTGACAGCCCGCCAGTTGAAGTGTTCGCTCACATGCTCGAAACCTGCCCATCCCATTCGCCTCGCCTGATCCGGAGCATCAAGCAACTGCATTGTGCGGGTGTACAGCGAGCGGAGGTCTCCTGCGTCGACAAGATACCCCGAAGTGCCATGGAGGACAATATCAGAGATCCCCCCGACGTCCGTTGCGATAACGGGCTTTGCCGAAGCTGAAGCCTCCAGCAACACATTGGGGAGGCCTTCGGAGAGGGATGGCAGGATCACCAGGTCGGCAAGCGCATAATACCGGGGCATGTCGGCCGAGGGGACGGAACCCAGGAACATCACATTCTCTACCCCCTGTGCCATCTGCCGATAATATTCACCGTATTCTCCATCCCCGACTATCACCATACGGAACTTGACCTGCTCCCTTAAGAGCAGCCGGGAGAGGTCTATGAGCATGTCGACCCTCTTGACAAGGGCCAGTCTCCCCACAAAGAGGACAACCAGCTCGTCGTCCCGGATGCCGAGACTGGAGCGCAGATCGGAGCTGTCCACCCCCGGCCGGAACCGTGCTACGTCCACTCCTATAGGGATGACACGGATCTTCTCGTGCGGAACATCCAGAGTTACGGCGTCGTTCACCAGCCTGTTGCTCAGGAGAACCAGCCTGTCATACGCGTTGAGGATCCGTTTCCCGGCAGTCCGTGTATAGATCCGGGCCACCCCGTCAACGAACCTGTCTCCAAAGAACCAGGAGAGCCCCGGGAAAGCATCTGTCGTGAGAACAAGAGGTGTGCCGGCATTCCTCTTCAGGAGGATGGGAGGCACCGAGGTAAGGTAGTCATAGTCACAGGCCTGGATCAACTCGCATCCCTCACGGGATGTGAACTCGTGCAGCAGCTGATACTGCCTGCGAAAGTTGGGGAGAACGTAATGGATCTTCGGTAGAAATCGTGCAGGAAAGGGGACTATATCTATTTTTCCCTGAGGGGGAATGTGTTTTCCGTCAGTTGGATAAAGAACGGTAACCTGATGCCCCCGTTCGCCCAGGTGCTGGCCCAGGGTAAAGACTTCGGCTCTCGGTATATCAGAATGATTCACAAGACACAGGTTCATTTCATCCTCAATTATCCGGGAGATTCATGAATTCCAGAGCCAGGCACCGTATAAGCCGTTCAGTGTGTGCCTGTAAGCCCGCTCACTATCCATCAAACTCCTGCTATAAAAATGGATCTCCAGATATCGCAGATCGGATCCTGGCGGGGAAGACAGGTTGCACGAGCCATCACGCGGCGTAACGAGTATGCTGCCATGTCAGGAGAGTGTCTGCCGGTGATACGGGCAAACTCGAGAGCAACGAGCCGTATCGGCGCCAGCAGGTTTCGGGAAGCACCCGGGCACCCCGAGGAACTCAGGCCGCGTGGATCGCCAGCGGACAGCATATGCATCATCATCAAAACGGCCGGAGGCCGATGATCCGGCTACGGGCACAACTCGCTGCGCTCTTCACCCAGGACAGCCCCTTCGACCCCGTTTCCCGGACCTGCCAGATGGGCCGGGCAACCGGGACCCTGCCGGACTTCATCTACAGAGAGAACGTTCTGGAGACGGAATACTTCTATCTTACGGATTCTGTGCCCAATAGGCCTGATGTCCGGCCTGTGCCACCAACGTGCCGACCCATCTCAGAGAGTCCCGGTCCCGTCACGATCGTCACCGGTAACCGTCCGACCGAAAAGGCTGGTGCGGGCCTCCACCAGGCAGAGAACAAAAACCATCATGCAGATCTCCTGCCGCCGATTTGCAGAAGCGCGGATAGAACCGCACAAGAAAAGCGGATAAATACATTTTGGTATATATCACATCTCAGAACCATAATGTTTTTTAAATATGCATATTCACAAAATTAACGACTATATTGTCGCAAATATCCAATATCCCAATTTATAACTAGTATCAAAAAAAGAATAACTATAAATATCAAAAAGAGCAACTAGTTCTGAGGGTCGTCTGCCCTCACCCACCGTTCTGGGAGCCAAATGGCTCCCCCGGAGGGCAAATCTAGGAGAATAGACATGAAAAAACCCCTATTACTTGCGTTAACCCTGTTTCTGGTGTTTGCAATAACTGCACCGGTACAGGCTGCGCCAAGTCAGGAGGTATCACAGGGTACCTACGATGTACTTGTGTACAGTGAAGGCACAAAGATCATTGCAGAAGACAGCACAGGTCAGGTAATCAGCAGTGGTACAGCGGGGACAGACGACAGCAAAGTGATACAGGCTGCAATGCAGGCCATCGGCAACGGCACCATAATCATCGATGCCGGAACCTATGCGCTGAGCAGCCCTGTCAAAGTCGATGTATCCAATCCGACCGTAAATCCTACGCCGACACCAACTGTAACACCGACCCCGAACCCCTCCGGAAAACCGGACCTCGTGGTGACTGATATCTCCTGGGAACCGGCAAGCCCGGTAGCCGGGAGTGCGGTGACACTAAAAGCGGTTATCCAGAACAAGGGTGACGCTCCTACGCCAGCCGGCGTGAAGCACGGCGTCCTTTTCACGTTCGATGATGGGGCCGCCGGGCCCGGCGTCTGGTCCGACAACTACGTTCAGTCGATTGCCCCGGGTGCATCGGTCACGGTGACCTCGAACGGTGGCACGTCCAGTGCGACCTGGAACGCCGTCGAGGGCACTCACACCGTGAAGGCCAATGTGGACGACGTCAACCGGATCGCCNNAACAACGTCCGCACCGAGCAGATCACGGTCTCGAAGACCGGATCGACGCCCACCCCGACGCCGACACCCACCGTAACGCCGACTCCGAACCCCTCCGGGAAACCGGACCTCGTCGTGACCGAGATCTCCTGGGTGCCGGCAAACCCGGTAGCCGGTGACACGATCACGATGAAAGCGGTGATCAAGAACCAGGGCACTGCTGCAACGCCGTCCGGCACAACCCACGGCGTGGCATTCACGTCGAGCGAGAACATCGGCTCGGCAATCTGGTCCGACAACCACGCAACCTCGATCGCCCCCGGCGCATCGGTCACGGTGACCGCTAACGGCGGCGTCGCCGGTTCGACCTGGACTGCAACTGCAGGAACCTACACGATCACCGCGACGGTCGACGACGTGAACCGGATCGCAGAGGACAACGAGAACAACAACGTTCTCACCAGGACGATGACGGTGAGTGCGCCCGCAGTAACGCCGACGCCCACCGTGACCCCGACTCCGACGCCCACGAAGACGCCGACGCCGACACCGACGCCGGGTCAGAACGTCTACGGGGCTGACGCTAACCCCACGGGGAACCCGATTGGAGGCGGTGACGGGTATAAGAACACCGTCAGCAGAAGCAGCGCAAAGTTCATCGTCGACACAAAGAGTGAACTGCTCTCCGCTCTGCAGAGTGCACGCTCTGGAGATGTCATCTACGTTGAAGGCAACGCGAACATCGACCTGGGCGGCAGCTACGAGGTCAAGATACCGGCCGGAGTCACCCTCGCAAGCAACCGTGGCGAAAACGGGGCAGCAGGCGGACGTATCTATCAATCTTCCCGCAGCGAAGTCACCGCACTCCGGATCGGCGGGGAGCACGTGAGGATCACCGGTCTCCGTATCGAGGGACCTGACAAGACCAACGGCAGTCCGGCGGTGGTCGGGATTATGTCTTCATATCGGAACCTTGAGATAGACAACTGTGAGATCTCCGGCTGGGGCAACGCAGCGATCGGTCTCATAGGTACGGGAGGCTCTGACATGAAGACCGGCGCTTACATCCACCACAACTACATCCACCACAACCAGAATGCCGGTCTTGGATACGGTATCAGCGTAGCCAGTGGTGCGGTGGCCCTCGTCGAGGCGAACTACTTCGACTACTGCCGGCACGGCATCGCCGGTGCCGGGAATGCCGGAGACGGGTATGAAGCCCGGTACAACATCTGCGGCCCGAACT
>DALN01000101.1 GCA_002499455.1 Methanoculleus sp. UBA77 | reverse complement strand
CGAGAAAGAGCGGCCCGCCTGCGGGCCGCGGGACGCCATCGTCAGGCCGCTGGCGCTCGCGCCGTGCACGTCCGACATCCACACCGTCTGGGAAGGAGCCATCGGGGACCGGCACAACCTCATCCTGGGGCACGAGGCGCTCGGTATCGTCGACGAGGTGGGCAGCGAGGTGAAAGACTTCAAGCCCGGCGACCGGGTCATCGTCCCGGCCATCACGCCCGACTGGGAGACGGATGCCGCACAGCGGGGGTTCCCGTCGCAGACCGGCGGCCCGCTCGGGGGCTGGAAGTTCTCGAACTTCAAGGACGGCGTCTTCGGGGAGTTCTTCCACGTGAACCTGGCTGACTACAACCTCGCGCACCTGCCGGAGGGGATGTCGCTTGAGGCCGGGGTCATGCTCCCGGATATGCTCAGCACCGGGTTCATGGGCGCCGAGAACGCGAACATCAAGATCGGGTCGACGGTGGCGGTTCTCGGGATCGGGCCGGTCGGCCTCTCGGCCGTCGCCGGTGCAAAACTCCGGGGTGCCGGACGGATCTTTGCCGTCGGCACGAGGCCCGCCTCGGTGAAGGTCGCAAAGGAGTACGGCGCGACGAACATCGTCAGTTACAAGGAGGGAGACACCGTCGAGCAGATCCGGAACGCGACCCACGGCGAGGGCGTCGATGCCGTCATCATCGCCGGCGGCGGCCCGGAGATCATGATGGACGCGATCAACGTGGCTAAACCCGGATCGGTCATATCGAACATCAATTACTTCGGTTCGGGCATCGGCGACCAGGACGTCATACCCCTCCCCCGCGCCGGCTGGGGCTTTGGCATGGCGGACAAGAACATCATGACCGGGCTCTGCCCCGGCGGAAGGGTGCGGATGGAGCGGCTGGCCGAGGTGGTGATGTGCGGGCGCATGGACCCCTCGCTCATGGCGACGCATGTCTTCAAGGGGTTCGACAAACTCGAGGAGGCCCTCCTCCTGATGAAGGAGAAGCCCAGAGACCTGATCAAACCGGTCGTCATCGTGGAGGGGTAGGGGCTCAAAACATCTTTTTGGGCTCTGTTGAACCCCTCTTCCTGAGATCGAGTTCACTGCAGGGCTATCCGTATGTCTTGACTCTCGCGAAGCCGCGAAGAACGCGAAGGGGGCTGTCAACACTTATTTCAGGCTTCGCGCCTTCGCGGCTTCGCGTGAGGTCACACCAGTACCCTCTCCACATAACTGAGTGATATCTAGAGAATCGGCATCGACCGTATGCTCCCCGCCGACTGCGAGGCTCACGGGCGCTGTCTCCGGCAGTCACGAGCATGAGGGGGAAGTCCGGACGACGAAAACGACGCCTCACGACACGAACGCGGAGAGCAGGCTCTCGCGAAGGCTGACGACAGGAGATGCCGTCGCTATCGGGCTCGGCTCCATGATCGGCGCCGGCATCTTCACGGCCCTTGCGCCGGCGGCGGCCGCGGCCGGGGCGGGGCTGCTTCTCGGCCTCGCGATTGCGGCCGCGGTCGCATACTGCAACGCCGCCTCGTCCGGCGAGCTCGCCCGCCTGTACCCGGCGTCGGGCGGCACCTACGTCTACGCACGGGAACGGTTGAACGGGTTCTGGGCCTGGACGGCAGGCTGGGGGTTCGTCGTCGGGAAACTCGCGAGCTGCTCCGCGGTCGCGCTCACCTTCGGCTACTACCTCTTCCCCGAATACGCACGCTATCTTGCCGCGGGGGCGGTGATCGCGTTCACGGTGCTGAACTACTTCGGTATCGAGAAGACCGCCGGCGCGACGAAGGTCATCGTTGCGGCGGTCCTGCTCTCCCTCTCGGCGATCGTCGCCCTCGTCTTCGCCGGCGAGCCGGATCCCGGCAACCTCCGCCCCCTTCTCGGGCCGAACGGCCTCTACGGTATCCTGCAGTCGGCGGGGATCTGGTTCTTTGCGTTTGCCGGGTACTCGAGGATCGCCACCCTGGGCGAAGAGGTCAGGAGCCCGGAGACCTCCATCCCCCGGGCGATCGCCCTCGGTCTCGGCATCACCCTGGCCGTCTACACCGTCGTCGCCGTCTCGGCGCTGCTCCTCGCCGGGCCTGCCGCGCTCGCAGGGTCCAATGCGCCCCTGGTGACGGCGCTCGCCGGGGCGGGCTTCGGAGAGTGGCAGTGGCTCGTCAGGGCCGGCGCGACCGCCGCTACGCTCGGGGTGCTGCTCTCCCTCATGGCGGGCATCAGCCGGATGCTCTTTGCCATGGCGCGGGACCAGAGAATGCCCTCGTATCTCGGCCGGGTCCACCCGGTGCACCGGGTCCCGCACCTCGCCGAGGTGACGGTCGGCGTAATCCTGGTCGCGGTGGTGCTGCTCGCGGATCTCCGTGCGGCGATCGGGTTCAGTTCCTTCACCGTGCTCCTCTACTACGCAATCACGAACGCGTCCGCGTACACCCTGACGGGGCAGGAGAGGCTGTATGGCAGGAAGCTTGCGGTGCTCGGCCTTCTCGGCTGCCTCGTGCTCGCGTTCACGCTCCCGGCCGCATCCGTCGCTGCCGGGAGTGCGGTCATGCTGGCGGGGATACCGGTCTACATCCTCGCGAAACGGCGCAACCCCTGAGCCCCACTCCGGAGGTTACTTCCCCGATACCTTCGCGATCACGCTCTCCAGGTGCCGGCGGTAGAGCGCCTGCGGGTCGAGGTCCGCGAGCCCTTCCGGCGTCCTGACGACCACCCT
>DALN01000116.1 GCA_002499455.1 Methanoculleus sp. UBA77 | reverse complement strand
CTTCCCGATCTCCTCGATCTTCTCAAGCTGCCGCCGTGCATCCTCTGAGGACTGTTGCGTCGAGGTGGCGACCTGCTCGGTGGCCCGGATGATCTCGTCGGAGCTCTTGCTGACCTCTTTCGTGGTCATCTCGACCTGGCTAACCGCCTTTGCCACCTCGCCGATGAGCGAGCGGATGGCGGTCAGCGAGGCGTTGTAATCGGTCTTGACCGAGAGGAGCGGGTCGCCTGCTTCTGCATCCGTAAATGCCGTCAGGTCGCCTTTTGCCATGGCCGCGAGTGCTTTCCCGAGGTTTTCAGCGCTCGCCCCGAGTTTCTCGCTCTCCTGCTTTGCGGTCTCCATCAGTTCGCGGATCTGGTCTTCTCTCTCCCGCTGCTCGGTCCAGTCGTTCCAGACATAGAAGGCCATCTCGATATCGCCCTTTGCATCCAGGATCGGGATGGCGTTCAGGGTGAGGTACTTCTTCACACCGTCGGGCCATTTGACCATGACATCGGTTCGGGCGAGTTTCTTCGTCTCGTAGCAGGCGTAGAAGTGGTCGCCGTTGAGGATGGTGATGTCGTAGTCGTAGAGTTTCTTTGCGAGGGTCTCCTCGCGGGTTCCCCGCCACATCCTCGCGTACTCGTCGTTGATGTCGATCCGGCTCTTGTCGGCGCGGAGGGTCGCGATCGCAAGCGGGTTTAACTTGATCATCGCGTCTACCCGGTGCTCGGTCTTCTCGACCTCCTCCTTCTGCTTCTGCAGATCGGTCCAGTCGTTCCAGACATAGAAGGCCATCTCGATATCGCCCTTTGCGTCCAGGATCGGGATGGCGTTCAGGGTGAGGTACTTCTTCACGCCGTCGGGCCATTTGACCATGACGTCGGTTCGTGCAGGCTTCTTCGTCTCGTAGCAGGCGTAGAAGTGGTCGCCGTTGAGGATGGTGATGTCGTAGTCGTAGAGTTTCTTTGCGAGGGTCTCCTCGCGGGTTCCCCGCCACATCCGGGCATACTCGTCGTTGATGTCGATCCGGCTCTTGTCCGGGCGGAGAGTCGCGATTGCAAGAGGATTCTGCCGGATCATCGTATCGATGCGCTGTTGCATCCGCCTGATCTCATCCGCTTCCTTCCGTTTCTCGGTGACATCATTGTAGACGATCAGGATCCCCGTGAGTTCGCCCCTCTCGTTTGTGAGCGGGATCCCGTACTGCTCCAGGATGTAGGTGCCGGCGGGGAACTCGACCGTCACCTCGCCGTAGACCTCGACCTTCTCGGCGAGCACCTTCCTGACCCCATCCCCGTTCTGGGCGAGAACCTTGAAGTCCCGCAGGGTCATTGTGGCGATACGTGCCCGGTCGATGCCGGTCAACCGGAGGTATGCCTCGTTCGCGGTGAGGATCTTCATCCCGGCATCGACGACCAGGATCGGCATCGGGTTCTTCTGGATGAGCGTGTCGGACTGCCGCTGCAGCTCAGCGATGTTCTCCATCTGAATCCGGATCTCTTCCTCTTCCTCGCGCTGCCGGGTGACATCGTTGTAGACGATGAGAATGCTCTCTATCGCCCCCTTCTCATCGAGAAGCGGGAGGCCGTACTGCTCAAGCGTATGGACCCCTGAGGGGAGTTCGACGACGACTTCACCGTGGGCCTGCCTCTTCTCCTGGAGAACCTGCCGGAGGCCGGAGCCTTGCTGCGATACGATCTTGAAGTCTCGCAGGCTCCTGCCGGTCATCTGACTCTGGGGGATCCCGCTCATCTCCGCATATGCAATGTTTGCGGTCAGGATCTTGAACTGCGGGTCGACAATCAGGATGGGCATCGGGTTCTGCTCGATGATCTTATCGGACTCCTTCAGGAGCGCTCTGGCCTCGTCCAGCCGGTGCCTGATAGCCTGCTTCTCTTCTTCCTTCTTGTCGAGCAGCGCGTTGATCGAGACGGCGAGGGGCCGGAACGCCTCCGGGATGCCGGCAAGGTTGATCCGTGCGGCGGCGTCGCCTTCGAGCCCCGCATGAAGCGCGGACTCGATCGCTTCGGGCAGTACTACCGGTCCCTGCTCATGTCCTGCCGTTGCCGGCGCAACCGGTCCGGTAAAGAGTGCTTTTCTTCCAGGTCTATCAATCATCGATTACACATCCATATCATGCTCTTCTTCCAGTTTCCAGTTCCTGAATTGCGGTCGTTATCGCACGGTATCTTCTTCCCGCGTCGCTCTCGGGTGCGTAGTGGGAGATGGGAAGGCCCTGCTGCTGTGTCTCGTAGATGGCGGGCGAGTACGGGACGACGAAGACCTGCCTGAACGCTTTCCTGACCTCGGACTCAAACGCCTTCAGCCGCTCCCGCTCCTTCTCCTCTTCTGCCGACGGGCCGGCCGAGAAAAGCCGCTTCAGGAAGAGCACAAGGCCTCCGGCCTCTGCTGCCTGGTTTTCGGGGCCTTTCCAGCGGGTCAGGATGGCGACGTCCGCAACGACGTCTGCTCCGAGCAGTTCCCTGATATCGTCAAAGACTGTTGAGAGGGCTTCCATACCTCTCAGGGCGAAGGTGCCGGGATCGAGGGTGACGACGGTATGATCTGCCGCAACGAGGCCGTTGATGACGAACTGGCCCATGCTCGGGGGTGTATCGATCAGGATGAAGTCGTAGTTGCCCTTCACCCGTTCGAGCGCCTCCTTGAGCACTCCCGCCCTGTCCTCGATGCCGTAGAGGTAGGGTTCGACCCCCACGAGGTCCAGGGTTGCCGGAGCGAGATCGATCCCGGATGCCGTGGGTACGATCACGTCGTCGATCGTGATGTCGGGAAAGCCTTCAAAGACGCTCATGAAGACGTCGTACATGCTCAACTCAAGGGTTTCAGGCTTGATCCCGAGCCCCGTGGTGGCGTTGGCCTGCGGATCGCAGTCCACGACCAGTACCTTCTTCCCGTCTTTCTGGAGGTAGCCTGCAATATTGAGGCACGATGTCGTCTTTCCGGTGCCACCTTTATGGTGGGCAAACGCTACAATTGTGATATCCAGCACCCCTCATACCTTCTTTGCAATTGGGACTATTAAACCTATTTTATTCTGCTGCGGATGCACGAGCGGCATTCTTTATTTTGGGGATGTCTGAATCTCTGATGGCGGATCCCGGCCGGATCTATTGTGCAGTTTTTCAGAAGTAAGGGGTGGTTTGGGGGAAGCGCCGGCAGTTGCCTCCGGTCCGGGCTCCGGTGTGCAGAGGGGCGAAGGCGCTCAGCGGGAGGATTGGGCTGCCGTGCGGCTTTCGGCAGAGATCGCGCCGCGGACCCTTCGTACACGCTCGGATATGGACGGCCGGTAATCGGAGCCCGATCGAGAGCCCGCTGCCCGGCCCTGTATGCTGGAGAGGAGGTTCTGGAGGAGGGCTCCGGGATCCCTGAGCCGGTAGCAGCGTTTCATCGCCTCCGCCGCGTAGCGATCGGCTATGAACTCCTCGTCACAGATGCGGCGGTAGTATGCCCGGTAGGCGAAGACGATCGTCAGGACGAGAAGAGCGACGGCACCCAGTTTTGCAGCAACGAGCCCGATGCCGGCAGCCGGCAGGAGCGACAGGATCGTCGCCGGGAACAGATCGATTGGGGGATGGGGGAGAAAGGCAAGGCACAGGAGGACCGGGAGGGCCGGGAGTGCGGCAGTGAGAGAGGAGCCTTTCCTGATATGCCCTTCTTCGTGGAGCAGCATGAACCGGAGCGTGTCATCGCTTGCCCGGGCAAGGTGCCTGTCGTAGAACGTACGCCGGTAGCGGATGCAGTTGAACGCCGGGTAGGCCCGCACGGCGAAGGTGAAGCGGCATGGCACCAGCCTCGTTCTGCGGCCGATCAACCCTTTCTCCTGGAGTTCCTGGAATATCCGGTAGAGACGTGAGTCCCGGTCCTCCCAACTCATTCAAATAAAATTATATTTATCAATGTATTTTAAACCTTGCCGGGCATCGGCGTGCCTGATCTCCGTCTGTATTCAGATTTTCATCCTTGCTTCATGATGTTTACAGGATTCAAGGGTTTAGAGACAACGATATGCCCTGCAGCGATGGACCCCCCTCCCCCGGCTTCTGCCGCAGGGTTCGGCCGGGTGCCGCACCGCCCTGACCGATCGCACCCGGTTCGCTCTTCAGGACGTCCCGGAATCCGAAACATCTGCAGTGTCCGTTTTTTTCACAATATTTTAATAATTTCAGCCGAAATTGTGAATAATTAGAGGTGAATATGGTGCCGGAAGGTTTCCGCGGCCCGCGCTGTGCCGGTGCAGGGCCCTGCCTCCGGCACTGTGAGCGGATGTCCAGGTACATGGGTTTTCTTATACTTGCCCTCGCCGCCCTCGCCGGGGCTGCCGGTTGTCTCTCCACAGCGTTTGAGGAGGTGACCTACAGCGACGGGGCCCTCCGGATCAACGTGGAGAATACCGCCGGTCCCGTCGAGAACGCTGTGCTCCAGGTGACGATCATGAAGGTGGGGGCGTTTGAGCAGCACGAGGCCTTCTCGGAGGCTCGTTACATCAACCTCGACCAGGGAGAGAACGAGTATACGGTCGCGGTCGACNNTGACAATATTCGTCGGCCAGGAGCGGAGGACCTCCGTCATCCGCGACCTGGAGGTGGCACCCTGAAACCGCCTGCCGGGCTTGCGGCGGCGCGGGGGCTTGAGCCGGCGGATACGGTCTTTCGCGGGGCCGAGGTCTTTAACCCGTTCACGTGCACCTGGGAGCGCACGGACTTCGCGGTGAAGGACGGCTACGTCGTCGGCCTCGGCGACTACGAGGGGAAGGAGGAGTACGACCTTGCAGGAGCCTATGTGGTGCCCGGCCTGATCGACGCCCACGTTCACATCGAGAGTTCTCTCCTCGCGCCGGCGGAGTATGCCCGGCTCGTCCTTGCCCGCGGCACGACGACCGTGGTCGCCGACCCCCACGAGATAGCGAACGTCTGCGGGGTGCCGGGGATAGAGTATATGCTCGCCGAGGGAGCGCGGACGCCGCTCGACATCCTGGTCATGCTTCCGTCCTGTGTTCCGGCAACGCCCCTCGATGCGGGCGGCGCGGTGCTCACGGCGGATGACCTCGCCCGGTTCCGGGGGCGCGAGGGGGTCATCGGGCTTGCCGAGGTGATGAACGTCCCCGGCGTCCTTTCCGGCGATCCGGATCTCCGGGCGAAGATGGACCTCTTTTCCGTCATCGACGGCCACGCACCGTTCCTCTCCGGGAAGGACCTGAACGCCTACGTCTACGCGGGGGCGGGAAGCGACCACGAGTGCACGACGCTCGCGGAGGCGCGGGAGAAGCTCCTCCGCGGGATGTACATCATGATCCGCGAGGGCTCGACGGAGAAGAACCTCAAGGATCTCCTGCCGCTCGTCGACGCCTGCACGGCGCCGCGGTGCTGCTTTGCCACCGACGACCGGCACGCCGATATGCTCGCCGCCGAGGGGCATATCGATGACTGTATCCGAAAAGCGGTCGCTGCCGGCCTCAAGGTCGAACTGGCCCTCCGGATGGCCACGCTCTCGGCCGCCGAGCGGTTCGGGCTCCGTGACCGGGGCGCCCTTGTCCCCGGGAGGCTCGCCGACTTCTGCGTCGTCGACGACCCCGGCCGCTTCGCGGTCCTCGGGACGTTCAAGCGCGGCGTCAGGGTTGTCGATACCGGTTACCGCGAGCCTGCCTGCCCCGTGGCCCCGCTGCACGCCCGTGTGCCGGAGCCCCGTGATATCGGGATCGCCGGTCGTGGGGAGGCGCGGGTGATCGGGATCGTGCCCGGCCAGATCACGACCCGTCTCCTGCGCTGCCCGGTCGACGCCGCGAATATCCCCGACACCAACCGGGATATCCTCAAAGCCGTCGTCACCGACCGCTACCGGGCAGGCGGCTCCGGGGTCGGGCTCGTCCATGGCTTCGGCCTCAACGTCGGGGCGATCGCGGGCTCGGTCTCGCACGATTCCCACAACATCGTCGCCGTCGGGGCCGGTGACGCCGATATCGTCCGGGCCATCGATGAGGTGGTCCGGCTCGGCGGGGGGCTCGCGGTCGTGGCCGGGGATGAAGTGACCGCCCTCCCCCTCGAGTGCGCCGGGCTGATGTCGGCGCTCCCCTACGGAGAGGTCGTGGGACGCCTCGCGGCCCTCGAGAAGCATGCCCGGCGGCTCGGGGCTATCGAGAATCCCTTCATGTACCTCTCGTTCCTCGCCCTGACCGTCATCCCCGAGCTCCGGGTCACGGAACGGGGCATCTTTGACGTTCTGGCGTTTGCCGACGTGCCGCTGCTCGATGAGCAGGGAACCTGACGGCCCTCTTTCTTCCCCCAACCCTCTTTTAAGGTCGATTGCTCTTCGCGTCCGGCCTTCAGGGCTGGCGGTTCGCTGATGTCAGGTCCGGTGAGAGCGCGGTATCGGTGAGACGTGGACAAAAAAGAGGAGGGAGGCGATGCAGCAGGGCGGTTGCGAACCTCGACGGCGGGTCACCGATTGCCTTTCCCGGTCTCCCTGAGTTCTTCCAGTGCGGGACAGGCCGTCTCCGCCGTGGCGGCCGGCTCGTCGTCCGCATGGAGTGCCCTCAAGGCGGGGCCGGCCGCGGCCTGTACCTCCTCCATTGCAGGACAGACCCCGGTGCGCCGGGTTATGATCAGGGATGCGGCGATGGCCACCACCAGGATCAGGATGATGACGGCGAGCGAGACCGCCACCGGAATGTGGTAGAAGTCGGCGGCCAGCATCTTGACGCCGACAAAACTGAGGATGCCGGCCAGGCCGTACTTCAGGTAACAGAACGCGTTCATGACGTGCGCCAGCGCGAAGTACATCGATCTCAGGCCGAGGATGGCGAAGGCGTTGGAACTGAAGACGATGAACGGGTTGGTGGTGATGCCGAGGATGGCCGGGATGGAGTCCACCGCGAAGATGATGTCGCTGGTCTCCACGACCAGCAGGGCCACGAACATGGGGGTGGCCCAGAGCACCATCCTGCCGGTCGAATCAGGCTTTCGGACGAAGAATTTGTCGCCTTCATACCCCCCCGTGACCGGCATGATCTTCCGGAACCCGCGGACCAGGATGTTCTTGTCCGGTTCAACCGGTTTCTCCTCCTTCCCGGTCACCATCCTGATGGCGGTGAAGATCAGGAAGGCACCGAAGATGTAGAGCACCCAGGAGAACGCCTCCACCAGCGCCACGCCTGCTATGATGAAGGCAAAGCGGAAGACCAGAGCACCCAGGATGCCGTAGAAGAGCACTTTATGCTGGTCCTGCGCCGGCACGCAGAATGAGGCGAAGACGATGACGAAGACGAAGAGGTTGTCGACGGAGAGCATCAGCTCCATGATGTAGCCGGTGGTGAACTCCAGTCCTGCCTGAGGGCCCATCCAGGTATATACCCCGATATTGAAGAGCACCGCGGCGGTGACGAAGACAGCGACCTGCAGGAGCGCCTCTTTCGGTTGTATGATATGGGCCTTGCGGTTGAAGACGCCGAGGTCCAATGCCAGGAGCGCCAGTATACTGACGAGGAATATGATCCACGCTGTGTCCGTCACATCTACCATAAGTTCACCTTTCGCGGCGGGAGCGCTCTTCGGTCTCCCCAGATCATTTCGATTTTACTTCCAAATACCTTCTGATGGTGCTCATGCCCCTGTCAAAATCCCGACAATGTCCCGGGTGCGAGGATCGCGATCGCAAGAAGGATGACGGGCTGGTGCAGGAAGTAGATGAAGAGCGAGTGCCGGCCGAGGAACGAGAGCGGCCGGGTGAATGCCGGTTCCGCCACCGCAAGCGGGAATCCCCGCCGCCCGTCCGGGTAGTACATGGACCCCAGCGCCATCCCGACCAGGACCAGGCCGAACCAGGGAAGGAGCGGGACGTAGTCGAGGCTCGTGAAGGACGCCGGGTGGATGCCGAGCCAGAGGAGGGGCCAGGGACCCGTGACGGTGTTCGTGACGTACCCGGCGAGGAGGCAGGCGATGCTCGCGACGATGAGTTTCTCCGCATCGAGCCGCACGAAGAGCGGTGCGATCAGGATCGCGGCCCCGATGAAGTGCAGGATGCCGAAGACGATGTAGACCGACGGCAGGAAGTACCAGGTGACGACGGTGATGATGAGGCCGTAGCCGAAGATTGTCAGGCCGCGCCGGACGTACTTGAGCGTCAGGTCCCGGCCGGCGAGCCGTCGCGAAGACCGGGCGTAACTGATGGTGAAGGAGACACCGACGAGGAGGATGAACGTCGATGCGGTCAGGTA
>DALN01000006.1:7814-9409 GCA_002499455.1 Methanoculleus sp. UBA77 | reverse complement strand
TCCCGATCTCCTCGATCTTCTCGAGCTGGCGGCGTGCGTCCTCTGACGACTGCTGTGTCGAGACGGCGACCTGCTCCGTCGCCCTGATGATCTCGTCCGAACTCTTGCTGACCTCTTTCGTTGTCTGGTCTACCTGTTGAACGGCCTTTGCCACCTCGGCGAGGAGAGAACGGATGGAAGTCAGTGAGGCATTATAATCGTTCTTAACGTTCCCCAGAGGATCATCGGCCTCTGTGGTCACAAATACTGTCATGTCACCTTTTGCCAAAGCGGCGAGCGCTTTTCCAAGTTCACTGGCGCTCCTTCCGAGTCTCTCGCTCTCCTGTTTGGCGGTTTCCATCAGTTCTTTAATCTGCTCCTCTTTCTTCCGCTGCTCGGTGATGTCGTTGTAGACGGTGAGGACCGAGTCGAGGTTCCCCTCACGGTTGAGGAGCGGGATGTTGTACCGCTCAAGGATGCGGATGCCGGATGGGAACTCTACCGTGGCCTCTCCATGTTTTGCCTGCCGGCTGTGTATGGTGTCGATAATCCCCTGACCCGACTGGGAGAGATACTTCATGTCGTGGATGGTGAGCCTCGAGGCCTGATCTTGGGTGTACCCCGAGAGTTTCAGGAATGCCTTATTCGCCATTCTCAGTGTCGCATCCGGGTTCCAGAGGAGAATGGGCATCGGATTCTCCTGAACCATGACCTCGGTCTGCTCCTGCAGCTCCTTGACCCTCTCCATCTCTTCCTGTTGCTTGGTCCAGTCGTTCCAGACGTAGAAGGCCATCTCGATATTGCCGTCCTTATCGAGGATGGGAATGGCGTTCAGGGTAAGGTACTTCTTCACACCGTCAGGCCACTTGACCAGGGCATCAGTCCGTGCGAGCCTCTTCGTCTCGTAGCAGGCGTAGAAGTGTTCGCCGTCAAGGATGGTGATATCATAATCGTAGAGTTTCTTTGCAAGCGTCTCTTCCCGCGTTCCCCGCCACATCCGGACGTATTCGTCGTTGATGTCAATCCGGCTCTTATCGGGCCCGAGGAGTGCAATTGCAAGCGGATTCTGCTTGATCATCGCGTCCACACGGTACTCGGCCTTCTTGACCTCCTCTTCCTTCTCCTTCAGTTCGGTCCAGTCGTTCCAGACGTAGAATGCCATCTCGATCTCGCCGTTCTGATCGAGGATGGGGATGGCGTTCAGGGTGAGGTACTTCTTCACGCCGTCGGGCCACTTGACCATGACGTCCGTCCGGGCCGGCTTCTTCGTCTCGTAGCAGGCGTAGAAGTGCTCGCCGCCAATGACGGTGATATCGTAGTCGTAGAGTTTCTTCGCGAGGGTCTCTTCGCGGGTTCCACGCCACATCCGGGCATACTCGTCGTTGATGTCGATCCGGCTCTTGTCCGCGCGGAGGGTTGCGATGGCAAGCGGGTTCTGCTTGATCATCGTGTCGACACTGTGCTTGAGCTTCTCGGCTTCTTCCTTCTTGGTCTGGAGGTCGGTCCAGTCGTTCCAGACGTAGAACGCCATCTCGATCTCGCCGTTCTGATCGAGGATGGGGATGGCATTCAGGGTGAGGTACTTCTTCACACCGTCGGGCCACTTGACCATGACG
>DALN01000006.1:0-7730 GCA_002499455.1 Methanoculleus sp. UBA77 | reverse complement strand
GTTGATGTCGATCCGGCTCTTGTCGGGGCGGAGGAGTGCGATGGCAAGCGGGTTCTGCTTGATCATCGTGTCGATGCGGTGCTGCATCCTCTGGATCTCCTCCTCCTCCTTCCGTTTCTCGGTGATGTCGTTGTAGACGATGAAGATGCTCTCGACCGCATTCTCGCTATCGAGCAGCGGGATGGCGTACTGTTCAAGAGCGTGGGTGCCCGAGGGCAGTTCGACGACGACCTCCGCATACGCGCGCTTCTTCTCCAGGAGCACCTGCCGGAGGTCGGAACCCTTCAGCGCCGTTATCTTGAAGTCCCTCAGGTTCATGCCGAGAATCTGATCCATCGGGATCCCGCTCATCTCGGCATAGGCGGTGTTTGCCATCGTCACCTTGAAGCCCGGATCGACGACCAGGATGGGCATCGGATTCTGCTGGATGATCGTATCGGCCTTCCCGGCCTCGTCCAGCCGGCGCTTCAAGCGCTCCTTCTCCTCCTGCGTCTTCTCGATCAGCGCGTTGATCGAGGTGGCCAGCGGCCGGTAGCTCTCCGGAATGCCGGCAAGGTCGATCTGCACGGAGCCGTTGCCTTCGAGCGCCGCGTGGAGTGCGGCCTCGATCGCCCCAGGCAGTACCACTGGTCCCTGTTCCTGCGTCTGTCCTGTCATACCCGGCACAATCGGGCCGGTAAATAGTGCTTTCCTTCCAGGTTTATCGATCATCGATTACACATCCTCCTCATGATTTGTTGTCCCGCTCGGCGAGCGCAGTTGCTATTGCCCGGTATTCCCTGCCGGCATCGCTCTCGGGCGCATAATGCGAGATCGGGAGCCCCTTTTGCTGCGTCTCGTAGATTGCAGGAGAGTACGGGACCGTGAAGACCTGCTTGAATGCTTTTCGTACCTCGGACTCGAACGCCTTCAGCCGCTCTCTCTCCCTCTCCTCTTCTGCGGATGAGGCGGGTGAGAAGATCCGCTTCAGGAAGAGCGCAAGCCCGCCTGCTCCGGGCGCCGGGTCGCCCGACCCTTTCCAGCGGGTCAGGATGGCGATGTCCGCGGCGACGTCTTCTCCGAGCATCTCCCGGATGTCGCCAAAGACCGTAGAAAGGGCTTCCATTCCTTTCAGGGCGAACGTGCCGGAGTCGAGGGTGACGACGGTGTGGTCCGCCGCGACGAGGCCGTTGATGACGAACTGGCCCATGCTCGGGGGCGTATCGATCAGGATGAAATCGTAGGCGTCTTTCACCTGCGCGAGCGCCTCCTTGAGCAGCCCCGCCCTCTCCTCGATACCGTAGAGATAGGGTTCAACCCCCACAAGGTCCAGTGTTGCCGGGGCGAGATCGATCCCCGATGCCGTTGAGACGATAATATCGGCGATCCCGACGTCGGGAAAGCCCTCGAAGACGCTCATGAAGACGTCATACATGCTTAGTTCGAGAGTCTCGGGTTCGACCCCGAGACCCGTAGTGGCATTGGCCTGCGGGTCACAGTCTACGACCAGAACGCTCTTCCCGTCCTTCTGGAGGTACCCTGCAACGTTAAGGCACGATGTCGTCTTTCCAGTGCCCCCCTTGTGGTGGGCGAACGCTATAATCGTGATATCTAACACCCCTACTACCCTTATTTGAAATAGGTTATATTAAACCTACTTTTATTATGCTATGTATATTCTGGGCGTCTCTTCTTTTTTGAAATATCCTTTCCTCTTGAATGATGAATAGGGGGGTTCTGTTACCGTTGTATCGATAGGGATCCGGGAGCAGCATGTGGTTCAATCGCTCCCGGAGGAGGCGGCACAAAACGGGAGAAGAAATATCAGCAAGGGTTGTCGCCGTCAGAGGGGCGTACGGCGGGTCTTGCGTCGCCAGGCCCGGTTGCGGCCCGGAGCCGCTGTACGCGCTCGGCGATCGGCGGCCGGTAGTCGGGCCCGGAACAGAGAATACCGGAAATCACGCTGTTGCGGCGGGGGGACGATGTCCCTGCCGCCAGGCCAGAGAGGAGGTTCTGGAGGAGGGCGCCGGGGTCCCTGACCCGGTAGCAGCATCTCATCGCGTCGGCGGCGTACCGGTCGGCTATGAACTCCTCATCGCAGATGCGGCGGTAGTACGTCCGGTAAGCGAAGAAGGCGGTCAGGAGGAGGAGGACGACGAGGATCGGCTTTGCGGCCGGGAGGCCTTCCGCCGGCAGGGGTGAGTGCCCGAGGAAGATGAGGCAGAGGAGAACCGGGAGGGCCGGGAGGACCGAGAGGAGGGAGGAGCCCTTCCTTACGTGCCCCTCTTCGTGGAGCAGCACGAACCGGAGCGCATCGTCGCTCGCCCCCGAGAGAGTTCTCTCGTAGAACGAGTGCCGGTAGCGGATGCAGTTGAGCCCCGGGCATCCCCGTATGGAGACGGTGAAGGGGCACCTCACCAGTCTCGTCCTGCGGTCAATCAACCCCTTCTTCTGGAGCTCCCGGAATATCCGGTGCAGGCGGGAGTTGCGGTCGGCCCTAATCATTACTGTATGATTATAATAATTGTGTTATATTAAATCTTGCTCAGGGACGGCTCGCCGTATTCCCGCGGATTTTCCGATTCTACCTCAACTATACCTTCTGATGCGGGTTCTCTCCGGCGATGCACCGCCCGGTCCGGAGCACTTCTCCCTCACCTGAGACCTACGGAGGGCGAATCCCGGGGATCTCAGATCGCATCCTCCTATGTCGAGCCCAGAATCCGGGACATCTGCAATCTCCGTTTTTTTCACAATATTTTAATAATAGCAACCAAGATTCTGAATGAATAGAGTGGAGGTGAACCTGGAGGGCCGGAGGAGTCATACGGCCGTGCCTGCGTCGGTGCGGTCTATGGGCCGCCGGTTCTCCGAGCAGATGTCCAGAAATACTACGATCCTTCTGATACTGGCCCTTGCCGCCCTCACCGGGGCTTCCGGATGCCTCTCCACGTCGTTTGGTGAGGTGACCTACAGCGGCGACGCCCTGCAGGTCCACGTGGAGAACGCCGGCGACCCCGTCAAGAACGCCGTGCTCCAGACGACGATCATGGAGGTGAGCGCGCTCGAACAGCACGAGGCCTTCTCCGAAGCGCGGTATATCGACCTTGATACGGGAGAGAACGAATACACGATCCGGGCAGACCTGCAGCCCGGCACATATAAGGTCTTTCTGACAGTCTTCGTCGGCAGCGAGCGGAGAGCATCCGTCATCCGCGACCTGGAGGTACCATCCTGACCCCGGCGGGACTTGCAGCGGCGCGGGGGCTCGAACCCGCGGACGCCGTCTTCTCCGGAGCAGAGGTTTTCAACCCGTTTGCATGTACCTGGGAGCGCACGGACTTCGCGGTGAAGGACGGCCGCGTCGTCGGCTTCGGCGAGTACCGGGGCGTGAGGGAGTACGACCTATCCGGCACCTACGTGGTGCCCGGGCTGATCGACGCTCACGTCCACATCGAGAGTTCGCTCCTTGCGCCGGCGGAGTATGCCCGGCTCGTCCTTTCGCACGGCACGACGACGGTGATCGCCGATCCCCACGAGATAGCGAACGTCTGCGGGGCGGCGGGGATCGAGTACGTGCTTACCGAAGGGGCACGGACGCCGCTCGATATCCTGGTCATGCTCCCGTCCTGTGTCCCGGCGACGCCCCTCGATGCTGGCGGCGCCGTGCTCACGGCGAGAGATCTTGCCCAATTCCAGGGACGGGAGGGGGTCATCGGGCTTGCTGAGGTGATGAACGTCCCCGGCGTCCTCTCCGGCGACGAGGACCTCGGGGCGAAACTGGACCTCTTCGAGGTCGTCGACGGCCACGCGCCGTTCCTCTCGGGTAACGACCTGAACGCCTACATCTATGCCGGCGTCCAGAGCGACCACGAGTGCACGGCGCTCCCTGAGGCGCGGGAGAAACTCCTCCGGGGGATGTATATCATGATCCGGGAGGGTTCGACGGAGAAGAACCTCCGCGACCTCCTCCCGCTCGTCGACGCCTGCACGGCTCCGCGGTGTTGTTTTGCCACCGACGACCGGCATGCCGACATGCTCGCCCGGGAGGGGCATATCGACGACTGCATCAAAAAAGCGGTCGCTTGCGGCCTCGACATCGAGCAGGCGATCCGTATGGCCACGCTCTCGGCCGCGGAGCGGTTCGGGCTCCACGACCGGGGCGCACTTGCACCGGGACGGCTTGCCGACTTCTGTGTCGTCGACGACCCCGACCGTTTCCGCGTCCTGCAGACGTTCAAGCGCGGCGCCGAGGTCGTCGACGCCGGCTACCTGCCCCCTGCCTGCCCGGCATCTCCCATGCGTGTCCGCGTGCCGGAGCCGGACGATATCCGGATCACCGGGCGGGGGGAGGCGCGGGTGATCGGGATCGTGCCCGGCCAGATCACGACCCGGGGCCTACGCTGCTCCGTCGATGCCGCCAGGATCCCGGACATCGGCCGCGACATCCTCAAAGCGGTCGTCACCGACCGCTACCGGGAGAGCGGCTCCGGGGTCGGGCTCGTGCACGGCTTTGGCCTGAAAGAGGGGGCGATCGCCGGTTCGGTCTCCCACGACTCCCACAACATCGTCGCGGTCGGGGTCGGCGACGCCGATATCCTCCGTGCCATCGCCGAGGTTGTCCGGCTCGGCGGCGGGCTTGCGGTCGTCTCCGGGAATGACGTGACCGTGCTCCCGCTCGAGTGCGCCGGGCTGATGTCGGCCCTCCCCTACGACGAGGTCGTGCGGCGGCTTGCGGCCCTCGAGGAGCATGCCCGGCGGCTCGGTGCGATCGAAAACCCGTTCATGTACCTCTCGTTCCTCGCCCTGACGGTCATCCCCGAACTCCGGGTCACGGAACGCGGGGTCTTCGATGTCGGGTCGTTCTCGGACGTCACGCTCTTTTGCAGATGAGGAGAGGAGAGCGCCCTGCGGCGCTCATCCCTCTATTGATCGCGTTCCGGGTGCCGGAATGAATAGAGTTCTCGGGGGGCTGGAGGTCATTTATCGCCGTTCTTCGGCATCCTCTGCTGGAGAGTGAGCCGTCTCGCTCTCGGGTTCCAGGGGGTTCTCCGGGTTGAGGCTCCGGAGGGCGGGGCAGGCTCCGGCCTCCCCCCTCTTCACCTCCGGGCAGGTGCCTGTGGGCCGGGTCCTGATCAGGGATGCGATGATGGCCACCGCCAGGATCAGGATGATGACGGCGAGCGAGATCTCCACCGGGACATGGTAGATGTCGGCGGTCAGCATCTTGACCCCGACGAAGCTGAGGATGGCGGCCAGACCGTACTTCAGGTAGCAGAACGCGCCCATGATGTACGCCAGCGCGAAGTACATCGATCGCAGACCGAGGATGGCGAAGGCATTGGAACTGAAGACGATGAACGAGTTGGTGGTGATGCCGAGGATGGCAGGGATGGAGTCCACGGCGAAGACGATGTCGGTCGTCTCCATCGCCAGCAGGGCCACGAACATGGGGGTAGCCCAGGTCACCATCCTGCCGGTTGCATCGGGCTTCTTCACGAAGAAGTTGTCGCCTTCATAATCCTTTGTCACCGGCATGACCTTGCGGAACGCGCGGACCAGGATGTTCTTGTCGGGTTCGACCGCCGTCTCCTCCTTCTTGGTCACCATCCTGACGGCGGTGAATATCAGGAAGGCACCGAAGATGTAGAGCACCCAGGAGAACGTCTCCACCAGCGCTACGCCTGCTATGATGAACGCGAAACGGAAGACCAGGGCGCCTGCGATGCCGTAGAAGAGCACCTTGTGCTGGTCTTTTCGCGGCACGCAGAATGCAGCAAAGACGAGGATGAAGACGAAGAGGTTGTCGACGGAGAGCATCAACTCCATGATGTAGCCGGTCGTGAACTCGAGCCCGGCCTGCGGCCCCATCCAGTGATACACACCGATATTGAAGAGCACGGCGGCGGCGATGAAGACCGCGACCTGCAGCATCGCCTCCCTCGGTTTTATGACGTGGGGCTTGCGGTTGAAGACGCCGAGGTCCAGTGCAAGGAGGGCCACGATGCTGATGAAGAAAACGATCCACGCTGCGTCTGTCACGTCTGTCATACGTCCCCTCAATCCGGTCTTTCGCTCTCACGGTGCTCATGAATGGGCCCGGCATCATCTCGAACATCCCGGGGCGCCCGGCAGGGCTGGGTGGAAGGAGAACAGATGATGGACTGTGCCGAACTTCCAGACACCCGACTATCCTTCTCGATCATTTCTTGCTCTACCGTCAAATGTCTTCTGCCGGCGGGCACCCGCACCCTTCAGGAGAACCCCATCACCGCCCCCGGTGCGAGGATCGCGATCAGGAGGAGGATGACCGGCTGGTGCAGGAAGTAGATGACGAGCGAGTGCCGGCCCAGGAACTCGAGCGGCCGGGAAAACGCCGGCTCCGCAACCGGGAGCGAGAATCCCCGTCTTCCGTCGGGGTAGTAGAGGCGGCCGACCGCCATCCCGACCAGGACGAGGCCGAACCAGGGGAGGAGCGGGACGTAATCGAGGCTCGTGAAGGATTCCGGCCGGATGCCGAGCCAGAGGAGCGGCCACGGGCCGGAGATGAGGCTTGCCGCGTAGCCCGCGATGAGGCAGGCGATGCTCGTGACGATGAGCTTCTCCGGGTCGAGCCGGACGAAGAGCGGCGCGAGCAGGATCGCAATCCCGATGAAGTGCAGGATGCCGAAGACGATGTAAACGTCGGGCAGGAAGATCCAGGTGACGGCGGTGATGACGAGGCCGTAGCCGAAGATGGTGAGGCCGCGCCGGACATACTTGAGCGTGAGGCCGCGCGCATCGAGCCTTCGTGCCGCCCGGGCGTAACTGATGGTGAAGGAGACCCCGACGAGGAAGATGAACGTCGATGCGGTCAGGTAGGCGAGCATCCGCAGGAACCCGCCGGAGACGTTGAGCGGCAGGACGCCGAAGAAGTTGAGGTCGAAGGCGGCGTGGAAGATGATCATCGTCACGACGGCGATGCCCCGGACGAGGTCGATCTCCCAGTAGCGCTCCTGCCGCACGGCTCCTGCTGTCAGAAGATCCTTCTCCGGACGGGGGCGCCGCAGGCGGGGCAGGCCTTCGTATCGGCGATCTCCTTCTCCTGCTCCTCGGTGGGTTCGTTGTAGAGCCGGGAGAAACCGCACTCCCGGCTGCACTCGAGCACGATGAACGGCCTACAGATCTTTCCCACGATCTCTCACCCCGTCACTCTCCCGCATGCGTCTCATCAAACTGCCTACACTCTCATGGAAGGGCCATCAGATAAGCGTTTACCCGGGCAGCTTAAACCCCGGCCCCGCCCAACCTTACTACCACACGAGGATGCTCATGAGCGACCGTGACGAACATATCATAGAGGCCGCCGGCAGGTGCCGGGTCGTGATCCGGAACGGACAGGTGGTCGAGGTCGGGACGCCGCAGATCGAGGACTGCCCGCTGGCACGGCGGTTCGCCTGCCCGGTCGAGGAGATGACGCCTGACGCGATCCGGAAGAATATCGAGGGGCGTATCCGGTCCTTCGGGATGTGCACGCCGGAGCGCGAGGTCCTTGCCGGGCCGGACTTCGTCATCTTCGGGGCCTCGGAACTCCTGAGCAGCGCCGTGCGGCGGGGGGACCTCGACGCCGCGGTGATCGCCTCCGACGGGGCCGGGACGCTGGTCGCGACGAACCCCGCCCTCATCCAGGGGATCGGCGGCCGGATGTCGGGGCTCGTGAAGACGAGCCCGATCCCTGAGGTGATCGCCCGGATCGAGGAGAACGGGGGCGT
>DALN01000058.1 GCA_002499455.1 Methanoculleus sp. UBA77 | reverse complement strand
GCGGCGACCCCGTCGACGTAGAACGTGATCGTCTCTCCCGCCCGGTCTTCAGTTGTCTTCACGAGCAGCCGGCTCGTTTTGGACGGATCGGGATCGCCGTATCTTCCGGCTTCCACCACCTCCACCGAGCCGTACTCGGTACCCCCGATCGTCGCCGTGATCACGGTCCCGGCGGGTGCGGGGGAGCCGCCNNTTGGATCCCCGGCACCCGCCGCACCGGCGACGAGGCCGAGGAGGAGGAGCACTGTGATACCCGGTCGTATTCCCATCCTCCCCGCCTCTTTCCGCCGATGGCAGCGGGCGTGTCCGTCCCGGGCGAGCAGGCCAGGTAGCATGGCCGGATGCAAGTAGCTGTTTTTCATCATATCACCTGAATGAAGAACCAGAAGGTCGGGAGTCAGCGAGGTGACGGCTCACCGCGGTCGCCATAGCGCCTCGTCGCCGTTACCTCGACCGTCGCTGCCGCAAGGAGCACCAGGGCAATAGCCGGGCAGCAGGCTGCCGGAATCGCCCTCGCTTTTGGGAATACGCCGCGTCTCATGCAATAACTCCCGGAAGCCGATCCTTACGGCAGGTCGGCCTGGTTAGAGATCAATTACATGTCCTAAACTTAAGCATTGTGTTAAATATTTTTCGTTTACGGCACATGATATACGATAAGGGTTATGCACGGCACCCGGAACAGGGAAACCGGGGCGCCGGATCCGTGATGGTGCACGTGTTCCCCGATCGCTGTTTTCGCCTTCGTGGTTGCGCAACTCCCCTGCGATCCCGCGGACCCGCTCTAAACCGAAAACGGTCCCGCACCCACCGGAGAACGCCGGACGCCGGGGCTCCCGGTACGCGCGGACCTCCGGGCGGCTATAACGGGTTTCAGTCGTCCACGATCGGCGTTTCGCTCAACAAAAGCCACTGCGGGCGTTGCCGGTCACGAAGCAGATCGACGAAAAACATAAAACCCGATCTTTCTTTCCGGGGCGGACGTGCAGGGGGGGAGGGGGTGCCTCCCCCGGCCGGAGAGGACCGTGCATGTGCCCGGTCTCAACGATCTATCCGCTGATGGCGGCGAGCGTGTCCGGCTGGGTCATGTAGATCCAGTAGCCCTGCGTGGGCTGCATCCGCCGTGCCTCGCTCTCCGAGGTCCGGATGATCCCGGCCTCGTACCGCTGGTCGACCGCGTCGTAGCCGATCAGGGTGGCCCAGCGGTCGCCGAGCGACAGCAGGGAGGTTGCCGCGGACAGGGGTTCGGTGCCGGAGAACCCGATCGCGTTCCAGCCCTTGCCGAGGTCCTTCGTGGGCGGGAGCTCGGGGGCGCCGGAGGCGAAGGCGAGCGGAATCTCGTAGGTCGCGTTCGCGTAGATCCAGACCGCGTCGAGCGGCCGGAAGGTGTCGGCCGGACCCATCATCTTCCAGTCGTACTCGAGCCCGTCGTAGAGCAGGATCGTGTGGGCGGCGGTGTCGACGTCATTGAAGATTGCATAGGTGTTCGCACCGTCGGCGAGGCGCTTCGGGGTCGAGACAAAGTTCCAGCCAGGCTGGAGAACGATGGTGTCCGTCTCCCCTTCGGCGGCCTCGGTCACGGCGATGGTCTTCGTCGCGCTGTCGCTCCCGGCGGCGTTCGCGACCGTGAGGGCCACGGTGTAGGTGCCGGGAGCGGTGTAGACGTGCTCCGGGTCCTGTTCGGCGGAGGACGCACCGTCGCCGAAGGTCCAGGCCCAGGAGGTCGGGGTGTTGGTCGACAGATCGGTGAAGGCGACCGCGAGCGGGGCGTCGCCGGACGTGACGTTCGCGGTGAAGTCGGCGACCGGTTCGTCCGCCGGCTCGGAGTCAACGATGTTGAGCGTGGTGATGATGACGTACTGAGCGCCGCTCGGGTCGGAGTTGATGACGGAGTAGTCGCCGTAGACCGTGTAGATGATGGTGCCGTTCTCGAGGGGGACGTTCGGGTCGTACTTCGTTGCGGCGGCGGTCATGCCGTCGAAGGAACGCCAGGCGAGATCCGCCGTCGCGTTCTGGACGTTCGGGTAGCAGACCCCGTCGGAGGTGGTGATGTCCATCAGCGAGTAGGTCGGTATCGGTTTCTGGCTCTTCCACATGTCGAAGATGAAGCCGCTCGCGTTCAGCATGCCGCCGACGCTGGTTGCCGGGATCTCGATGGAGTCCTCGCCGGGCTTGTAGCCCCCGGAGCGCGGGGAGATGGCGGCCAGGATCGTGCTGCCGTCAACGATATCGACCGTGCCCTGGTACAGGACGATGTAGGGAAGGTCCGAGTCGACGATGGTGATCCCGGTCGATGCCTCGGCCGAGCCGGCATCGTTTGCCACGGTCAGGGTGATGGTGTAGTTGCCGGCCGTCGTGTAGGTGTAGTCGGTGGTCTTCCCGGTGACGGTATCGCCGTTGCCGAGGTTCCAGGTGTAGGTGAGATTGTCGCCGGTCGCGGTTGCCGCAAGGTGCACCGGGGCGCCGACGGCATAGTTGCTGTTCGATAACGGGGAGGTGATCGTCACGCCGCACGGGGCGCCGTCCCCGCTGGGCCGGGTCGGCAGGAGTTCAACGTTCAATTCGACGACGTAGGTCGAGTTTTCGAACGACGGGAGGTCCCACCAGCCGAACTGGCTCAGGTCGCCGTACCAGATGTAGTAGGTGCCGGATTGGCTGATGTAGCCGTTCAAGGCTTTCTTGAACTTGACGTCACCACCGGTCCCGATGGTCTCGTAGAACTTCCACGCGTAGTCCGCGCCGAAGTCCTTCGTCGGGTAGGTGACGCCGTCCATCGTGAGGGTCAGGAGCGGTTTTCTGTCGCTGTAGCCCGAGTCGTTGTCGGCGTAGGTGTAGGTGTACCCGGCGGCGGCGAGGATGTTGAAGAACGTGTTGCCGCTGTACCGGACGCCGTCGACGACGATCGGCTCGTCCATGTAGACCGTAACGGAGGTGTTGAAGAGGATCGGGTCGGGTTTCGTGACGACGATCCCGGCCTGTGCGGAGGAGGTCCCGGACCCGCTGCTCGCCGTCAGGTTCACGGTGTAGGTGCCGGCCGAGGTGTAGGTGTGGACCGGGTCCCGTTCGCCGGAGGTCGCGCCGTCGCCGAAGTCCCAGGACCAGGAGGTCGGGGAGTTGGTCGACTGATCGGTGAATGCCACGGCGAGCGGCAGCTCGCCGGACGTGACGTTCGCTACAAAGTCGGCCACCGGTGCATCCGGCCGGGTCGGCTGAAGGTCGACGGTCAACGCGACGACGTAGATCGAGTTGTTGACCGCCGGGAGGTCCCAGCCGCTGAACTGGCTCATGTCGCCGAACCAGATGTAGTAGGTGCCGGATCCGTCGATGTAGCCGTTTAAGGCTTTCTTGAACTTGTTGTCGTTACCGGTCCCGATGGTCTCGTAGAACTTCCACTTGTAGTCCGCGCCGAAGTCGCGGGTCGGGTAGGTGACGTTGTCGATGGTGAGGGTCAGGAGGGGTTTCCTGTCGCTGTAGCCCGAGTCGCTGTCGGCGTAGGTGTAGGTNNGTTGAAGAACGTGTTGCCGCCGTAACTGACGCCGTCGACGAGGATCGGCTCGTCGGCGTAGACCGTGACGGAGGTGTTGAAGAGGATCGGGTCGGGTTTCGTGACGGCGACATCGGTCTGTGCGGATGCGTTCCCGTACTCGTTGCTCACCGTCAGGTTGACGGTGTAGGTGCCGGCCCTGCCGTAGGTGTAGTTAACGTCCTGGCCGGTGACGCTGCCGCCGTCGCCGGTCTCCCAGAGGTAGGTCAGGCCGGCGCCGGTGGCGGTGGCAGAGAACCGGACGGGGAGGCCGATCTCGGTGCTGCTGCCCGATACCGGGGAGACGATCGTCACGCCGGTCGGGGCGTCGGAACCGCCGCCGGATTCGGTCACGGTGATGGTCTGCGTCGCGCTGTCGCTCCCGGCTGCATTCTCAACCGTCAGGTTGACGGTGTAGGTGCTGGCCGCCGTGTAGGTGTGGACCGGGTCCTGCTCGGCCGAGGTCGCCCCGTCGCCGAAGGCCCAGGACCACGAGGTCGGGTTGCCGGTCGAGGCATCGGTGAAGGCGACCGCGAGCGGTGCGTCGCCGCTCGTGACGTTCGCGACGAAGTTCGCGACCGGGGCGGAGGGCGTAGCGATGGTGCCGTTCTCCCACGCGCCCATCAGCGGGTGGTAGTCGAAGTCGGTTTCGAGGCCGCCGGGGATCGCGTAGGGAGTGTCCCCGATGCCGTCGCCGTCGGCGTCCACTCCGGTGTAGTCGCTGCCCCAGTAGTTGCCGACGAAGTTCGTGTAGGACGCGCCGTTGTAGGCGTAGGTGATCGGCTCGGTCGAGTTATAGTAGACGGTAGGGGCCGGTGTACTCCCATACTGGGTAATGTTGTCGTTATTGTCGATGAAGTTGTTCAGGTAGATCGTAGTGGTGCTATCGGTAACCGTCGGACTGAAATAGAACAGTGTATTGTAATCACTCCCGTTGTTACGGATGAAACTGTTCCCGCTGATTGTGCCTGTGGAGGGAGAGCGTGCATACCCTATGCATAGCGAACCGAGGTTGTCGGTGAACGTGTTGTTGAGCAGGTTATACCCGCGTAGTAGTGCCATGACACCTTGGGTCCCGGTTCCATTTGCAATAATATTATTCTCGAACGTGAAGTTATCCGAATACTTATTAGTATATATCAGACTGTTTGAGGTTGAACCCTCAAAAATGCAGTTCCTGACGGTGCAGTCCTGTGCGATTTTCCTTCCCATGCCCAGATTCACCGAGACCGCATTTGTAAACGTAAATCCATCGATGAGAGTCCCGTTTGCGTTACGATTGCTACCTAGATTCAGAGTACTGCTGTCCACGGTAACCTTATCCGCTCCCTCTCCGATGATGGTAAGGTTCGATTTTTCGATGGTAAAACCTGCATAGGTCCCATTGAAAACCAAGATCGTGTCGCCGTCAGATGCGGCTCCACTGGTACCTGTATATAGGCCCTGGATACTATCGCCTTCGTAGACGTTCCATGTCGTTGCTGCCGCCGGCATGACGACGACTGCGCAGAGCAGTGCGATCATGCAGGCCATCACCATTGTCCGTTTCATGTTCAGGTTACTCCAGAGTTTAGTATGGAAAAATGGTCGCACCGGCGCATTATAAGTATTACTATTTGACTTTTTGCAAATGTTAAATTATCTACATTTACTTTATTTCTTGAAACAGAAATGTTTCCCCGCTATACCGCGATACCGGGCACACGGGAGACCGGGACCGGAAGAGGAGAGGGCGCTGCAACCGTGCCCGCGCCCCCGGGGCCGGGCCGCCCGGACAGCAGATCGATCTCTGCGCGGGTCTCGCCGGCGGCCCGCGATGCCGGAGACGGATCCCGAAATCGGCACCGTCCCGGTACCCGCAGTAAAAAAAGGGTGGGGTTATGAGTTCCAGTGGTGGTGGGTGACGGTCAGCTTGACGTAATCCGTATCGATATACGAGTGACTCAAAGAGCTCGACTGCGCGCTCACCTGTTTCACCAGTACCGTCACGTTGCCTGAGTTGACGTAGTTGCCGATGCCGCTGATCGTGCCGTCCGTCGCCACCGTACCGACGATATCGCCGGCGAGATACACGGTCGAATCATCGGAGACGGTGTCCAGTTGTTCGTACTCACCTGCCGTGAAGTTGTAGACGTACAGGGTTGCGCCATTGTTTTCATTATCGTTATATCCCGCGCCGTGCCACGTCACGTTGAGCTCCTCGATGTCCGTCAGGGGCCCGTCGAGCGCCGAATCCGTGTTGATCGTGAAGTTGAACCGGTGCGCGGCGTAGCAGCCGTTAGTATCCGACTGAGTTGTCACGTAGTTGCCGTCATCGTCTGCGATCTCGGCCGTCGATGCGAACGCGGTGCTCGGAGTGCCGGCATTGGACGGAAGTGAAGCCACCTCTCCCTCGAACGCGTACTCCGTCGTGTCGCCGGTCGTGTTGAAGTCGTGCCGGTGCGGCGGGTAGATCTTCAGGTACTGGACGTTCTTCACCGAGAGCCCCTTCGTGTTCGGGTAGCTGCCGGTGCCGTTCCAGTCACCCACCCAGCGCTGGTACCACGGGTCGAAGTTGTTGCACATCTCGCGGAGGGTAAAGTTCAGGCAGTCGGCGACACCGTAGGTCGGCGCCGGGTTCGGGTCATAGAAGTAGAGGCGCATCCCGTAGGAGTAATCCGGCACAAAACCCATGTCGCTGTCCCACCAGGTGAGGACCAGGTTGGGCTGGGCTGCTTCGGGAGAGTTGATGTCGTCTTCACCGAAGTACATGTAGAAGCCGTCGTTTGAGACGATCTTCAACTCGTCACCCTCTTCCATGCCGCCCGCCTCATCCGTCAGGTTGCGGATGTACGTCCCGTTGTGGCCGTAGAAGATGATCATCCCCTGTCCGGCGTCTCCGTACTTGTCGCTGGAATTGAACGTGGCCTGCTGCATGTAGATGTTCCCGTTGCTGTACACGTTGGGCAGGTTGGTCGCCATGTCCGTATAGGTCATGTTCGTGAAATTGGTGACCACGGAATAATTGTTATCCGCATACCGGGTCACGTGCGCCCATGTAGTCGCTGTAGCCGAAGCCGGCGCGACCACCATCCCGCCCACGACAAGGAGCAGGATCAATCCAATCCATGATTTCGTTGAACTGTTCATGCACAATCTCCATTTTTTACGAACCGGCCCATTCAGCAGACCGGTAACCCACTGATGGTTTAAAATATTATAAGGTTTTCTAATTAACTTTATGAAAAAGTTAAGTTAATTATGTTGATTTTGTTGATTTCCCGGCGGCCCTGCAGCAGACCCGCACACAGGAACGGCAAAGGTCACGGCCCGGAGCTTCGCGGCGGTCTTCGCCGACGGCGGGAGGGCAAACGACCGCATCCGCCGGGCCTCGACGATCGTCCGGCGGTCGTCCTCCCGGAGGTCCTCAGGCAGTTTTGCTTGCTGCCCGCCGGTAATTCTTCGGGGTCTCCTCACGGAGAGCACGGAACCGACCCTCTAAAACCCCCGGGCGCCCGTATCCCGCAGCCGGACAACCGGAAGGCCCGGCATGACTTCGGGTACCCCATCGAGATGCCGGACCCGTTCCTTCAAAGCGAAAACAGGAAAGCCCGGTCATGAGGGGCGGGAATCTTCAAGGTCCGGAAAATCGGCACCCGTTGCATGCTGCCCAGGTCTCCTGCCCGGAGCGATACCTGCGAATCCCGCTTTCTGCGGGTCAAAAACGCAACAGGGCGACCTGCACGCCCGGGAAAAAAGGGAAGAGGACCCGGCGGCACCATCGCACCTACGGGTCAAAAACGCAGCAGGGCGGCCTGCACGCCCGGAAAAAGGGGAAGAGGAACCAGCTGCCCCGTCAGGCGGCGATGGCGGCGAGCGTCTCCGCGCGGGTCATGTAGATCCAGTAGCCCTGCATGGGCTGCATCCCCTCCGTCTCGCTCGCCGAGGTGCGGATGATCGCGCTCTCGTACTGCTGGCCCTGTGCGTCGTAGCCGATGAGCGTGGTCCAGTGCTCCCCGAGCGACAGCAAAGTGGTTGCCGCGGATTCGGGTTCGGTGTCGGAGAACCCGATCGCGTTCCAGCCCTTGCCGAGGTCCTTTTCGGGCGGGAGGTCGGGGCCGCCGGAGGCGAAGGCGAGCGGGATCTCGTAGGTCCCGTTCGCGTAGATCCAGACCGCGTCGAGCGGCCGGAAGGCGTCGGCCGGACCCATCATCCTCCAGTCGCAGTCCTGCCCGTCGTAGAGCAGGATCGAGTGGGCGGCGGTATCGACGTCATTGAAGATCGCATAGGTGTTCGCACCGGCAGCGAGGCGCTTCGGGGTCGAGACGAAGTTCCAGCCCGGCCGGAGGACGAGGATATCCGCCTCCCCGCCGGGTTCGGTCACGGCGATGGTCTTCGTCGCGCTATCGCTCCCGGCGGCGTTCGCGACCGTCAGGTTCACCGTGTAGGTCCCTGCGGCCGTGTAGGTGTGGACCGGGTTCTGCCCGGCGGAGGTCGCCCCGTCGCCGAAGGTCCAGGACCAGGCGGTCGGGTTCCCCGTTGAGGTGTCGGTGAACCGGACGGCGAGCGGCCCGTTACCGCTCGTCACGTTTGCCGCAAAGCCGGCAACCGGGGCGGGGCCGACGGGTTCGGTCACGGTGGCGGTCTTCGTCGCGCTGCTGCTCCCGGCGGCGTTCGTGACCATCAGGTTCACCGTGTAGGTCCCTGCGGCCGTGTAGGTGTGGACCGGGTTCTGCCTGGCGGAGGTCGCCCCGTCACCGAACTCCCAGGACCAGGAGGCCGCACCGACAGAAGCGTCGGTGAACGCGACCGCCAGCGGCGCCTCGCCGGACGTCACGTTCGCGGTGAAATCCGCCGCCGGGGGAGCCGGCGTATACCCACCGATCTGCTGCACGAGCGGGCGGGCATCGACATCACCGCTGTCGCAATGCGGTACCGCGTACGCCGTATCCCCGACCCCGTCGCCGTCGCCGTCCGACCCGGCATACCCGTTGTCAGGATACCCGGCGACGACCTCCCAGTAGTTGCCCAGCTGCCCGGTGTATTCCTTGCCGTCGAAAGAGTACGAGACCGGTGTCTCCGAGACCCAGAAGTTCCTCGATTCGGTCGAGAACGTATGAATATGGCCTTCCAGGAAATTGTTGAACCAGATCCTGTTATTCGCCGACTGCCACAGGAAGACCCCGTGCAACCCCATATTCGGGCAGTTCAGATCGTTCCCGGTGACGGTGTTTGCATCCGATCGGAAGAGGGCGACCGACCCGCCCCGGGCACGGCCGTAGAGCATGCTGCCGGTCACGCTGTTGCCGGTGCCGTCCTCGATCCAGACCGCATACTCCTTGGTGTGCATAGTGCATCCTTCAATCCGGTTTCCGGACGAGCCGTTGACGAGCACGACGCCCAGGTGAGTCTCGCGGACATCATCCACGAGGCCGGGGACCGTCAGGTTCTCGATCCGGATGCCCGAACAGTCGTCAAGACGGATACCCTCATAGGCCTCCTTGGCCACAACATCGGCGATACGACCGCCCGAAACCCCCCTCGCCAGGACGGCCGGTGCCCGTTTGCCGCCGGAAACGGTGAAACCCGTCATCGAAACCCCGCCGGAAAGCACGATCACGCACGGACTGCCGGTATCCGGCGCCTTGACGATCGTTGATTTCGCCCCGGACGCTCCCGTGATCGAGACCGGCGTCGTGACCTGCACGGTCTCCGTGTAGGTGCCCGAATGCACGACGATCCGGTCGCCTGCACCGGCTGCCGCAACTGCGGCACCGATCGTGGTATAATCGCCGCTTCCCGACTGATCGACGACGATCGTTACGTTTCCTTCCGCCGGCGTCTGCTCGACGACCGTCACGTATGCCTGGGCCGCAAGACTGCCCACGGCGGCCGTCACCGTGGCGGTCCCGGGTCCGGCAGCGGTAAAGAGCCCGTCATCGTCTATGGTCCCGACCGCCGGGTTGTCGCAGGACCAGACGACCGGAAGATCGTACAGCCGGACGCCATGCTGATCGGAATACCGGGCCAAGAAGGGACGGGTCTCACCGGCAACGATCGTCGGCGTTGCTGGTGAGACGACGATCCAGGTCGGCGCCGTCTCCTCCTCCGGCAGGTATCCCGCCATCGGGGCCATCAGGGGGTGGCAGTCGGATTCGGTGGATTTGCGAAGGGTATAGGGGGTGTCGCCCAGCCCGTCGCCGTCGCCGTCGCTCCCGCTGTACCCGGAGCCGTCGGGCACCTGCCAGTAGTTACCCGGGTATCCCGTCAGCGTCCGGTTATTCCACGTATAGGTCACCGGCGTTGTTGCATTCCAGATGTTCGACCCCGCCTCGCTGAAGAGCGTAGGGGAGTTACTGTTCAGGAAATCGTTGAGATAGACGATATTGCCCGAACTCCCCGTATGGAAGCAGAGGCTCTGGGCGCCGAAGGGATCGTATCCGTCGAGCACATTCTCCGCGATCGTGTTATTGTGAGAGTTCCAGAGATCGATCGTCCCCCCGCCCTCTGCACCGTACATACGGTTCCGGATGATCCGGTTGTCGGATGAGGACTCGGAGTAAATGGCATAGTCGCGGTTCCAGCTGATGAGGTTTCCTTCGATGAGGTTGCCGTGCGACCCCTCAAGATCGACGGCGCGGTACGTCTCGGTAAATATCGAATCGCGGACCGTGCAGTTCCGGCAATTGGAAAGAACGATCCCGCCGTCCCAGAACTCGCAGCCCTCGATCGTGCAGTCGTTTACCGAAGTGAGCGAAAGGTCCTGCCAGGGGCGGACCCGCGGGATCTCGTCGGACCCCCGGATCACGATCCCCCGGATCGTCACCCCGTCGGCGGTCACCTGTGCGGCTGCGCTGACCACGATCCGTACCATCCCCCGGTTCACCGCTTCCAGGGTGACCTGACGATCGATCGCCAGTACCTCCCGGTAGGTTCCGTCCCGGACCCTGACGGTATCGCCGGGCGAAGCGGCATTCACGGCATCCTGGATGGCGGTGAAATCCGCGCCCCCGGAATCATCGACGTACCATGTCGTTGCCGACACGGGCGGTATGATTGCACTCAGCAGCGCAACCAGGCAGATGATAAAGATTGTACTTCGCATCGTCTCCTCTCCCCAAAGAAACAATGAAACGGACGGGTCATGGTCTCCGCCGACGGTCATGAGCATCAGTATAAGGCCGGACCTCCCCTCGGGGAGGTGCCGCCGGCATCATGACGACTGCACCGGCCGGTGCAGCCACGCAGGCCATCGCCATTGTTCGTTTCACGTTCCCTCAAATAGTAGCACATATCCGGTCGCTTCGGGATATTATAACCGTTATTAATTGATTTTTGGATTTTATAAACTTAATTTAATTAACATAACTCCACCGCCTCTTGAAATTTACCACGAACGTGCCGACGTCTCCCTGGCCGGGAGCCGGCCGGCGAATAAGGAACGGCATCCGGGCCGAAGATACGCCCAAATCCCCGGAGACCCAGGTAAAAAGAGGAGATCAGGTCCTTCTCAGCGCCGGCAGAAGCCCGATCGCGAGGAAAGGAAGCCGTACACCGGGAGGCGACTGCGGCGCCGATCGCCGTCTCGACGACCGCCCGCGCATCGGCGGGACTCATCCCAGTACGCGCGGACATAATGTATGGAGATCCACGGGGATAACGCTAAATTCATGAGATAAAGGCCGACATGGGGCACTCCGGACAGGCCTACGGTCAAGAGCCCCCTCCTGGGTGAACAGTCCTGCCCCCGGGCAGGGATCGAGAGATGAAGACCCGATCGCGCTGCGCGACCTCCTGTTTCGCGAGGCGCATGCCGCCGGGACTGTGGGGACGATCCCGATCGACCACCACTTCAACATCCGCGGCATCGGGACGGTCATCCTCGGCGGCGTGGTCCGGGGGGCATCAGGAAGCACGATACCCTGAAGGGGCGGTGCGGGACGACGGGAACCGGCGGCAGCCGACGCTCACGCTTTGCGCTCGAAAAGGACTGAGTCTACCTCTCCGGCGATACGGTGGTGCTCCACTGCCTCGAGGGCGGGAATCTCCGGATTGCCGGGCACATTAACCTGCCCTGAGCGGTCGAGACGGGGGAGCCCCGGTTTCCGGCACCCGCTCTTCTTCTTCCACCCCCCCGGCTTGCTCATCCGGGGAGGAAGTTTCCGGTCGACCTCGTGACGGGCTTCTGCAGGTCTAACTTTCTGGTTCGGTACTTCGTTAACTTCCTCCCCTCAGTACAGCACTTTCATGAGAGACAACGATACGCCGCAGTCTCCCCTAAACCTCAGGGCGAAGATACTGCACCTTCATTCCCGCCCCGAAGATCCTCTGGCTCTCCGCCCCTGCGACGATCCTTTTCGCGAACGCAACGTCGGTCACGACAAAACCGGATAGATCGGTCACGCCGTAATCAAAGAAGACCGAAGACAGAGGGGTTCCCGGGCCGACGATCGTCACCCCTTCTGCATTCTCCGAGAGTTCGAGAAGCCGCGGCATGCTCTTGTCGCCGATGGCGGCACAGGTCAGGAACGCATAATCGCATTCCGGCAGCAGATACTCGCAGGCGGAGTACGGATAATCCCCGTCTTCCGGGTCCCATTCAATGATACTCAGGTCACAGACCGGGGCAATCAGTTTCTCGAGGAACGGAAAATGGCCGACGACACAGACCTTCTTCCCCTTCACAAGGTTCTGGGACTTGATGAACGGGTCTTTCAGCCGCTCCTCAACCCGCTTCTTTTCCGGAACCTCGATCCCTGCACACCTCGCAACATCCGGGTGATTGTACCACGCGTCGATCGCCGAGTGGCCGATGGATGCCTCCAGCAGGTTCCAGGACTTCACGCACCCGGCCACCTCTTTTAATGGCTTTCCAATCCTGTTCTCGGTCATCATCGGGGCACGCTGGACATAACCCCGGTATGCTGCAAGACCGATGTTGCCGTTTGCCCCGACATACGTCATCTCCCCCCCGACGACGATGTCGTCGACGACGATATCGTCCGGGATCTGCTCGATCAATGCGTCGTATAACTCCCACATACGTCATATCTCCTGGAATTCCGGAATACTCTCTTTTGCAACAATTCCTCCTCCCCGGAGCTGGTTGCGGATATCGAGGAGGACGGAATCGATCGCCTCGATCTTATGAAGCGTCTCTTCTTCTTCTGCGGTCGTTTCGATCACTTTTGCAATCCCGCCGTTTCTGATGACGATCCGCTTGTCGGCACGGAGGGCGAGGAGCGGGTCGTGCGTCGACATGAGGACGATCTTCTCGTTGCCGACGAGGAGCTTAACCGCTTCCCGCCGGTCGATTCCTGCA
>DALN01000174.1 GCA_002499455.1 Methanoculleus sp. UBA77 | reverse complement strand
CGTACCAAGCATTACAGCCTTGATGTGATCATCTCCGTCGGCTATCGCGTAAAGTCGCTACGCGGCACACAGTTTCGCCGTTGGGCGCTGGAAGTCCTGAAAGAATACCTCAAAAAGGGCTTTGCGATGAATGACAACCTGCTGAAAAAAGCGGGCGGCGGTAACTACTGGCATGAATTGCTGGAGCGCATACGCAGTCATTCGTTCCAGCGAGAAGGTTTTCTACCGGCAGGTGCTTGACCTCTACGCTACAAGCGTAGACTATGACCCAGGAACGCCGGAGTCGCTAGAGTTCTTCAAAATCGTTCAGAACGAGATTCATTTTGCGGCGCATGGTCACACCGCCGCCGAGGTCATCTCGCAGCGAGCCAATGCCGAATTGCCTTTTATGGGCTTGACGGCTTTTTCCAGCGAACAGCCGACAAAGGACGAAGTTGGAATCGCCAAGAACTACCTGACCGAAGAGGAACTCGCCACGCTGAACCGTATGGTGTCCGCATTCTTCGACCTTGCGGAACTTCGGGCGATGCAACACCAGCCAATGTATATGCGCGACTGGATAGTTGAACTGGACGATTTTTCAAAGCGATACGGGTAAGGGCATGTTATCCAGTGCGGGTACGGTCAGCCACCAGGAGGCACTTGCAAAAGCGGAAGCCGAGTATAAGAAGTATCGGCAAAAAACCGTGGGTGATTTATCGCCCGCCGAGCGGGATTTCCTTACAAGCATTAAGGAGACTCAAAAACGACTGGAGGGCTGAAAGATGCAAAAGAAGGACAGGGGTACGGAGAACTGATGCAAACACTCTCCGGCGAGGGTTACTATTTACCCACCCTCTTGCCGGGCCCTCGCTCCCTCTCACCCTGAACCCCCACGCTTGAAAGACCTGATGGTCGGAGAACTTGGAGAACTTGATGACGGCCTCCGCGCACCTTCGGTGCTCTCGCTCCGGCCCTTCGGCCCATCGCGCCGGGCAGAGGTCAACGCAAAATTCGCCGAATTGTTCAGGATCTAAGGCGGGACGAAGGGTATAAAATGGAGCCTGACACATTTGAGCCTCATATCTCCTCCAGAGGCCGCCCTGGAGCCGATGCAGGCCGCGGCTTTACTCTCTGCAATACGGTATGGCAAGATCTAAAGTTTCTGGCTCGTTTCCCCGGTTGCAGGTAAAATCCCGGGAGGGAACTGGAATGATGGCGGTGTTGAGAATCCGGGCGCCGGATAGCCACGTAGCTGGCGATCGAGCACCTCCTCGATCTTCTCCCGGCCAACCCGGCGGCAAACTCCGGAGGCTCAGGTCTCCCCTCCCCCGATCTCCCTGATCACCGGCTCCGCTTCCCGGAACATCTCGTCAACGAAGCTGACCGCCTCTTTTGCCTCATCAAGGGTGATGTGAGGCTTGAGTTCGGTGATCCGCCGTGCTCTGGCCTCGCACCCCCGGCCCGGTGCCTCGTTTGTCACGTAGAGGGCCGTGGAGATCTTCTCGAGGTCTTTCACCCCTCGCGTCCCGAACTTTTCGGCAACGAAGGATATCGCAGGCCGGTACCTCGCGAGCGTCCGGGGCACCCTTGCCTTTAACCCGGCACTCACGTCCGTTGTCTTGAGGGCATTCCCGTACGGCTCGGGCTTGATCTCCCATTCCAGGAGGGCGTCGGCCCGCATCGATGCCAGCTCGTCTGAGAGGTCGAAGGAGAAAGGGCCGTGCTTGTACAGCACATAGGGGAACCCCAGGGGTATCCCCATCATCGCTTCGAGGAAGTAGGTGGCCTTCTGGATATGCGTCTCCCCGCACCAGCTCCCGTAGTTCGTGAGTTCGTCGATGAGCTCAACCAGCAGTCCGTCTCTCTGTATCTTCTTCATATCGTATCCTCCAATTCTGATCCCGACTCGATGATGTTTTCGCGATTCTCGTTCAACCACGCTCTCCCGGCAACGAGTAACTCCGGACGGATGTACACCGTATCCACCGCAACTTCAGGAATATGCCGGAGCGCATCTGATTTCAGGAGGGAGGATACGATCCTCCCATCCGGTTCGAGGACGGGGAACGCTGCCTGACTCGCAGGTATCTTCGGCCTGTCGTGGCGTAGGTTCTCTTCACCGAACACAGCAGATGCGGCCGTATAGATTGCCAGCCCTGCCTCCCTGTACTTCAGGACATCGTCGGGGTTTCTTGTATACAGCACCCGGTAATGGTCTCGCATCATGATCCTCTTTGCAACGCCGTGACCAGGGAGGTCCGGATCCCTGCTGGCTCTCCATATGCCGGCCATCACCTCGTTATCGGTGAGGTTGAGATGCCCTGTGACATCAACAGGGAACCGGCCCCCGAGAAGCCATGCCTGGAGATATTCCTTCAAGTGTATATCATAGATCCGCCGTACGGGGTGAAAGTATAACTGGCTGAACATGAAGTATCGTGCCAGCAGGAGTGCCTCTGCCGATTGAAGTCCTCCGATCTCCACGCCAAGGGCAGGCTCCTTCGACCTGTCTTCATAGGTCTTAGGGAGGACCCGGAGGGTCTCTATCAGGCGGTAGTGATCGAACCTGCCGTACGCGACCCCGGTATGATGCGAGTCCCGCAGGAGGTAGTCCATCCGGTCGGCACCAAAGGCTCCCGTGATGATCTCCGAGAGTATTGCTTCAGTATTGGAAAAGGTCTTCTTTTTGGGGTGATCTCGACCCAGCGCAAGTTTTGCCACATCCTCACTCTGGATCTTCAACATTGCCCAGAGTTTCTCCATCTCGTCGCTCTCGATGAGCCGGAGGGTCATCGCCTCGTGGTTACAGTTCCCGGGAAAGAGATCTTCTGAAGCATGGGAGAAAGGGGCATGGCCGATGTCATGGACAAGAGCAGCCATTCTCAGGACACGCAGATAGTATATCTCGTCATACCTCCTGTCGATATCCAGACTGTCGGTCCCTCCGTTCTCCAGTACGGCGTTATAGATCCGTGTTGCCAGTTCCATGACGCCGAGCGAGTGCTCAAACCGCCTGTGGGTTCCCCCAGGATAAACCAGACTGGTCAACGCAAGCTGGTGGATATGGCGGAGGCGCTGGACCGGCGCTGAGTTCAGGACCTCTCTCTCGCTAGAGTCCATATGGACGAACGCGTAGATCGGGTCCCTGATCTCGTGGTTGTTCTTCTTTGCCGTTCCTCTCACCTCCTTCTTCGAGCAGTCTCTCCCCAAAAAACGAAACCTGTATATTAACTTTCCTTATGGTATGTGTAGAGAGCCGATTAGGATATATCTTTTGATACGCGTTTGGCATGCCAGATCGCTCCTACGGCGATATATGACAGACTTCTTCTCAGATGAGAGGGGTCTTGGGATCCCAGGCGAATCATACCCGGGATTTTGAAGATCACCCCCCACCCAGCACCCGTACAATCACCGCCACCACCCCGCCGGCCCCGGCGCTTACCGTCGATAACCTCTTCGCTCGCACCTTGCGGTGCTCCCGCTCGCTTTCGTTCGCGTCTCGCACCGTAAAGTACTCAAACTCCTGCCCGAGATCTCAAGCTCCGGGTGGGAACGCTTCAAGCGAGGCTTGCGGCGAGAGAGATCCCCTCTCTCACCCGCCTGCTCCAGCCAGGTACGCCCGCGAAAGCCGGGCGATATCCTCCAGATCAAAGACCTCCCGACCCGGGTGAGGACCCAGCCCGTCGCACGCGAAAGCCGGGCAATATCCTCAAGATCGCAGACCCGGTACCCGTCCTCTCTCAGATCCTCCTTGCGCTCTATGCTCTTTGCTACCAGGGCAAAACGTTCGTTCCTGCTCTCGTTTTGCCATCTCACCTCGCGGGCTTTCTCCCGGAGCGCCGCGAGGATGCCGCGGGCCTGGCGGCGGTTGAGAACGGACCACTCGCATTCGCAGAAGAGGGCATCCCCGGAGACCTCATTCGGGCCGACGAGATCGATCTCCGCCACCACCGTCCCGGTCGCGAGTACGAGGAGCCGGAGAACAGGACTCCCCTGCGAACGAGGTCGAGAGAGAGTTGCTCGAACATCTCTCCGCAATAGGGCGCGATCTCTTCCCTGATGGAGGCGAGCACCTCCCCGCTCTGCCCTCCGGGGATACACGAACCGGAACCTGAGGGAGGGATCGGTCAGCCGGTAGCCGGCATGGGCGGTCACCGGCACCTCGCCGTCGATCCGGTGCATACGCGAGAGGACGGCCAGGCTGTTCGCTCTGTCAGACAGATAATTTAATGAAACACTACAATATACTATATGTTGTTCTCGTGGAGGTGTAATACAATGGTAACCAGTCATGCCACGAATAACCGGCATCGGAGTGCCCGGATGAAAGGATCCGCCTGCATGGGATTGACCGCCGTGGAAAGACGGTCCCTGGAAGCCTCTATCAAGAAGAACGAGAAGGCACTGGACCTCCTTGGCCGGCACTAAAAAAGGTCGTCCAATCTCTTTGTATTGGTGCGTATCCATTCTTCGACCTCTTCCAGAGTATATGTGGCATTGCCCTCGTCATCCAGACTCGCAAGGGTTACTATAAACCGATCGGCTTCATCGCCCTCAACATCAAAGGCAAATCCGTTTGCGCGTAGTATGAGAACATCGGTGACGGTATAGGCTGTTCTTTTGTTGCCCTGCCAGAAGGCATGCCCGTTAGTGATCTTCTCGAGGAACCACGCGGCCTTTTCATAGATGTTTTCGCGATAAACCCAGAAGTCGTTCCAGAAATCCACCCAGGCTTCAATCTCGCCCGGCGTCTTTATGCCTTCTCAGCCCTGATCTTCCGATCGGTTGTGCAGTGCGATAAGGGCGTCGTGGATTGCAATTATCTTCTCCGGAGTAATGTCGTTGACCAGCCACCCGCAACAGGGGCACCACCACCCGATGGGAACCTCAACTACATCCCCCTCCTCGTCCGTGTCGTGTATGAATGCCCGTACCATGTCGATATCTTCGCAACCAGGGTTTGGGCACGTTGGGGACGGGCTCATAACAGTGTTCTGTTCGAATCGATGAAAAATGTGATGTGTAACGCTTTTTGTTCCGGCTTCTTCGTCGTGAGCCGGGCATCAAAGGTGGTTGGCCCCGGAACATGCGCTCGCACCGCACAAACAGGGGTATGTTACATCATTGTAACCGCAGAATCCGTACCTCCCGCAGGTATAACGGCCGGGTAGTTGTATCTCCTACCTGCCCGGAGAGGAACAATGAAGGTATCCGGCTGGTCCAACAGTACTCGAACGAACATACCGGCGCAGGGTAAGGCGTCCGGCTTGCAGGTGAAGGTACAGTGGAGAGCGGAAGAGGAGATTAACGGAACAGGTCGATAAGTTCCTGTTTGGTCATGTTGTTGTGGTCTGCGATGTCGTTTAAGATATTGTTGAGTGTTCGCTTCCTCTCTTCTGTTCGGAACGGGATGATAACGATGTGATCTCCCTGGTCGGTCCGTTTGACCATTTTAATGTGGCTTCCGCGCTGGTGAACAAAAGAGTATCCGAGCTTTTTGAGAACCCTGACGATATCCGTGCTGCTAACAACCGGAAGATGTGGCAACGTGATGCACCTGATGGGTTATCTGGGTCTGGATCGTGATCTGCTCGCCGGGTTCTACTTCGTCTTCGAAGTATAACAGTACGGCCTCTTCGATGTTTTTAAGCAGTTCCTCGAATGTTTCCCCATCAGTGAAGATACTGTATCCGACTGCGCTGGCAGACCAGTACCCGTCTTCATAGGTTGTTTCAAACCGTACTATCATGGCGTAGCCCCCCGGGTTAGAGAGAGTGAAACGCGGATGAAGAAAAATGTTGTTGCGCTCCAATCCTCGTTGATCGGCTGTCTCCTCGCACGCACTCCACCGGTCGGTCAGGGCCGGCGATCCGAATCAGGGCCAACACGTTACACGGCAGGAATATCCGCGGAGCTATCCCGGACGAGTCTCCGGCAGTCCGGCTGATGCAGCAACTCCGGAGAGAACCGCAGATCGGCCTTGAGGAGGGGCGCGTCTGCCGGAGAGAACTCGAACGTGACCCGGAATGTGATTGTCGCGTTCCGGTCGCATTCAAAAGCCCGGGAACTGCCTGCAGGAACCGGGCAAGGAGCGTCGTCTCTCCCACGCGCCGCCCTCCGTACAGGATACAGCGTTCCGGAACCAGCGATATCGATCGGTGAGGAACCGTAGTTCACGTTCCCGGTCTACAAAGGGATATTGATTCATGAGTAGACTACTTTTCAGTCAACAGGTCATGGCAGGCGAGCCAAAGAGCAGGATGGCCCTGATCGAGGGGAGGGCGTCCCGGAAGTGGTCCAGGATGAGGTCCTGTCTGCATTCAACCATATTAGCCCCTCCTTGAAAAAATGGACCTGGAAACGAGCGGATTGTATCGGCATCCCCGGACGCAAAGGTTGATGGGATAGCCCACCGATCATCTGTATAATTCTTGTGAGGAGACTCATGACCGGCATCGAAGCAGACGTCAGGGAGATCAACCAGAAGATCGAGCTGCTCCTCGACGAGCGGGAGAGCATGGCGATGATGAAGCTCTCTGAGCAGTCGCTCTCTGCTTTTCTCTCCGAGGAGCCCGACCTCTACACCCTCAGGGATATCAGGGCTGCGTACCGATAAAAGGGAAGATTGTTCAGGTACCGTTTCCTTTCACCGACCTTACGGCGGCAAAGCTGTTGTCCTCTATGAGGGTGACCGCGACGTTGTCCTTGCCTTCATCTCGTCAAAGACCTATGCCGGAGCGGGCCCGGCAGGGGTTATGGTGACCCCCTCCCACGCAGGTTTCTCGAAGAGCGGCCTCAAGGTTGATTCGGTGATCCGACTGGACAAGATTGCAACGGTCTTGAAAGACCTGATGGTCGGAGAACCTGACGACGGCTTCAGGGCACCTTCGGTGCTCTCGCTCCTGCCTCGAAGCCTGACGGCTCCTCATGCTCCGTTTTCGCACCTGCGGTGCTCAAGCTCGCTACGCTCGCTCCTCGAAGACCTCCGGTCTTCTCGACCTCCTGTCCCTACGGACAGTCGTTCTCCGGAACGCTGCACGTCCCGGTAGTCGCGATCCGGTCCCGATGGAGCATCGTTCTTCGGTACTCAAGTTCCGGCCCTTCGGGCCATCGCATCCTGCGGACAGTCACGCCCTCATAGTGGTAGATAACCCACCAGGAGTGACGAAATCCTCCCCGGTATAATTATTCGGTCCTATCTATACCGGAATGTTTATTCTTGAGCCTGTCAAAGGATCGATTGACCTCCAAAGCCGCGTGAGCCGGGCATCGGACGAACAACTTCCCGGGATCCATTGACCGGCCGTGGCAGAACCCGGGTCAGGATGGCCTGCTCCGTACTCGTGAATACCAGCGTCTGAATCGTTCAGGTTGTGCTCCATGGCCGAAGAGTACGTTAAGACAAAGATCGAGAGAGTCCGTTACCTCTTCAAATTTGAGACACTCTCGTCGTACACTGCGATAAGCGAGATCACATTTGCGAACGAAGGCCTTGAGTACATCAACATCATCAAATACGATCTCGGTGAGTACAAGCCCTTCCTGAAGATCACCGATACAAACGGGGAGATTCTGGAGTTTGCAAGAGCGCAGGAGGCGGGACAGGGGGAGTACTCAGGTTATCTCATCGACATCTACCTCCCGGAAGGACGGGAGTTACAGCCGCACTGCCGGCGAACAATAACCTTCCAGAGTTACTCCCTCTCTTCGGAGAGCAACGAGGAGTCTAATTATAAAAACGCAAAGTACGTTGTGTTCCACTTTGAGATGGTCGACGAGGTCAACTCCTACGTCATCATCGAGGCTGCAGAGCATTTTGATTCCAGCGATGTGGTCGATGTGATAGACCAAAACGGAGAGGGGATTGATGAGCGCGAGTTAGTGAGGCTCGTCGAAGAAGGGAAGATTGTCGGCCATAGTGGTGGAAGTCGGACATACCTTTCATTTAAGGGCGATGATGCCAGGCGGACACTGAGGATTACCCACAGGCACGACGTCCCCAAAAGACTCCTGAACTGGATCCGGGTTGGCCTGGGTTTTGGCGTAGTATCGGCGCTGCTCATCCCTGCCGGCTTGTTGTACTCGCTCGGCAATGGTGTTGCCGGTCTCAATGTCTTCGTCACATATCCCGTATTCGTAATCACGACGCTGATCGTTATCAAGGGGTGGCTGTTCCTCAAAGATCTGGATAGTCAACTGGAGCGCTACAATGCAGCATATATCGTTCTGGTCGCTCTCCTGATCATCGAGTTGGTCAGCATATTTGTAGTCTCCTGCCTGATGAATGGCACTGGATTCTGATCGCCATCAGATCTCTTCCATACAGCAGCGCAATAAACCGAAATCACCTGGACATGTGAGCATGGGAGTCCGTCCCGGAATGCCGGACAGAACCGATTACACGGTATTACAACGAATACAACTAAATACAATAAAAAGACACAATGATACCAATGACAAAGGTTTGCGGGGCAGCCTTCCTTCCCATTCGAGCTTCATATGCGAATATGATCCGGGGCAAAAAAGAAGTTAAGCGGCTGGAGAAGGAGATTGAAGAAGGGCTGGCAAGAAAGAGCAAGATAAAAATCTCGGGTTGAGCGACGACTCCTGTCGACCCCACGGATTTAACCGTATCTTCAGTCTCACAATGCTACCTCTTGCGCTTCAATCCCTCTTATTATAACGTTTTCAGTAATACTGCGCCGTCCCCTTACCCTCTGCCCAGCACCCGCACGATCACCACCCCCCGGTCCCGGCATGCTCGTAACCCTTCTGTTCCGGCTTGCTCCCCTTCCACCCGGCAAAGAAAGTATATCCACGATCCGCGGAGATCCGGATTCGATGTCTGCTACGGAGAAGATCCCCGTCTCAGAAGAGATCTATAACCGGGATCTCAGGCACCCGGGCGCGACACTCGCGAGGCTGGTGGAGAAGGTAAAGAAACAGCGGCTCACGGACGATATCAAAGAGATCATGGCAAGGACCGAGTTCGTGGAGTTAGACCTCGACGTTCCGTCTCATAATGGGCAAACGGGCCCTCGATGAGTGAGGGGGCCGGGGGAGAGCCGGGTGAAGGCGGATCAATTGACGTGCTGACGTGCCCGCGGGGTAGTCACAAAGGCGTATACTCTCATCCAGAAGATTCCCTTCGCCATGCAGCCGGCCTTTACTGCTCCGCCTGAAGTTACCCGCCGCCGTGCACCGGTTCGGGACGGCCCCGCCGGGCCCGGTGCATCCGGAGGTACTCGGACCGGGAAAGGCCGAAGTTTTTGGCATGCTCAAAGAACGCGTCGATCAGGTCGGCCTCTCTGCGCTCCAGACCTCGTTTTGGACTTCCCTGACCCGGAGGGCATGTCTCCGGACAAAAGCCAGCCGCTCCTGCCGGTTCTTCTCGCGGTCAAACCTCAATCCACATTCCCTCTCCCCCGGTAGAGTCTTACCGGGCACCATATTCATTGCACCTTCCGCGCCTGCCATGGCGGGACGCGTGTGATCCGGTCAGGAGTGCCCGATGCGCCGTAAGAGGTCCCGGGCAGACACTTTCTGCTGGCGCCGCTTCATATCCGACCAGATCCGGCGTTGCTTGTAGAGCCAGAAGTCAAGGTCGCCGGGGTCCTCTGCGTATACGATGCAGTGCCGCTCGAGTATCCCTCCCCGGAGATACCAGGGGATCTCGTCATAGACGACGATATCGTATCCCTCCGGGGCGAGGAGCACCCTCTCGTGCACCGCGGTCCTGTCCGCCCCCTCGTTCAGGATCAGGCAGAGATCGGTATCGGAATCGGGGCCCGCGTAGCCCATGACACGCGAGCCGAAGAGCAGAATGGCCCTGATCGAGGGGAGGACCTCCCGGAAGTGGTCCAGGATCTGGTCCCTGATCCGGATATCGTGGGCCTCCATTGGAGATAATTCACCCGTCGCCTCGATAAACCTTCTTGTGAACTACCTCGCGCCTTCCGGGCGGGGTCGTTCACCGTAGTGTATGCCGGTTCTTATCTCCCCGGCACACAGGCTGCTCCGCTATCCACGCACGTTCCGCCCGTCGACACCCGCACAACCCCTTCGGGTGTGTCGGCTACACCGGCAGCCGGCCCGCTCCCGGCGTCGTCCGGAACCGCGGGCACGGCCGGGATCTCACCGGCGCGAGTACTCCTTGTGGGCCCTCTCGATCGTCATGATCTTCGCGACTCTGACGGTAGTCTCCTCGTGCTCAATGGTGTAAAAGACGGTGAAGGATCTGCTGACATGGAGGCGGTAGACTGCCGGAGGATGGGGATACTCAAGTTTCTCCTTGTTTCCTCCCGGGAACGGATCTTCTGCGAGTTCCTGGATCTTTTCGACGACGATGCGCCGGGTTTTTGGGGGGAGCCGCTTTAAGAACTCCCGTGCCTTTTCCTCGATCAGAACGGTGAACACGCTCTCCCGCCTTCAATCGTCCCGCAAAATCTCGTCCGGATCGAAGGCCACGAACTCACCGGTCTCCTCGATCTCGACGACCATCTTCCAGTCGCGATAGTCACGCTCGCGCCGGATCATCCGGCTGAGCAGCTCGTCGTAACTCTCTCCGGCTTCCTTGAGGTCGTGCAAGTCCCTCCAGGTGGGCTCTTTCACGGGAATACGCTTGATCTGGCTGCCGGCATCGCTTGTGGCGGAAGACATGCAGCTCTGTGGATCGTCATGGTATTTATCGATGTGCACTGTTGCCACAATGAGTAAATATGCCACAATGGGCAACCCGACCGAATAGGTACTGCAACGCCTGCTCTTACCCTGCTGTAACGTCATTTCGAGGAAGGAATGCGGAGGCCTATGGAGGCACCATACGGACAGCCTGGCGCGATCTTCCACTCACTGATGACCATCGAGCAGGCGCATAAACGCTACGGCAGGCCCTGGCCTCCCGTGCAGCATAATCCGGCAGCACCCCACCGAAGTCCCGTGAGAGATATGGAGAGGCATCCGGTGGCGTTGCCCCGGGAGTCGTGCACCGTGGCCTGCGCCCCCTCACACGAAAGCACCGTTTCAAGAGGGGTGACTGCACGCCACGTACGCTCTTCTGCGATCCCTTCTCTGGTGCAAACCAATCCAGAGAGACCTCCGCCGGGAGGAGTGCAGATCCGGAGAAACTATTTATGTCCGCCATACAGAGTGGAATTGAATGAAACGATTTGTGGCCACTGCACGGGGGCGTGTCCAGCGGGTCGGCTATCGGGAGCGCGTGTACAACGAGACGTTCGAACGGAATATCTCGGGCTATGTGAAGAACCTCGATACCGGGGAGGTCGAGATCGTTGCAGAGGGGAACGAGAAGGATCTCCGGGACTTTATCAACGCAATCAATATCATACAAAGGCCCATCGCAGTCAAATCGTTCACCGTCAGATGGGAAGAAGCGACAGGGGAGTACGCCGATTTCGAGATCATCCGGGGAGACATCCAGGAGGAGACGTTCGAGCGGATGGATTACGCCGGGAATCTACTGCACAGCATGGATACCAAATTTGACCGGATGCTGGACAAGCAGGATCAGATGTTGGACAAGCAGGATCGGATGCTGGAGAAACAGGACCAGATGCTGGAGAAACAGGACCAGATGCTGGAGAAACAGGACCAGATGCTCCAGCTTGGCAGAGAGACAAAAGAAGAGATTGCAGGTCTCCGGAACGATACTAAAAAGCACCTTGAGGACGAATTTGCGGAGATCAGGAAGGAGCTCGTCTCCATCAAGGATGCGCTTGCCCGGGCAGGCATCCAGGTCTGAGTGAACCTCCTCCCCCACCCCCCGGGCCATTGCATCCCATGGGGCCGCACTCTTTGCCCCACCCGGAGTTACCCGTGTACCGGTTCGGGACGGCCCCGCCGAGCCCGGTGCATCCGGAGGTACTCGGATCGGGAGAGAGCGAAGTTTTCGGCCCTGTTGAAATGCTTTCCACAACCTCTGGATAACGCTCGGTTGCCGATAGAGGTACAAGAGAAGGTGATCGGAAGACTCACGCAGAGCCCTGCCGCTCCGCGTCCTTCTTCCGGTAGCCCTCGAGCAGGACCGTCACCAGGTTCTTCACCGGCACGTCCGTGCAGTCCGCGATATGGAACTCGCAGAACGGGCAGACCGTCACCACGACGTCGGCGCCGGTCGCTTTCACGGCCTCGTCGCGCATCAAGCCGAGGGCTTTCGCCTCCTCCGGTACCCCCGACCGGACGCCGCCGCCGGCGCCGCAGCACTGCGAGGGCATCTCGACGAACTCCCGGACCGCCTCGCGGAGCAGCTCCCGAGGCTGCTCGCGGATCCCCTGGCCCCGGAGGAGGTGGCAGGGGTCGTGGTAGGTCGCCGTGATCTCGAGCTTTGCCGGGGGCTCGATCCCGTACTCGGTCAGGATCTCCGTGACGTCCTTCACCTCAAACGGCGTATCGTAGTCGTTCTTCAGCGTCGCCCCGCACCCGGCGCAGATCGTCATCACGGTCCTGATCCCCCTCCGGGCGAAGGCCTCGATGTTCCTCTTCTTCAGGTCGTCGACGTCCGCCGTCTGCCCCGTCCGGATCAGCGGCGAGCCGCAGCAGACCTGGTCGTGGGGGACGAGCACCCGGATGCCGTTGCGCTTCAGGACCTCCATCGCGTCGAGCGCCGTCTGCGGCACCCGGCCGTTGAACATGCAGCCGACGAAGAACCCGACCTCGCCGCGGACGGGGCCGTCGGGCTCGATCACCTCCGGCACCTGCTCGAGGAACGTCGGTTGCGTCCGCTCGACGCTCCTCCCGGTCTCCCGGATCAGTCGCGCCACCTCCTGGTGGCGGGGGAGGGTCAGCCCCCGGCGGTTCGCGACCTCGCGGAGTTTCTCGATGGCCTTGCCCGGAATGTCGATCTCTTTGGGGCAGACCTCCGTGCAGCGCTTGCAGGTCGTGCAGTAGAAGAGCCCTTTCTTGATCGCGTCGCCGATCCGGTCCCCGGAGTCCCGCGGGTCGAGGGCGAGGCGCATCTCCTGCCGCAGCACCGTCGGCCCTGCGAACTCCGTCACCTGGAGCGCCGGGCAGGCCGAGACGCAGCAGAGGCACTCGATGCAGTCCCGGAGCGGCTTGATCGCCGCGATCTCGTCGCGTGACGGGAGCCCCGCGTCTGCCGCAGGACAGATCCGGGCGATCTTTGCGATCACCGGCTCCATGTCGACCGTGAGGTCTTTGACGACCGGGAGGTCGAGCGGCTCGACCGTCATCCCGTCGCGTGCCTCGGCCATGCAGGCGAGGGCGGGCTTCCCGTCCACCTTGACGGCGCAGCTCCCGCACTGCCCGGACCCGCAGCAGTAGCGGTAGGAGAGCGTCGGGTCGTGCTCGTCGCGGATCGCGTGGAGGACGTGGAGGACCCGGGCGCCCTCGTTCACCCGGACAGTATACTCCTCGATGTGCGGCTCCGTATCCTCGGCCGGGTCGAACCGGGAGACCCGGAGGGTGATCGTCTTCATGCCGCGGCCTCCCGCTGCTCGATCCCCTCGCGGGCGAGCGATATGTAGGTGTGGGAGAACGGCGATGCCGCAGGCTCCGTGATAACCGTCGCGTCCCGCCGGACGTGGGCTCCCCGGTTCTCCGGCCGGAGGAGAGCGCACCGGACGATCAGGGAGGCCGTGGTGCACATGTTGCGGACCGTACAGCATTCGAGGAGGTTCGCCGTCGAGGCGGCGCAGAGCCGCTGGTCGGCGAGCCGCCGGATGTGGCCGAGCGCCGTCCGGAGGTCGGGGGCGGTCCGGAAGATCCCGGCCTGGCTCCACATCGTCAGTTTCAGGTCCTTCCGGACGGCGGCAGGGCTTGCCGCCCCCTCAAAGAAGCCGTCGAGCACCCGGAGCACCCCGTCGACTCCGGCGGAGTCGACCTTCCCGCTCCGGGCCGGCGCCTTCCCGGCGGACTCCCCGGCCCGCTTCCCGAAGACCTGCGTCTCGGCGAGGGCGTTCCCGCCGAGGCGGTTTGCCCCGTGGACCCCGCCGGCAACCTCCCCGCAGGCGAAGAGCCCCTTAAGGCTCGTCCGGCACTCGGGGGTGATCCGGAGCCCGCCCATGATGTGGTGGGCGGTCGGGGCGACCTCCATCGGCTCCCGCCGGATGTCCACGCCGTAGGCGAGGAACTGCTCGAGCATCACCGGGAGCCTGCTCTCGATCTTCTCTGCCGGGAGGTGGGTCACGTCCAGGTAGACCCCGCCGCGGGCCGTCCCGCGCCCCTCGAGCACCTCGGTCGCGATCGCCCTGGCGACCACGTCGCGGGTCGAGAGTTCCATCCGGGCCGGGTCGTAGCGCTCCATGAACCGCTCGCGCCGGGCGTTCAAGAGGATCCCGCCCTCGCCCCGGACCGCCTCCGTCACCAGCCGGCCGCGGGCGTCGTAGGGGTAGATTGCACCGGTGGGGTGGAACTGGACCATCTCCATATCGATCAGCTCCGCCCCCGCCCGGTATCCCATCGCGTAGCCGTCCCCGGTCCCGGCGGCGGAGTTCGTCGAGACGTCGTAGACCTGCGTCCCCCCGCCGGTCGCGAGCACCGTCGCGTCGGCCGAGAAGAGGACGGGGCTCCCGTCCCGGTCGAGAGCGATCGCGCCCGCGACCGCCCCGTCCTCGTCCTTGACGAGATCGACGACTGAGACCTCCTGGTAGAGCTGCGTATCCGTCGCGTCCAGTCGATCGAGGAGCGTCATGATCAGCTCGTGGCCCGTCCGGTCGCCGGCGTAGCATGTCCGGGGGAACCGCTGCCCCCCGAACGGCCGCTGCGCGACCTGGCGATCGTCGGTGACGTCAAAGACCGCACCCCACCGGACGAGGTCCGCCATCCGTTCCGGCGCCTCGCGGACCAGAGCGTCCACGAGCGCGGGGTCGTTGAGGTAGGCCCCGCCCTTCAGCGTGTCCTCGCGGTGGACCTCGATCGAGTCCGCCTCACGGAGGACGGCGTTGAACCCGCCTTCCGCCATCGTCGTGCACCCGCCCTTGCCGGCAATGGTCTTGGAGACCATGACCACACTGCCGTACCGGGAGGCCTCGATGGCAGCCCGTACCCCGGCGCCGCCGCTCCCGATAACCAGCACGTGCGCGTCCACAATCTCGTCAACAAGCATCTTATTAGTCTGTGCGTTGTATAATACCATAAAGCAATTGCAGGGGACTAGTGAGCCAGAATGAGGCTTTTAATGAAATTCGGCGGCACCTCCGTCGGCGAAGCAGACTGTATCCGGCGGGTCGCAGACATCGTGGAATCGCACCGTGCGGCAGGCGACGAGGTCGCGGTAGTGGTATCGGCATGCTCGAAGGTCACCGACCAGATCATCGCGGTGGCCGACGAGGTCATCGCGAGCAAGGAGCAGCCCGATCTCGGGACGCTTCTTGACGCCATGCGGACCCGGCACACCCGGCTCCTCGAAGAGACCGCTCCCGACTACGCCGACGAGGTGACCGCGGTCATCGACGACCGCCTCACCCGGCTGCAGAACATCCTCTCCGCGGTCCACACCCTGAAAGAACTGACTCCACGGTCCCGCGACTACATCATCTCCTTCGGGGAGCGGCTCTCCGCCCCGATCGTCAGCGCCGCCCTCCGGCAGCGCGGCATCCCCTCGACCGTCCTCGACGGCGCCGAGGCCGGGATCGTCACGACCGCGAACTACGGCGACGCCCGGGCCCTCCCGGCGAGCGAAGGGAGGATCCGGAGCCGGGTCACCCCTCTCCTCGCGGAGTCCGTCCCGGTGATCATGGGGTTCATGGGGGCGACCGAGCAGGGCGTCATCACCACCCTCGGCCGGAGCGGCTCCGACTACTCGGCCGCCGTCGTCGGCGCCGGGATCGATGCCGACGAGATCTGGATCTGGACCGACGTCGACGGCGTGATGACCTCCGATCCCCGGCTCATCAGGGACGCCCGGGTCTTGAACGACATCTCCTACCTCGAGGTGATGGAGCTCTCCTACTTCGGCGCGAAGGTCCTCCACCCGCGCTCGATCGAGCCCGCGATGCAGAAGGACATCCCGATCCGGGTCAAGAACTCGTTCAAGCCCGAAGTCCCCGGCACCCTCGTCCTCCGCGACAAACACCAGGAGAAACGGGTGGTCAAGGCCATCGCCCTGATCGAGAAGGTGGCGCTCGTCAACGTCAACGGCGCCCAGATGATCGGCCGGCCCGGCGTCGCCCGGACGATCTTTGGAGCGCTTGCCGAGCGCGAGGTGAACGTCATGATGATCTCGCAGGGCTCCAGTGAGGCCAACATCTCCCTCATCATCGACGAGTCCCACCTCGATGCCGCGAAGGCCGCCCTCGACCCGATCGTGCAGCAGGGGGTCGTGCGCGAGGCCACCTACGACCGGGACGTCGCGGCGGTCGCCGTCGTCGGTGCCGGGATGGCCGGCTCCCCCGGCACCGGGGGCCGGATCTTCTCCGCGCTCGGCCGTGCCGGGATCAACGTCATGATGATCTCGCAGGGTTCAAGCGAGGTGAACGTCTCCTTCGTCGTGACGGGCGGCGACGGCAAACGCGCCCTGCAGGTGCTGCACGACGAATTCCGTCTCTCGGAGAACTCAGATGACTGAACATACTTACCGCGAAGCCGGGGTCGATATCGACCTCGAGGCCCGGGCGGTCCGGGCGCTGATCGAGAACCTCACCTACCGGCGGGCCGGCGCGTTCCCGATGCTCGGCAAGGTCGGGCACTTCGCCGGCCTGATCGACTGCGGCCCGTTCGTCCTCGCGCTCGCCGTCGACGGCGTCGGGACGAAGATGCTCGTCGCGGACGAACTCGGCGACTGGAGCACCGTCGGGATCGACTGCATCGCGATGAACGTCAACGACCTCTACGTCATGAACCTCGAGCCCGTGGCGTTCGTCGACTACATCGCGACCGACGCCCTCTCGGCCGAGAAGATGGCCCAGATCGGCGTGGGCCTGAACGAGGGCGCAAGGCTCGCGAACATGAACATCGTCGGCGGCGAGACCGCGACCCTCAAGGGGCTCGTGAACGGCCTCGACCTTGCCGGGACGTGCCTCGGGGTCCAGAAGAAGGAGAAGGTCGTCACCGGCGAGACCATCGTCCCCGGCGACGTCGTCGTCGGCGTCCCCTCGAGCGGCATCCACAGCAACGGCTTAACGCTCGCCCGGAGGGTCGTCGAGGACTGCGCCTCCTACGAGACAAGGCTTGCGAACGGGAAGACCCTCGGTGAGGAACTCCTGACCCCGACCCGGATCTACGCCGAGGTCCTCCGGGTGACGGAGGCCTGCGAGATTCACGGGATGTGCCACGTCACCGGCGGCGGGCTCCTGAACTTC
>DALN01000044.1:4317-7224 GCA_002499455.1 Methanoculleus sp. UBA77 | reverse complement strand
CCCGCCGGCATCCGGTGGGGCGGGGAGCCGGAGCCGACGATCACCCCGGCCTGGACCCCCACCTACGCTCCGGCAACGCCCCGGCCGACCCCGACGCCCACCCCGGTCCTCACCTGGGACGGGAAGCCGCAGGCGATCGGGTTCGTCGACCCCGCGACCTATAAAATCCCGGCCGGAGAGGCACGCGTGAACATGACCGCCGTGCCGCCGATGAACGCCTCCGGCATCACCCGGTGGGTGACCTACGCGACGATCGACGGCAAATGGTCCGGCACGACCGGGATCGTCCGGATCCCGTTCCCCATGTGGCGGCTCGACTACTCCGACGTCGCAACCTCAAACGACGAGATCCCGTTCTTCAACTGCCAGGTCAAGGACGCCGAGGACCCGAACCGGCTGATCAAGATCGTCACCCTCCGCCTCCCCGACTTCCTCGGGATGAAGGATAAGCCGGAACTCAAGAAGGAGCAGTGGGTGCACACCTTCTACGAGGGGAACCACGACTACTACTTCATCATCAACACCCAATGCATCGACGGCTACCACCTGAAGATCCAGGTGCCGGAGACGTATGTGGGCGCTTGAAGGCACGGCCGAATACGAGGCCCTGATCGACGCGGTGAAGAAGCGGGTGAGAAGAGAGACGACGGAAGGACCAGAACTGGGCAGTTGATGGTCTTTGTTATGGGGCAGGCAAACCCCAATGTATATAACCGTAACAGACGACATTGTATCTTAACGCTGAAAACCCCGTGGAGATGATGTTGATATGGCCCAGAAGATCGAATTAGGTCTCTACCTGGAAGGCGACGACGCCCGCCGCTTTGAGAAGTATATGGCGGACCCCGACCGGTATGATACTCCGGAAGGGCGGGAGATGACCCGCTGGGTACGTGATCACGGCGAGGAACTGGTCAAATCCATCCGCTGAAAATCCCTCCTTCTTTCATCTATTTTTACAACAATGCCTTCACAGAATTCTCCCACGGTTCCGGGTGCCAGACTGCCGAAGATACCTCTATCTGAGATATCCTTCGAGCATCTCGCCTCCCATCATAATACCTCGTCATTTTCCTGCGCACACGAGGAACTGACCGACTACCTGACCGCCGATGCATTGAAAAACCAGGATGCCCATGTAGCCGTCACGTATCTCGCCATGTACGCGGGGAAATGTGTAGGATACTTCTCGCTCCTCAACGACAGCATCATCAAGAAGGATATTGATCCCGAAGACGACAAGGATTGGTATACATACTCCTATTATCCTGCGATCAAGATCGCCCGGTTCGCCACACACCAGGAATATGAAGGAAGGGACGTTGGTCGAGCCATGTTGACCGCGATACGGTCGATAGCGATTACCGTGTCGACCTATTCCGGGTGCTGCATTCTCACCGTCGATGCCAAACCCGATGCCGAACTGTTTTATGAACGGTTTGGGTTCCATAGAGCCCTGAAAACGAAAAAAAAGAACACGATACCAATGTACCGCCGCAATATTTTCTAACCTGCCTCAACAGTGCAGGTACACAATCAAACCCTCGATGCGGTGCAGGAAACCAGACAATGCCCGAAGGCATAGCTGAGTCTGAGGCCCGGATCAACACGGTGAAGAAGCGGGTCGGCGACGCTCCCCTCCAATCTCCAGCGCATACAGTCGTCTTCAGGATACGGCCATCAAGGGCGGCGAAAACTGTTATTGCAAATCCACACGGCCCGGAGACGCTGACGATCCCACGGTTCGTGCATGCAAACCCCGCATTCACCGCATCAAAATCAGTCCGGGGGAAGATCACTCATCGCGCGGTTCTCACCACTCCATTCTTCTGCGAAAGACGGCCGGGGGCACCATACCTGCCTGCACGCAGGAGCGAAGAGCCTTTTATCCCCGGACCATAATAGTGATCCATGGAGTGGTCCCGATGCCGGTAGAGGTCGATGGAGGACTGGTCGATGATACGACGATCCTGCTCGATCAGCCCCTGAAATCCTGGGAGGAGAAGGTAGTTGTCAGGTTGAAGAAACAACCTGAGAAAATGACAAAATTATACGCCCCGGAAGAATACATCCTGAAACTGGCCGAAAAAGATCTGGAAGAGTTATACTGATGGAGATCTCCGAATTGGAGGCCGGACCGGCATTCCCTGACACCCATATACTCCTACACGACCACAAAGTTCTCTCTGTCGTGCGAAACGCTCCTCGAAAAGGTACGGGCCGGAGATGTTACGGGGTATGTCAATGCCACGGTCATTGACGAGTTCTTTCATAAAGCTCTTCTCACCCAGATCTACATCGAAAAGCGCCTTTCACCACGGGAGGCGATCGCGTACATCAAGAAGCACCCGGCGATCTTGAACACGCTCGACACTCCATATTCCGCGACCCGGGAAGTACTGGAACAGTACACCTCAGAGTCCTTGAGACCTCGGACGTTCTGGACGATACGCTCAGGATCTCCCGGCAGTATGGATTGTTGTTTTCTGATGCGCTTCATGCCGCGTCTGCATATAAACACCATATCGACTACTTCGTGACGAATGACCGGGATTTTGATCGGGTAGATTTCCTCACGCTGGTGCGCCCTTCTGCGAAAGAGAGCTCCTGACCACCCATGGCACATGATGCTCTGAATGCGGTGAAGTTGCAATGTGTTGGGTACTGAACATGGAGTCAGACCTTGCAACAGGAATTACGTGCACACGACCGGAAAATGGGTTCTGCTCCAGCCTGATACGCGCTGCCCGGTACCAGGCGCTCAGGGCGGTCAATAAGGAACAGGTCGGCCTATAGCGGGGTATTGATGATTGTGGAGTTGGGGGCCGATGAAAATGAGGTTACCGGAGCATTTCCAGTAATTTTTCTTTGGGAATGTTGGTCTGATTGGAGATATCGCTAAGGAGG
>DALN01000044.1:3386-4245 GCA_002499455.1 Methanoculleus sp. UBA77 | reverse complement strand
ATCACCTGATACCCACTAACAACTGGCCGTCTTGGCAATGATATCGACCTTGTAGTTAAACTTAAGATGTGGCCTGTCAGGGGTCGCTTCTTCCGGAGATTCGGGTGTGGTGTAGACGGTAATTTGTTCGCCCTTCTCGATCTCCTCTTCGAAATGAAACTCTGTTGCTTCTACGATATTATCGATGAGTTCACCGACGGTTTTTCCTTGAGTATAGATGGAGTGTTCGGTAGCATGTGCGCCCCACCATCCGTCGCAAAAGTATGTTTTAAACTCAACGATCATGGTTTTCATCCCGGTGGTTGTGACATATGTTTGATGATATTATAAAGATAATGCCAAATCCGGGGAAGAGAGGGGGTCGTCAGATTGAAGAAACAACCTGAGAAAATGACAAAACTATATGCCCCGGAAGAATACGTCCTGGAACTGGCCGAAAAGGATCTGGAAGAGTTATACTGATGGAGATCTCCGAGTGAGAAGACGGACCGGCATTCCCTGACACCCATATACTCCTACACGACCACGAAGTTCTCTCTGTTGTGCCAAACATGAGCCGAAGGCTTATGGCCCGCTCTTTCAATGACCGGATCCCGATTTTTGAGCTGATTGTTCTGATCAGTCTGGAACCTGGTCTCCAGGATCTGAAAAAATTGCCACCCCTGGTGCGAAAGATCGAGTGGAGTCACAATGGGACAGGTCAATTCTCCAACCATCAGCTGGAGATTCCCAAAAAGTGTTTCTGGCATCGGCGACTTTTCCCCTTCCAACCTCCGGCACATGAAGTCATTTTCCGGGAGGTAGCCATCAGGGCGGCGGTAGCAGTTTCTCGCAAACCCGAACTGCCCGGAGGCGCTGA
>DALN01000044.1:0-3371 GCA_002499455.1 Methanoculleus sp. UBA77 | reverse complement strand
TATCAAGAGGGAAAGAAGATGGCAAAACCGATCGAACTTGGGCTTGTCCTGGAGGGGGAAGACGCCCGGCGCTTTCACGAGTACATGGAGCGACCCACCTACACGGACGATGCGCGAAGACTGATCCGGTTCGCGGCGCGGGAAGCGCAAAACCGGCGCCTGTGAACATGCCATGCCTCTCCCGGCACTCCGCTTTTTATCCCTTTCGAAAGATTCGGATGTCTCGGCCTTCAGTTGCGGCCATACCGATCTGGACGAATTCCTGATCGAGGACTCGATGGAGTATCAGCAGGAGCGGTTGTCCGTAACCCGCCTTGCGTATGTTGACTCCGAGATCGCAGGATTTTCACCCTCGTCACCGACTGCATCGATGCAAAGCAGGTAGACCCGGAGGATGGGAAACGGGGGTATCCCTACCAGAAATATCCAGCGATAAAAATTGCCCGGCTGGTGACATCGTCAAAGTACCAGAACCGGGGCGTCGGGTTTCTGATGCTCGGTGAAGTCCTGACACTCACGATAACGCTATCCAGGTATGTCGGCTGCAGGATCATCACCGTAGACTCGAAACGTGAATCTGTGGGATTTTACGAGAAGTTCGGGTTCAAACGCGCAACCAGTAAACTCTCCGACCCGGTCCACCTGTACATGGACTATCATAAACTGCTGGAAGAGGAGCATCTGGCGGAGTGAGGGCTCGATTGTGTCGAGAGGGGGGAAGATGGCAAAACCGATCGAACCTGGGCTTGTCCTGGAGGGGGAAGATGCCCGGCGGTTCCAGCACTACCTGGACCACCCCACCGACACCGATGACGGCCGCGAGCTGATCCGTGAGGCCGCCATCCTCGACCGCGAGATGGAGGCATGATGGGTCGCAGGGTGCAAAAGATCAGAACCTGCCGTAGCGTTTATGCGCCTGCTCGATGGTCATCAGATGGGTGATCTCGACCCAGTTCCTGTCGATATCGGTATGGATGATATAGAGTGCGGTAAATGTTCGCCCTATATGGAGGCGGAATACCTCCATGCCATCCGTATCCAGGCGTTCCTTATCTCCCCCGCTACCCGGATAAGGATCTGTCTGCAGAATGGCAAGTTTTGCCGTGACGATGCGTTGTGACTTCTCCGGCAGAGTATTCAGGAAATCCGCTGCCGACCGCCTGAACAGAACGGCGAACGTCACAACGGGATCTCCACGAGTTCTTCCGTTTCCTGGATCCGCTTTATATCTACTACGAGCCGCCGCTTCTTTTCGTGCTCGACCATCTCCTCTATCAGTTCAGAGAAGGTCATCCCCGGCTCTCGCATATTGGAGAGGGCAGCCCAGACCTCTTCCCTGACAATAATGCGCTTTGTGGCATTCATGACATCCATGGTATTGGTACTCCTGACAGAAAAACGTTGCCGATGTATCGAGTATTCTCCGCAGATCCGTCTCCCGGTCACTGGACGGGGAACTACTCCCTCACCTTTGCTGTCAGCGCACGCAAAGCCGCCATCCTCGCCCTCAAGATGGGATTGGCCTTGAGATCCCGGGGATCGGAACAGGGGCGCTCTGTATGCGACCTCAAATCCTTATACCCCACGTTAACCTATGGTTTAACTATGTCAACGACGATCCAGCTTCAACCGGAGACCAGGTCCCGCCTGGACTCCTTGAAAATACACCCTCTGGAGAGTTATGACGAGACGCTCAACCGCATCATGGACGTATTATTCGATCCGGAACAGTTGAGCGAAGAGACGTTGCAGCGGATCGAAGAAGGGCTTGCAGACATGCGGGCCGGCCGGAGTCGCCCCTTCGAAGACTATGTTCGGGAACGGGGCCTTTGACGATCTGGCGACTCATCCTCATGCCTGGGACCGAGCGGGATCTCAATGGAATCCAGGACTTTGATGCCATTAAGGACGAACCCTAAGCCCTGGCAGACGAGCCGTATCCTCGCCTATACGCCAAAAAATTGAAAAGATATCCGAACAGTCCACTGTACTCTCATCGTGTGGGGTAGTACCGGATCATTCTCGCGATCGAGGGCAACGTGATGATTATCGTCGTGATCGAGGTCGGAGACCGAAGCAAAGTTTATCGAAAGTATTGATAGGAATCCACTAACAATCGGTCGCTCTGGCGTTGCGATCGACCGTGAGTTGACATTCAAACTGTTGTGTAAGTAGTTCGGCGTTTGCCTGGTCGAGTTCAAGGATGAAGTCGGGCACAGGTTCGGTCGTAACGGTGATCGTGATCTGTACCTTCTGTCCGATCTCGCCCTCGAAATAGAGTTCTGTCGCTTCTATGATATTGTCGATAAGTTCACCGATAGTCTCTCCCTGGGTGATGATGCCGTGATCTGTAGCACGAGCAGTCCATCCTCCATCGTAATAGAATATCTTGAATTTGACTAACATCGTGTCCACCTCAAATAACCTCTAAACCGCCACGCCATCCCGGAGAACATCTCTGACAAATGGATACTGCCGGTGCGCCGCAATATCGGCACGGGAGAGTACCTTCACCGAGAGCCGCTCACCCGTCTGCATCAGCAGATCGAAAGCAAGCCCGGTGAGGTATGCACGAAGACGGAAATCCTCTTTTGGCGTAATCACAAGGATATCGATATCCGAGTCCGGCCGGTCGTCTCCCCGGGCCACAGAGCCAAAGAGTATGATCTCTTCTATTGCCTCTCCGCATGCCTCCCGTGCCTTTGCCGCGAATTCGTGGACGATCAGCCGCCTGACCGATGGCATACAACGGAGTAATTGTGGATATACGACTATAATGGTTACTGCTCCCGGCATTCCCGGCCTTGAAGTGCACAGAGTCCTCGCGGGCCGGCGACGCCGGGAGCAATACTTCCCGGCTCTTTGAGTGGGCACGCTCCGCCGGACACACCATCAGCGAGAAGAAAAACGAGTTCAGGTCTTCACCGCCCGGCAACCCAATGCCGGGCGATGAACTCCCGCACCACCTGCGCCGCCACCGCCGCCGTCTGGCCGGCATCGAACGGGGCGACCTCCACGTAGTCGAACCCCGCGGCGTGCGGCGCGAGGGTCCGCACGACCTCCCGGATATCGAGCGGCGTCATCCCGAACGGCTCGGGCGTCCCGAGGCCGGGGGTGAGGCAGCAGTCGATGGCATCGGCATCGATCGAGAGGTAGACCCGCCGCTCTGCGATATGTTCCAGGACCTCCCGGAGGACGGCAGCGATCCCGCGCTCGCGCACCGCGTCGGCGGTGTAGAGGTGCGTCCTTTCCGCCGCAATCTCGAACTGTTCGCGGTCGCCGCTCCGGGCGCCGATGATGACGACGTCCTCGACCGTCTCAAGGACGCGCCGGGTGACGCACCCGTGGCTGTAGGGCGTCCCGTCGAGTTC
>DALN01000180.1:1312-15577 GCA_002499455.1 Methanoculleus sp. UBA77 | reverse complement strand
TTCCAGACGATGACCATGGCGATGCACCGGGCGAGGCCGACCAGGATCAGGCCGTACATGAACTCCGGCCGGTCCGCGAGGAAGGCTGCCGCGAGGAGGAACATCAGTACCGGGCCGACGACCCAGTTCTGGACGAGGGAGAGGCCGAGTACCCGGGTGTCCCGGAAGACCCGGCCGAGCTCCTCGTAGCGGACCTTCGCGAGCGGCGGGTACATCATCAGGATCAGCCCGAGTGCGATCGGGATGGACGTGGTGCCGACCGAGAACCCCGTAATCGCCTCCGGCACGCCAGGGAGGAAGTAGCCGATGGCGACGCCGGCCGCCATCGCAAGGACGATCCAGAGGGTCAGGTAGCGGTCGATCACCGAGAGGCGTGGGGCCGTGGTTGTCGAATGGATCTGGTCGATGGTGCCCATAATCAGTCACCTGCAGCAATCGCAGCTGCCGGGGCGCCTGTCGGCATGAAATTCCCGTACAAGCGCGACTGCATACAGCGTTTCCGCGCCCGGAGGAATGTAGTTATGCTCACGCGCCCGGCGGACCAGCTCCTTGCCGAGGGCGGCATCGTCACCGATCCCCATCGCGGCGACCTCCGCAAAGACCGCATCAAGCATCGTAAACCCAATTATAGTCCCGCCGACGTCGATCCGTCGGATCTGCCGCAGGGCATCTGCGGCACAGCAGGGTATCTTCTCCCGTCTGGAATCCATACTGCAATCACCTCATTGTAGGCCGTCAGACCATCGCAAGCACCTGGAACGCCACGCCGGCCAGGATGGCGACCCCGAGGATGATCACCACGAACGCGGCGAGTAGGCGCCGCTCGAAGATCGCGGCAAGCAATGTCACCTCAGGGATGCTCGCCCCCGCGCCGCCGATGATCAGCGCCATCACGGCGCCGATGCCCATTCCCTTATCGAGGAGGACGGCGCTGATCGGGATGAGCGTCTCCGCCCGGATGTACATCGGCACGCCGATGACCGCCGCGACCGGAATGGCGAGGGGGTTATCCGGCCCCGCGACCGCGACGATCAGGTCTTCGGGGACGAACCCGTAGATGAACGCACCGATCCCGGCGCCGAGCAGGAGGTAGGGGAACACCTGCCGGAAGAGACTGACCGCGGAAGAGAACGCCCCCCGGATGCGGGTGCCGTGAGTTGCGGCGCAACTGCAGGGTTCCGGTCTCCCTTCGACCATGACGTCCTTGACATAGCGTTCGTACCCGAACCGGCCGAGGAGCCAGCCTATCACCACGGCGGCCGTGAAGGTAAGGGCGGCGTAGATGGCGGTCGGGACGACCCCGACGAGCGCGACGAGGAGAGCAAGGATCACCGGGTTTAAGAGGGGGGATGCGAGCAGGAACGACATACAGACCCCAAACGGGATCCCGATGTCGAGAAGGCCGAGCAGGATCGGGATGGTCGAACAGGAGCAGAACGGGGTGAGCGCCCCGAACCCGGCGCCGATAACGTTCCCGACACCCTGCCGCCTCCCGGCAAGCACGCTCCGGATCCGCTCTTCAGGGATATAGGCCTGGAGGAGCCCGACAAGGAAGGTGATCCCCACAAAGAGCAGGACCAGTTCTCCGGCGATGACGACGAAGAACTGTCCGGCAGTGATCAGGTTTGCAACGGTGTCCATGGTCGTTTACTCACCTGTCCCGTTCCTCTTCTGAGGCTCGCACGCCGCCCGGATACGGGACTCCTCGCCCCATCTGCCTGCCATGCTTCGTGTCCGATCACTCCTTCTTCTCGTCCGCCTTCTTCGGCACAATCTTCACGTTGCCACAGCAGCCGCAGCCGCAGTCGCTCTCCGGCGCAAAGAGTTTCTTGATCCGTCCGGCGATGCCTTCCTTCCGGTTTTTGCTGGTGTCGTCCGTCATGGTGCTACACTCCATTGTTTCAACATTATTTGAAACAGTGTGGGCGCCACCCCCGATAAAGGTTCTGGTTTCAAAATGAGTTGAAGCATCGATCGCTTAGCGGGATTGCAGCAGAGCCCTGTCAGGATGAACCATGCTGCTCTGCCACCGCTGATAACACCGACGTTTTTCCTCTGCGGTCCTACACCCGTTCGTATCCGGATGGTAGTGTCGAAAGGTTATAGGCATCTCCATTTCATATTACCCTGAAATAATGAGTGTGATACCCCCGATGACAGAAGACGAAATATGCCGGGGCGCATCCCTGTCCCTCCCTCCCGATGTCGAGGAGGCGCTCTGCCAGTGTGGCGGGATCGCGGGGCTGGTGGAGCGGTTGCCGGAGGAGGGCATCCTGGAACGGGAGAGCGCTCTTCACCGGGCACTCGCCGACCCGTTTCGCCTCAAGATCCTTGCGATGCTTGCCGTGCAGCCGTTCTGTGTCTGTGTCATCAAGGCGGTGCTCGGGATAGCGGATTCAAAGTTATCTTACCATCTCTCGGTCCTGAAGACAGCCGGGCTGATCGTCGGCGAGGCGCAGGGGAACTGGATCATCTACCGGCTGACCGGTGAAGGCAGTGTTTGGGCGCAGCAGATAGCGGGTAGCGGCCGGAGTTGAAAAGCAGGTAGGCTCCGGGATCTATACAACATCCAGTCTTTTTGAGGGGTGGCCTTGCGCCACCCCTTCGTGCGAGGAGCGCGGTGCGGAGCACGGCGTGACGAGCACTTCTTGGCAGCCGATGACCGGCGAGTTCCGAGCCGGTCATGGTCGTCTGAGTGCCCGGACAGGAAGAGAAGATCAGGCAGACGCCACGAGCGGAGGGTGGCGAGGGGGCACGGAGTGCAGCGCCGGAGGCGCGACCCTCGCTGACCGGAGGGAGTGTGGTCTGCCGGTGGAGGGTCCCCGGCTACGGATATCACTATGGACTCCTTCCCAGGAGAGGAGCGGGCAGGGGTGGGTTCTCTGGTGTGCAGAGAGAAACAACTGTCTGTAACCTCTTTTGGGGGCTTGTTTGTACAGGAGTGCATCTTCAACACTGCACAGCAGGTTGAACGCGATAGTGCATAGGTGCAGCGCCATCTGCGATTGAGTTTTCGGCGCGGGGGATACAACCACTGATCGGTTGCGTAAAATTCCGATGCGGAGTAACGGTTCCGATGAAAATAGGCACAGGCCACAGAGAACTAGATGTCAAATTTTTTTCAAATAACTATAACCCAAAACAGCAATGCGAGGGGTGGGATTCGAACCCACGGACTCCTGCGAGAACGGATCTTAAGTCCGTCGGTTTTGGCCGGGCTAACCTACCCTCGCTCTAAAAGATCCAATAAATATTGTCGATTGCACGTAATAAGTCCGACGCTCGATAAGGCCTCTGCAAAAGACGAGATCTAGTAACCTTTTTTAGTATTAAATCTTAAGTCCGGCGCCGTTGGCCGGGCTTGGCTACCCTCGCTCGAAAAGATCCATTACCTATTGTCGATTGCAGGTATTAAGTCCGACGCCCGGCAACGGCCACGGCGGGGAGGGGGAGAGCGGCCGATCNNGGTATCTTCACCCAACCCGGAGTAACAGAGGTACCATGGAGACCGATCGTATCCCACAGAGCGGCGGGCCCGAGGTGCCCTACTGGCACGTCTGGACCGACGAGGACGGCGTGAGCCGCCAGGACCGCTGCCGCCTCGCCGATTTCGCGTTCGCGAGCGTATCGGAGGGTGCAGCCCCGTCGTGGATCGAGCGGCTGAAGCCCCCGGCCGCCCGCGTCGTCATCCTCGTCCTTCCCGCGGGCTGGGTGGGCGAGTGGCACGAGAACCCGGAGCCGCAGTGGATCGTGCCCCTCTCGGGCCGCTGGTTCGTCGAGACGATGGACGGCACCCGCGTGGAGATGGGGCCGGGCGAACTCTCGTTCGGCAACGACCAGCATACCCGGCCCGACGGAGAGGGGCGCAGGGGCCACCGGTCGGGGACGGTGGGCGACGAGCCCGCGGTGCTGATGCTCGTGCAGGTGAAGGAGGGCCCGGCCCCCGGCAGCCCCTGCCGGCCGGAGTAGCAAGGCCCGATAAGTTGGTCACAGATCCATCCCGAACTTCGCGTTCTTCGCGGCTCGCACCTAACGGTGCTCCAACTCCGCTTCTGACGAAGCGTCGTTCTTCGCGTGAGATAATCGGATTGAGCACCGAAACAGTCTCACGCGAAAAACGCGAAGCCGCGAAGGGGAGTTACAGGTACCATACCGAACTTCGCGTCCTTCGCGGCTTCGCGTGAGCTAACGGGAGCAGATAACAGTACGGCCTCACGCGAAGTGCGCGAAGCCGCGAAGGGGATACGAACCGGGAGAGACCGATGACAGAGACCAGGACCCGTCTTGCGGCGCTCGCGCTCGTGATCGCCGGCGCCTGCTTCCTCGCGTATCCCGCGATCCGGCCCTACACCGACGAGACAACCCTCGCCGGCGCCGAAGCCTTCGCCTCCCCCGCCTGGCTCCTTGCGCACTCGCTCGCCATCGTCGGGTTCATCCTCCTCGTGCTCGGCCTGCTCGGCCTCTACGGCCGCCTCCGCGAGACGAGGGCCGAATCGTTGGGCATCGCGGCCCTCGTCCTGACCTGGACCGGCGTCGGGCTGGTCCTCCCCTATTACGGGGCCGAGACCTTCGGGCTCGCCGCCGTCGGCGAGGAAGCCCTCCGCCAGAACAGCGCCAGCCTGCTTGTCACGCTCTCGGACGCGATCCGGTTCGGGGAGGGCGCCTGGCTCTTCGGCGCAGGCCTCCTCGCCCTTGCGGCCGGCGCGGTCCTGTTTGGTGCCGCGATCTGGCGGTCGGGCACCCTTCCCCGATGGAGCGGGATCCCCCTCGCGCTCGGCTTCGCCCTCTTCCTCCCGCAGTTCTTCACGCCTCCGGCGGTCCGCATCGCCCACGGGCTGCTCGTCGCGATCGGGTGCTGGCTCGTGGCGTGGAGCATGGTGAGCAGGGAGGAATGAAGGAACGGAGCCGGCGTCACTGCCGGCGGAGGGGCCACGCCAGAGCCACAAGAAGCCCGGCGACCGCGAGCAGCACGCCTGCCGGCGCCGTCGGCGTGGGGGCGGCAGCCTGCATCGCCGCCGCCAGGTCCTCCCGTGCGGTCGGCATGCCCGGCCAGGGGAGGCTGTAGTCAGGATCGATCTCAAGCGAGCGGTTCAGCGCCGCTGCCGCCCCCGTGGCATTCCCGGCGGCAAGGAGGACCTCTCCCCGGACGTGCCAGAGGTGGGCGCTCTCCGGGGCGAGGGCAATCCCCCGGTCGACCGCCGACTCCGCGCCGGTCAGGTTCCCAAGACCGGCGAGCGCCATCGCCTTCACACCCCAGGACGTGGCGTCGGCGGGATCGATGAGGAGCGCCGCCTCCGCGTCATCGAGCGCCGCGGAGTAGTTCCCCATCGCGAGGTAGGCATAGCCGCGGTTCGCGTAGCGGACGGGTTTCGGGTCGAGCGCGATCGCCTCGCTCACCGCGGCCACGGCCTCGGGGTAGTGGCCGAGTTTGCGCAGGGCGTAGCCCCGCATGCAGAGGAGAGAGACGTTGCCGGGCTCGGCGGCCAGCCCCTCGCCGGTCGCGGTGAGGACGGCCTCCCAGTCCTCCTCTGCGACGGCGGCCGCGGCCCGGGCGGCAGGGTCCCCGGCGGCAAGGGAGCACGTGGGAAGAATGAGCAGGAGGAGACAGAGAGCAATGCAGAACCGGGAAAGGCCGGAAAGAGGGACAGGGGGGGTCATTGAAGAGTAAAGGAGCATTTCCCGAATATAGATTGCGAAACAGGGAGGAGATCACGCCAGCCGGCGCATCACCCGCGCCAGCCGGTGCATCCCCTCTGTGATCTCCTCCTCGCCCGCCGCCGAGAAATTCAGGCGGATCGTGTCTTCCCCGCCGCCGTTGACGTAAAACGGCGTGCCGGGGAGGACCGCGACCCCTTCGCTGACGCCCTCAGAAAAGACCTCCATCGACGAGACCCCGGCGGGGAGGGTCGCGGTCATGAACATCCCGCCCTCGGGGGTGGTGTGGGTCATCCCCGGCGGCATCAGGTCGTCGAGGAGGTCGCACATCAGCCGGCAGTGCCTCCCGTAGACCGCCGAGACCCGGGCAACGTGGGCGTCGAGGTCGTGGGTCGAGAGGTAGCGGTGGAGGATCACCTGGCAGAGGAAGTTCGAGTGGAGGTCGGCGGCCTGTTTTGCGACGTTGAACTCCCGGAGGACCGGGGCCGGTGCATACAGCCAGCCGATCCGCATGCCGGGGGCGACGATCTTCGAGAACGACCCCGAGATCACCGTCTGGTCGGGGAGGTAGCGTTTCACCGGCAGCCGGGGCTGCCCGTCAAAGAAGAGCTCCCCGAAGGCGTCGTCCTCATAAAAGACCGTCCCCGTCCCGTCGAGGATCTCCGCGACGGCCCGCCGCTTCTCCTGCGAATACGTCGTCCCCGACGGGTTCTGCGAGTTCGGGATGCCGTAGAAGAACTTCGGCGCGTGATCACGGACGAGCGACGCAAACGCCCCAAGGTCCGGCCCGCCCTCCTCGAGCGGGACGGCATAAAAGACCGGCTCGTAGAGGGAGAAGGCCTCGATTGCGCCGAGGTAGCCGGGCCGCTCCATCCCGACGGCGTCGCCGGGGTCGAGGAAGATCTTCGCGACGAGGTCCAGGCACTGCTGGGAACCGTTCACGATCTGGATCTCCTCCGCGGTCGCCGGAAGGCCGAGCCTCCGCCGGTAACGGTCGGCGATGAACTCCCGGAGCGGCAGGTAGCCGTCCGTCGTCGTGTACTGCAGCGCCGTCCGCCCCTCGTCGGCAAAGACCTCGCGGGCAGCCTCCCGGATACCCTCGACGTCGATATAGGCCGAGCCCGGCAGGCCTCCTGCAAACGATATCACCCCGGGGACCGCCGAGACCCGGAAGAGCTCTGCAAGAAACGACTCCGGGACACGCCCCATCCGACCAGCGAACCGGTAGTTCATGATAGATATAGGGCGTGAGAAAAGAAAAATGCCCTTCCTGCCCTACTGCTCCACTATGTTCATATGCCTCTATACTGTGAGCTCACGCGAAGAACGACGCTTCGTCAGAAGCGGAGTTGGAGCACCGTTAGGTGCGAGACGCGAAGAACGCGAAGTTCGGTGGACGGTACTGATAATCTCCTTCGCGGCTTCGCGTCTTTCGCGTGAGTTCCATCATCGCCGGTACACCGTTGCCTCTTCCGTGGGCGTACCGGCGATCCGTCCCACTCACCCAGACTCTCCCGCCATATAACTCGATACACTACTGGAGCAGGAGGTAGGCAAAGACCGAGAGCAGGAACGCGAGTATCAGTATCATCAGGCTCAGCGGGGCGATGAACGCGAGCATGGCGTTGACGGTGCTCGCGAGCTGCGAGACCCGCTGCGACCCAAAGACCGTGATCCCCTCGCACGAGGCCGTCGCCGAACCCACCCGGGCCGGCGCGAGGTCGGCGACGGCTTCCCTGACCGCCTGCTCGATGTAGGGGATGATCTCCTCCGCCGGCACCATGTAGCCGACAGGGTTCTTCCCGCTGATCGTGTTCACCGTATGCGTGTCGGTGGTCATGATCTCCCCCTCGTCGACGTGGGCGAGCACCACGGGGAGGAGGCGCTCCCTGACGCCCTCGGCCATGTTGTTCCCGTCGACCAGGACGTAGGCCGTCCGCCTGCCGCCGACCTCCGTCGCCATCACCTGCACGCCGAGCGACCCGAACCCCTGCTCGCGGGTGAACGGGACCCGGACGTGCGAGACACCGACCGCAAGCGGCTCGTGGGGGAGGTCCCGGGCGGCGGCAAAACCCTCGCGGGCGGCGGCGATATACTCCGTCGCTATCTTCGTCGCCGGGAGGACCGGGGAGCCCACGCTCGTCATGCAGTTGTGGGCGTCGACGAACGCAACCTCCGAGAAGGCGCACCGCCCCTCGGCCATGATCGCCATCCCGATCGAGTAGTCGAGGTCCTCCGTCCGCTCCGGCGACCGGGTGCTCACCATCAGGAGGGCGTTCCCGAACCGCTGGCAGAGGATCGAGACCGAGCCCGCCGCGACCCGGACAGGACGGCTCGCGGTGGCGGAGTAGGCGAGCCCCTCCCGCGACGCCTCGACGGCGCGGGCGATCTTGGCGATCTCGCTCTCCGAGACCAGGTTGAAGTCGTGGGTGGCGCAGCCGTGGGCGACCAGCGTCTCCTCGGGAAAGGTGTCGTGGAGGATCCGGGGGAGGTTGCCGCCCCCGACGTCGCCCATCGGGCCGGGGTGGACGTTCGGGACCGTGAAGAGGACGTCTCTGCCGGTCTCGCGGGAGAAGAAGAGCGAGACCTCCGGGACGTAGACCTCCTCGCCGATCTCGCGGAAGAAGTCCTCCATGTTCTTTGAGCCGTCGGTCAGGTGGGCGATGAAGGTGTTGAGGAAGTTGAGTCCGCTGATCTGGAACGCACGCTTCAGCGGCCGCTCGATGAGCCAGATCAGGAAGACGAAGACCATCCCGAAGACCACCTGGAGGAGGAGCGCGTAGGGGACGAAACCCGGCGAGAAGAACCAGGCACCGACCGCCACCCCGGCGGCTCCCTGGAGGAACGCCGGGAGAACCATCCGATTGACCCGGTAGTCAGCGACGGCTGTCAGGACCAGCAGCCGGAGCCCCGATACCAGGCCGAGGGCTATCGCGTAGAGTGCGGGGAAGAGTTCCCGGCCGAAGGCGATGGTCGGCGAGATGCTCATGATCACCGCGAGGACCGTGCAGGCCAGGGCAAGCAGGGCCGAGCGGTTCCAGGTGATCTGCCGGCCGAAGGCCTGCACCAGCGGCACGGTCAGCAGGAGGGCGACCAGGGCCGGGACCGTGAAGCCGAGGCTGCCGAGGAGGAAGAACTCGTGACCTGCCCGGTAGGTGGCGGCGTCGATGGCAAGGCCGAGCACAACGATGAGCGCAAGCGAGCGCGGCCAGGACGGAGCAGAGAAGATATAGCGGGTCAACCGCTCGACACGCACGTCGGGGCCGGAGTCCATCAGGCGCCCCCGGGTTCCGGGCCGGGAGGTGAAGCCGGCGCCCTTCCGCCGGCAGACCGCACGTTATACCCCATAATTCACAAAATTATTTCACCGGGCTCGCCAAAGACCTTCCGGTATCGGACGAGCATCCTGTCCCAGTCCGGGAGGTTTGTCTGGGTGCCCGTCTTCTCGACGACGAAAGAGGAGACGACCGCACCCACGCGGCAGCAGTCGAGCGGAGCATACCCCCTCCGGAGCGCCGTGAGGAACCCGGCCCGGTAGCCGTCGCCGGCCCCGGTGGGGTCGACGGCCTCAACCCGGACTGCCGGGATGCGGTGCTCCTCGCCGTCCATGCAGAGGAGGCTCCCCTCCGCTCCGCGGGTCGTGATGACCATCGGGACCGAGCCGACGAGCGCTTCCCGCTCGACTCCCAGCATCTCGCACATCCGGTCCATCTCGTGGTTGTTCGAGAAGAGGATGTCGATGTTCGCGAGGATGATCTCGAGCTGATCGGGGGTGTAGCGGAGGAGGTCCTGCCCCGGATCGAAGGAGGCGAACTCGCTCTTCTGGGCGACCCGGACGTTGAAGTCGGGATCGGCCGTCGCCATGTGGACGAAGTCGAGGGCGGGAGCCTCCATCGCGGAGAACGCAACGGACGCCCCCCACTCGAAGTAGGTCTCCTGGTCGCCCTCGTCGTCGGTGAAGACGAACGCGGTCGCGGTCCGGGCGTCTTTGACCAGGGTGAAGTCCTGCATGATCCCGAGGTTGTGCATCCAGAGATCGTAGTCGCTGCCCGGAAATTCCCCGCCGACCGAGGAGACCAGCCGGCACTTCTCGCCGAGCATCGCAATCCCGGCCGCGATGTTCGCTGCCCCGCCGCCGTAGTAGACCTGGTGGTCGGTGATATACGTGGAATTGTGCCTCCCGGGGATCTTCGGCACCCGGAAGAGGTGGTCGATGGCGGTATGCCCGACGACGGCGATCATATCTCCTGCACTTCCTGGACCTTCAGGGGGACGTCGCGCAGCGCTTTGCCGACGACGGACTTCGCGATCCGGGCCGCGTGTTCCCCGGACTCCGCACGGAAGACCTTCATCTGGAGCACGAGCCCGACGAGGGCGGTGTTCGCCACCACAAGGGCGGTGTCGAGCTCCCCTTCACAGAAGGGGCAGGCGCTCATCCCGGCCTCGATCTCCACGAACTTCGCCGAGGGGTTGAGCCGTTTCCCCGCCTCGCTGATCGCGATGCTCACGGCGTCGTCCAGGGACTTGACATCTTTCAGTATCCACGCTGACTCAAGCGTAACCAAATAATCCGGCATAATCTCTCCAAGAGTGTTGTATCCTACCAGGTCTCACGGTGCACGTGCTCGTCCACCGGCATCCGTTTCATGGGTTCGAGCGGCGGCGTTCCCTTCCCGACCGCGAGGAGCGTGACGGGGCGGACGTGCTGCGGGAGTCCGAGGATCTCGCGGACCTCGTCCTCTTCGAATGCTCCGGTCCAGCACGAGTGGAGGCCACGGGCGTGGGCGGCAAGCATCATGTAGGTGCAGGCGATCGTGGCGTCCTGCACCGCGTAGAGGATCCCCCGTTCCCCGTAATGCGTCATGGACCGGACGTAGTTCGCGCAGACCACGAAGACTGCGGGAGCGTCCCGTATATGCACCTGCTCGAGGGCCGCCGACGCCAGTTCCAGCCTGATATCGTCGTCGGTGACGACGACGGCGTCCCAGGCCTCCCGGTTGCCGGCGCTCGGCGCCGTGCTCGCGGCGGCGAGGATATACTCGATATCCTCCGGGTCGAGCGGCTCCCCGGAGTACTCCCGGACCGACGACCGTGCTCTGAGGAAACGGAGGAGATCAGAGGAGGTCATGTTCTTTGAGCATGTCCCATGCTTCCTGGGCCGCGGTCGTGGAGGCGCTGACGGCCCTCCCTATCCGCTCGGACGCGGCGCCGAGTTCCATGCTCTCGGTCAGGCTGATCGCCTCGTTGAGATGATCGATGGCCGTCCGGAATCCGGAGTGCCCCGTGTCGCCGTGAGCGAACTCGAGCTCCGAGCGGATCGACTCGAGCACCATCAGGAGCATCCGTTTCCCGCCGGGCTTCTCCTGGACAGGAAACTGGATCAGGGCCGTCGTCAGATGCGACCCGACAATCAGTTCCGATTTTGCCCGTTCAGCAAACTGGTACGTCCTGATGGCGGTTTTGAGATCCATACCACATACTGGAACTCTCAAGTATAAAAAGTATTGAAGAGAAGAGGGAGACGGTTTATCTCGATTTCTGCTTGGTTCCGAGAGCCGACACCCTGGCGCGCCGCACGCACTTGCGCACCCGCGGATCTACCGTCGGGCCGCTCGCGCCTCCCCTGCTGCCGCCACGTCCGCCGCGTCCGCCACGGCCGCCACGTCCGCCGCGCCGGGGGTCCTGGCCTTCACGGCTTGCACGCTTCTGGATGTCTGCCGCCGGCTTGAACCGCTGGTTCGGGCCGGGTTTCTTGAGTTCGCCTTCACTTGCAGGGACGAGCCTTATCTGCCCCTTCACGCCCTTGACCTGGGCCCACTGAACAGTTCCTGTCTTTCCCATGGATAAAACTCCTTTATATTTATGAACTGACCCGTTGATAAAAGTAACCCGGAACCGGCCGGGGCCGGTCCGGGGAGGGTCGCCCCGCACCTCACGAGAGGAGGTGTTTGAGCTCCCGCCGGAGGGCCTCGCTGACGACTTTGCCGTCCACGCTCCCCCGGACCTCCTGCATGACGACACCCATCAGGGGACCGAGCGCGCCCATGCCCCGCTCCCGGGCGAACGCCTCCCGTTCGGCCACGATGCGGCGGACGATCGCCTCGACGTCCGCCTGCGAGACGGCGGGGGCCATCTTCGCGATGGCCGCATCGACGCGCTCGCCGGGCGTTCCGGCGCTCCCGGCGGTCCGTGCGAGCTCGGCAAGCAGGTCCGGGATCGCCTCTTTCGCCGCCCGTCCGGCCTCGACGGCCGAGAGGAGGGCGAGGATCTCTTCTTCGCTCACCCGGTCGACGGCGACGCCGTCGCGGGCGAGTTCGCGGCAGGTGGCAAGGAGCGTCCTTGCCGCGAGGGTGGGGCGGACGCCGGCGGCGACCGCCGCTTCGAACGTCGGCAGCCGTTCGGAGAACGCGACCTGCCGCGCCAGGGCCTCGTCGAGCCCGAACTCCCGGACGAACCGGGCCGCCCGGTCGGTGAGGAGTTCGGGGACGGCGATCGCGTCCCAGCGGTCGGCACCGATCTCGACCGCAAAGACGTCGGTCTCGGGGTACATCCGGGCGGCGCCGGGGAGCGGGCGCATGTAGGCGGTGCTCCCCTCCTCGAGCATCTTCCGGGTCTCTTCGGGTACTCCCGACAGGGCCATCTCCGCACGGACCATCACCTGCTCGATCGCGCAGCCGGCACGCTCGCGCCCGGCCGCGACGATGACAACCGCGTCGTTCTCCTCCGCACCGACGAACTCGCGCAGGCGCGCCACCTCGTCCGCGGTGACGCCGTAGGCGGGGAGCTCGTCGGTGTGGAAGATCCCGCCGACGCCGCACTTCTTCGCGTAGTCCGACATCTCGCTCCCGAGGCGCCTGCCGGGCTGGATCTCCCGCCCGACGAGCCCGGCAAACCCGCAGAGCCGGACGGCCAGGATGGCTTTCGCCTTCTTCAGGATAGCGGATTTCGTCTCGGCGAAGAGGGCCGTGACGTCGACGACGTTGTGGTCGACCGCGGCGCCCCGCTCCCGGAGTTCGTCACGGATGGCGAGGAGGTTTATCTGCCGCTCGACCTCGCGCCGGACCACCTCGGCGATGAGGGCGAGTTCCTGAACGCCCTTGATCTCCACCCGGGCGCCGCCGGCGATCGAGATGTTGACGTCCTGCCGGATCGTGCCGAGGCCGCGTTTCACCCGGCCGGTCGAGCGGAGGACCATCCCGATGTACTCCGCAACCTGCTGGACCGCCTCGGGGGTGTGCATGTCGGGGGCGGTGGTGATCTCGACGAGCGGGATCCCCAGGCGGTCGAGGGAGAAGGTCTCGTTCTCCACCCGCTGGGCCGCCTCCTCCTCGAGACAGATCGTCTCGATACGGCAGCCGTCGGGGAGGGCGCCGGAGAGCGCGACGAGTGCCGTCCGCTGGAACCCGCTGGTATTCGAGCCGTCGATGACGAGTTTGCGCATCGTGTGGACCTGCTCGACGGGGGTCATCCCGAGCATCTTCGCGATCGTGAGGCAGACGTCGAGGGCCTCGGGGTTCATCGGGGTCGGGGGCTCCTCGTCGTGCTCCACCAGGCAGACCGTGTCGTAGGTGTAGTAGCAGAACTTCCGCACGAGCCGCATCTCTTCCCGCGCCGCCCGGTCGATCTCCCCGAGCTCGCTCTCCGTCGCCCGGAGGTAGCGGTGGAACTCGCCCGTCCGGTCGGCGGTATCCCGGAGGCAGGTGGGGCACCGGCAGAAGAGCTTCTCGGCGGTGTCGAGCTGCTGGTGGATCTCGATACCGGCCTTCAGGCCGAGTTTCTGGTAGTCCATCATATCGACCTCCGCCGGATCTCGCCCGCAAGGTCGGTCTGGATCAGCGTCCTCGCCCGTTCGGGGTCCGGTTCGTTCCCGAGCACCCACATCAGTTTGACGAGCGCCGCCTCGGGCAGCATGTCCTCGCCCTCGATGACGCCGGCGGCGAGAAGGTCTCTTCCGGTGTTGTAGACCCGGTCGCAGACCCGGCCGTGGAGGCACTGGGAGGTCATGACGACGGTCGTCCCGCCCTCGATCATATCCCGGAGCGGGGCGATCCATTCGGTCGAGACGTGGCCGAGGCCGGTCCCCGAGAGGACCAGGCCCTTATAGCCCTCGTAGGCGTCGAGGACCGCGGCGGGCATACCGGGGTAGAAGTGGAGGAGGCCGCAGCGCTCCTCGAGCGCGTCGCGGAGCTCCGGCTCCTCGGCACCCCGGCGGACCGCTTCGGCCGAGAGGCTGACGGAGAGCGACGGGTAGTCGACGTAGCCGAGCGGCTCCATCCCCATGCTCTGGAAGGCGTCGCGCCGGGAGGTGTGCATCTTCCGGACACGGGTCGCCCGGTGGATGGCGCAGCGGTCGTCGTTCGTCGTCGCGTGCATCACGACCGCGACCTCGCCGAGGTCGCCGGTGGCGACGGCGGCGCTGCAGAGGGCGTTCATGGCGTTGTCGGAGCTCGGCCGGTCGGCGGACCGCTGCGATCCGACGAAGACGACCGGCACCGGGGTCCTGAGCATGAACCGGACCGCCGCGGCCGAGTAGGCCATCGTGTCGGTGCCGTGGGTGACGATCACCCCGGCGACGCCGGCCTTGATCTCGTCGTAGATCGCCCGGACGAG
>DALN01000180.1:0-1250 GCA_002499455.1 Methanoculleus sp. UBA77 | reverse complement strand
CTCATCACCGCTCCCGTCCGGTAATCCACCCTGCTCGCGATCGTCCCGCCGGTGGATATGATGGCAAGCTCCGGGAGGTCGGAGTTCTGGACGACGACCCCGGCGCCTGCCGGCGGCTGCGGGGCCGCCCGCCCGACGAGTTCAATCTTCTCGGGGGACGTCCCGATGTTGTAGCCGTTGTCCAGCTTGACGACGGCCATCCCGTCCCGTTCGGTGATGTAGGTGCCGGTGAGGGCGGTCCCGCCGTTCGCGTACCGCACCCGGTCTCCGGTCTCAGGTCTCTCGGTTATGCTACCAGCCTCCGTGATTCATTGATGAGATGTTCGAATGCGCTCGATAATGCCGTATCGGTCTCCTCGGCCCATGCAGCGTCGCGGACGAGGAGGTCCCTCTGCTCCGCGAGCTGGACCGCGACCGCGGCGGGCGCCGGGCCGCCGGTGATGCTCCGCACGGCGACGGCGTGGACCGGGTCGAGGACGGAGGCGATCTTTTCCTCCGTCAGGCCCAGTTTCACGACCGAGAGGCCGGCGGCCTCCTGTGCCGCTGCCTCGACGGTGGCAAGATCGAGCGACCCGTGCCTGACCGCCCGCCCGACGATCCGGTGGGCGGTCCGGAAGGCAAGCCCGTACTCCCGGACGAGGACGTCGGCGAGCTCCGTCGCGGTCGAAAAGCCCCTGCCCGCCTCGGCGGCCATCCGCTCCGTCCGGAAGGTCGCGGTGGCGATCATGCCGGCAAGGAGGGGGATGCTCTGCCGGGCGGCCTCCACACCCCGCCAGAGGTGCGGGGTCAGTTCCTGGAGGTCGCGGTTGTAACTCATGGGGAGCCCCTTCATGATCGTGAGCGCCGCGGTGAGTTCCCCGGCCACCGACCCGGCCTTCGCCCGCATGATCTCCGCGACGTCCGGGTTCTTCTTCTGGGGCATGATCGAGGAGGAGGAGCAGTAGACGTCGTCGAGCTGGACGAACCCGACGAACGCCGTGCTCCAGATGACCAGTTCCTCGCAGAGCCGGCTCGCCGTCGTCATCGAGATGGCGGCGCCGGAGAGCACCTCGATCGCGAAGTCGCGGGCGGCGACCGCGTCCATGCTGTTTGGCGCCGGGCGGGCAAAGCCGAGGAGTGCCGCCGTGTAGGCGCGGTCGAGGGGGAAGCCCGTCGAGGCGAACGCCGCAGAGCCGAGGGGCGATACGTCCACCCGGGCGTATGCCTCCCGGAGCCGGGAGACATCCCGGGAGAAGGCCTGCTCGTAGGCG
>DALN01000091.1:16692-17608 GCA_002499455.1 Methanoculleus sp. UBA77 | reverse complement strand
GGTTCGTCCGCGGGTTCCCCGGCGAGGTGCTCGCGGCAAACGACCGCCTGATGATGACCGCGGAGAACACCGAGACCGGCGAGGTGGAGACGTTCCACCCGGACCTGGTCGTCCTCTCCGTCGGGCTCGAACCTGCCGGCGGGGCGGAGGAGATCGCCCGGATGCTCGGCATCCCGCGGGATGAGTCCGGATTCTTCGGGGTCGCCGACCAGAAGGTCGGCCCGGTGCTCACGGTGAAACCCGGGATCTACGTGGCGGGGACGGCCACCGCGCCGCGGGACATCCCCGACTCGGTCGCCATGGGCGGCGCAGCGGCGATGCGGGCCTACCTCGACGCGATCCGGGCGGGATAGCCATGCCGGAGAGCGAGCCCTACACCGTCGCGTGGGAGGCGGAGACCGGGAGCATCGTCTACATCGACCAGACCCTCCTCCCGGGGAGATACGAGATGATGCGGTGCACCACCATCGAGGACCTCGCCCGTGCGATCCGGCGGCTCGAGATCCGGGGGGCTCCGGCCCTCGGCATCGCCGGCGCAATGGGCGTGGCGCTCGCGGCCGCGAGGAGCACCGAGACGGATCTCGAGCGGTTCCGGGACGAGATCCGGCGGGCCGCCGACCTCCTCAAAAGCACCCGCCCGACCGCGGTCAACCTCGCATGGGGGATCGACCGGGTGGCGCGGAAGGTCGCACTGGCCGAATCGGTCGCGGAGGCGAAGGCCATAGCCGTCGCCGAGGCAACCGCAGTCGCCGAGGAGGACGAACTGACCTGCCGGAGGCTCGGCGCGTTTGGCGCAGAACTCTTCCCGGACGACTGCACGGTGCTCACCCACTGCAACGCGGGAGCGCTCGCCTGCCGGTGCTGGGGGACGGCGCTCGGTGTGATCCGCTCGGCCGTCGAGGCCGGCAAGAACGTC
>DALN01000091.1:14020-16670 GCA_002499455.1 Methanoculleus sp. UBA77 | reverse complement strand
CCTCATCCCCGACTCCTCGGCGGCATACTTGATGCGGAAGGGCAAGATCGACCTCGTCATCGTCGGGGCCGACCGGATAACGAAGGATGCGGTCTTCAACAAGATCGGGACCTACATGCACGCTGTTGCCGCCCGGCATCACGGGATACCCTTCTACGTCGCGGCGCCGGTCTCGACGTTCGACCTCGCCCGGACAGAGAGCGAGATCACCGTCGAGGAGCGGGACCGGGCCGAACTCGCCTGGTGCGGCGACCGGCAGCTCGCCCCCGACGACGTGAAGGTCCTCAACTACGCCTTCGACGCCACACCGCTCGACCTCGTCGACGCCATCATCACCGAGGTGGGGGTGCTCCGGCCCCCGTATGCCGCATCGTTCAGGTTTATAAGGGAGAAAGAGGAACCCCGGCGATGATGTTCTTTGAGTCCGGGATCTGGATCCAGCTGATGACCATCATCGGGGAGATCACGTTCTTTTTCATCCTCGGCATGCTGCTTGCGGCGATAGCCCTTGCGATCATCGTCACCGCCTCGATCACGAGGGGGAAGTTCTACCTCCCCCGGATCCTGATCCCCGGCCTGGTCCTCCTCGAAGGGCTCGTGAAGGCGTTCTGCAAACTCCTCGGCCTTGACGACCGGGACCTCGTCACGTTCTTCATCACGCTCAGAAACACCATGAACACGAAGGCGTTTGCGGAGATCCCCGTGGAGCGGCGGGCGGTCTTCCTGCCCCAGTGCCTGCGGTCGGCACAGTGCCCGGCGAACCTGACGCCGGAAGGCCTGAAGTGCCGGAACTGCGGCCGTTGCCCGGTCGGGGAGAACACGGTCTGGCTGGAGAACGCCGGTTACCGGGTCTTCATCGTCCCGGGCTCGACGTTCATAAAAAGGATGGTCAAGAAGTACCGGCCGCAGGCGATCATCGGCGTCGGCTGCCTCATGGAGGTCAAGGACGGTATCGAGATGTGCGACCGGATAGGGATCACCCCCATGGGCGTCGTGAACGTAAAAGACGGGTGCGTTGAGACGATGGCCGACTGGGCCACCTTGAGGGACGTCGCCCTGCTCGGCGTCGAGCACCCTTCAGGTGCCGTAGACCTTCACGGCCCGGCCGAATAGGCGCTCGCTCGTGACCTTGCCGTAGACGAAGATCGTCTCGTCGCTGTTGACGTCGCCGACCCTGACACCCGGCCTGAGGGTGATGTTGCCTCCCGCCTGGACGGAGCGGAGGAAGGCATTGTCGCAGATGGTGGCGGTCGACCGGACGCGAATCGGTCCTTTTATTTTAACATCGTGGCCGACGACGATGCTCTCCGCCTCGACAAAGCCGCCGACCGTCGAGTAGGGGCCGAGTTCGAGGCGGCCGGCAACGACGATATTGCCCCAGATATGCGTCTTCGCCGGGGCGATGAAACTCCCGTCTATCTTCACGTTTCCGTCGAAATAGGAACCCTTCGGTGCTATATATGTGTCCCCGTGCCGGTAAACTTTCATGAAGATCTCCCGCGATAATTACTCAGTCCAGAACCAGATAAAATGATCCGTACGGGTTTCATGCACACCGCAGTCCAATATGGACTTTTGCCGGCAGATGGTTCTCGAAGAAGGTATCGGGGTCATATCACCGCGGCAACCGCAAAGACCGCCAGCGCCGCAAACATCCCCCACCGCAGGATCGACGTCGCCCGGGACTCCCGGACACAGGCAGGTGTCGTGCACCTCGCCCCCCGGAAGGCCCCATAGAGGATGATGGCGTCCACGGCCGCGATGGCGGCGAGGTAGAAGGGGCCCCACCAGTCGCCCGGCGGGAAGAGGCTTGCTGCAACGGCAGCAAGGCCGCAGGCGAGCGCGAGCACCCCCGTCCCCCGGACGCCGATGATCATCGGAAGCGTGCGTGCCCCCCCGGCGGCGTCGCCGTCGACGTCTTCTGCGTCTTTGAGGACCTCCCGTGCGATGGTCGCAAGGAACGTGATCACTGCAAGCGTGAGGTTCTGGAAAAGCCCCTCCACCCCGGCAAACGCTCCGCCGAAGAGGAATACGCTCGCCGTCAGGTAGGCGACCGCCAGGTTGCCGATACCCGGCGCCCGTTTCAGCCGGACGGCGTATGCGACCAGGACCGCGGTGTTTGCGAGGGCAATCGTAAAGCAGAGGGCCGTCGTCAGGGCGGCGGCGAGAAGTCCGCCGGCAAAGAGCGCCACCGTGTAGGCCTTTGCGCCGGCAAGGCTGATTGCTCCCGCCGGAATGGGCCGATCCGGCCGGTTGATCCGGTCGATCTCGACGTCGTAGACGTCGTTGATGACGTTCCCGGCAGCGGTGATGAGCCCGACCGTCACGGCGAGCAGGAGCGCCGGCGGCGTGAGGGTGCCGGTGGCGACGAGGTAGCCGATGAGCGCGGTGAGCCCGGCAACGACGGCGTTGTGCGGGCGGGTGATCCTGATAAAGGCGGCGGCGCTCATTCTCGAAAGATCAGGTTCTTTCGCGATCGATAAATAACCAGAGGTTCCAGGAAGAGGGATTCTCGAAAAAGGACGGGCTTGGGGGGATTTGAACCCCCGGCATTCAGCTTAGGAGGCTGACGCCATGTCCAGGCTAGGCCACAAGCCCACACATCGGAGTAATAGTATTACTCATAAGAAGGTATAAGGGTATCGAGCAT
>DALN01000091.1:11142-14001 GCA_002499455.1 Methanoculleus sp. UBA77 | reverse complement strand
CCTCCAGTTCCCGCCGGGAAGCGGCCCGGTCTTTTACAACTCGCGGATGGAGCTGAACCGGGATTCCACCGTCCTCCTCCTCTCCGTCCTGCGGCCGGAGGGATACCTCGACGCCATGGGAGCGTCCGGCGTCCGGGGTCTCCGGGTGGCGAACGAGACCGGCATTCCGGTCACGATCAACGACTGGAGCCAGAGAGCGGTCGATCTCATCCGGCAGAACGTGGAGACGCTGGGATTGACCGCCGAGGTCGTCCACGGGGACGCAAACGCCCTGATGAGCGAGCGGAAGTTCGAGACCGTGGACCTCGACCCCTTCGGGACGCCGGCGCCGTTCGTCGATTCCGCGGCACGGAGCGCCGGGAAGTACCTCTTCGTGACCGCGACCGATACCGCACCCCTCTGCGGGGCGCACCTCAAGGCCGGGATGCGCCGCTACTTCGCACGCCCCCGGAACACCGAGTACCACCCCGAGGTCGGCCTCAGGATACTGCTCGGCTTCGTGGTCCGCGAGGTGATCAAGTACGACCGCGGGGTGGAGCCCCTCTTCTGCTACGCACACGAGCACTTCCACCGGCTGCATCTCCGGATCCGCGAGGGGGCGGCGGCGGCCGACCGATCGCTTGCACGGATCGGCTACGTGATGCAGTGTCCCCACTGCCTCTATCGCTCGGAACAGACCGGGATGCTCCCCGAACCGGAGACGTGCCCGCTCTGCGGCGCGAACCTTGTCCCGGTCGGCCCGCTCTGGACCGGCAGGATCAACGACGAGGCGACGCTCTCCGCGATGCAGGAGGCGCTGCCTGCGGCCACTCTCAGGAGTGGATCACGGATCGGGCGGCTCCTTGCGACCTGCCGGCAGGAACTGGAGACCTCGAGCCACTACGACTACCACGTCGTGGCGAAATCGCTCCGGGTCTCGCCCGGCAGCATCGAGACGGTCATCGGCCGTCTCGTGGATCTCGGCTACCGTGCGAGCCGCGCGCACTACTCGGGCACCGCGCTCAAGACCGACGCGCCGCTCCCGGTTCTCAAAAACGTGATCAGCGGCGGGTGACGATGGTGAGAAGGTCCCCGTCCGCGAGTTTGTGGGTGAGGCCGACACGCTGCGCGTCGTGCTTGGCCGAGTTGCCCCAGACCTTTGCGTAGCGGAACTTGTCCGCGAAGTCCCGGTGAAGCCGGTTGCAGACGTCCTCGACCGTCGCCGGGCTCCTGATGATCAGCGGCTCGTCCATATCTGCGGGACCGCCGACCGGCTTTAAGTAGATCCGCATGAACCCCAGGTTATCGAATATGGCGTCTTTGAGCTCCTCGATCTGGTAGCCGCTGTGCGCCGAGACCATGATCGGGGCCTCGCCGAATCGTTCGGTCAGTTCACCCTCGATCGTTGCCCGCGTCTTCTCGTCGACCAGGTCGACCTTGTTGACCGCGATGAACGCCGGGACGTAGACCCGGTTGCCGATCATCGCGTCGATGAAGTCGTCCTGGCTGACCTCGTTTCTTATGAGGACGTCGGCATTGACGATCTTATTCTCCGCGAGGATCGAGCGGATCTCCTCGATATCGAGGTCGACGGCGCCGACGGTGTTCAGCCGGATACCCCCGTTTCCGGACTTCTTGATGGTGATATCGGGTTCCGGGCGGTTGATCCGGATCCCCGCGTCGTAGAGTTCGCGGAGGAGGACGTCGACATGCTTCTCGTTGAAGACGTCGACGAGCACCAGGATCAGGTCCGCGCTCCGGACGACGGCGATGACTTCTTTCCCGCGCCCCTTGCCCATGGCGGCGCCGGCGATCAGGCCCGGGATATCCAGGATCTGGATCTTTGCGCCCCGGTGCTCCATCGAGCCCGGGATGACGGAGACGGTCGTGAAGGCATAGGCCGCCGTCTCCGAGAGGTTGGCGCCGGTGAGCCTGTTGAGCAGCGTACTCTTTCCGACGGACGGGAAACCGACCAGAACAACGGTGGCGTCTCCCGACTTCTTCACCGAGTAGCCCTCGCCTCCACCGGAGGAAGCCATGGCCCGGGCTACCGCTTCGTCACGAATCTTCGCGAGTTTCGCCTTTACGCGGCCGATATGTTTGGAGGTCGCTTTGTTGTACGGGGTATTCTTGATCTCGTCCTCAAGTTCCCGTATCTGTTCTTCGACACTGCTCATTACTGCCGGTATAGGTATGTACGGCAGCTACTTATTGGTGTCTGTGATGAAAATCGCGGATTGGCAGGGAGATCCCGGCCCGGATACGGCTCCGATTGCCCGGTTGCGGGCCGGACCGGAGGTGGACGGGCTCGCAAAATCTTTAAATAATATTACATCAAACAATGTAGAGCACATCAGGTGCAATGCGCTGCTATAGTGTAGACCGGCCAATCATGAGGGACTCTCACTCCCTCGACTGGGGTTCGAATCCCCATAGCAGCATCCTGTTCTCTGACTACAACTCTTCGAGATGCTTCCATGGACGAACTCCCCAACCGAGACCGAAAATCCCAGAAGTATCTCGGTGATAAGGGGCTCATCGTCCTCATCGCCCTTCTCTCCGCCTTCGTCCCGCTCTCGACCGATCTCTACCTCCCGGCCCTCCCCGGCATGGGGGACAACTTCGGCGTCCCGGCGAGCCTCACGAACCTGACCCTGATCCTCTTCTTCATCTTCTTCAGCCTGGGCCTCCTCTTCTGGGGGCCGCTCTCCGATAAGTACGGCCGCCGGCCCGTCCTGCTCGCAGGGCTCGCCCTGTACATCGCCGCAAGTGCCGGGTGCGCCGTATCAGGGGAGATCTGGCACCTGATCGCCTTCCGTATCCTCCAGGCCGTCGGGGGGAGTGCGGCCTCCGCGGTCGCGACCGCGATGGTCAAGGACG
>DALN01000091.1:0-11111 GCA_002499455.1 Methanoculleus sp. UBA77 | reverse complement strand
TCATGCTCCCCTACACCTCATGGCGGGGCCTCTTTGTCGCGCTCGCCCTCATCGGCGTCGTCTCGATGGTGGGAGGCCTTCTGCTCCAGGAGACCCTGCCCTCGCGGTATGCCGGGACCGTGGCCCAGTCCCTCCGCCGGCTCGGCGTCGTGCTCAGGAACCCCGGCTTTGCCTCGCTCCTTGTCGTCTTCTCGCTCGTGAGCACCGCGTCCTTAGCGTTCGTCTCCGCCTCGTCGTACATCTACCAGGAGGGGTTCGGGCTCTCGGAGCAGGGCTACAGCCTCTACTTCGCCCTCAACGCCGTCGCGCTGATTGCAGGCCCGCTCCTCTACCTCCGGCTCTCCCGGAACTTCAGCCGCAGGGCGATCGTCGCGGCCGGGTTTGCCGTCATGATCGCGGCAGGCCTGATCGTCTGCCTCTTCGGGAACCTCGCGCCCCTCGTCTTTGCCCTCGCCCTCTTCCCGGCCTCACTGATGGGGAGTGCTGTGCGCCCGCCGGGTGCGTTCCTGATGCTCGACCAGCAGAAGGAGGACACCGGCTCTGCCGCCGCCCTGATCAACTGCTCAAGCCTCGTCTTCGGCAGCGCCGGGATGGTCCTCGTCTTCCTCGCCGGGGAGAGCCTCGTTCTCGGCCTCGGCGCGATCAACGTGGCCGTCGGGGTTGTGTGCCTCTTGGGGTGGGTGCTGATCGCAAGGCTCTCCTCGGTGAGGTTCTGACGAAGGGCCGGGACGAGCCCTCCGGGCATCCCCGTGCCAGGGCATCCCGGCGAAGGCATGTCTCCGACCAACCCGGTATGCTCCGCAATAAGCAGGGACCCTGGCGGAAACGACTGCAGGGCCAGAGGCAGGAGGCATGGTTTCCCGTTCGCAAGGTTTTATGAGCGATCACCACGAAAAGCCTGAATTCGTGCCTGAAGGAGTGCCCACTCAATGAATCCGTCACGTCCCCTCACACCCGAACAGCTGCCGGCATCGGCCCTTCTGGATGCGCTCGATGACGGGGTGCTCCTGATCGGCCAGGGGAACCAGGTGGCCTGGATCAACCGCCCGCTCGAACGCCTCCTCGGCATCGACCGGGCCACCCTCCACGGCAGCGATGCAGGCTGGTTCGTACGCCGGCACCTGGCCCCGGACCTCACGGAGGGGTGTGCGGCAGCATTACTTTCGGAGTTGCACGGTACCACCGAATTCGTCTGCACCCTCCGCACCTCCGGGGGCGAGGAGCGTGAATGCCTCGTCTCGATCAGGGTTCTCTCTGACGAGCCGTTCCGGGGCATGCGGCTTGTCCGGTTCCGGGAGATCGCCGGGCAGAGGCGTCCTGGTGAGGGCTTGCTGGAGAGCGGCGGGCAGTACCCGGCTATATTTGATTCCATCGGCACAGGATTCTGCATCATCGAGATGCTCCTTGATGCCGGGGGCAATCCGGTCGATTATCGCTTTCTGAAGGTGAACCGGGCGTTCGAACGATTGACCGGGATACATGGTGCAGCAGGAAAGAGAATGCGGGAACTGATCCCGGACCACGAGGACTACTGGTATGAACTCTTCGGCACCGTCGTCCGGACAGGCAAACCCGGGCGCTTCACACGGGCGGCCAGACTGCCCGGGAGCGAGTGGTTTGACGTCTATGCCCTCCCGTTGGGCGGGTCGGGCGGCAAACGGGTGGTCCTTCTCCTCGATGACGTCACCGAGCGCGAGCGGGCGAAAGAGGCGTTGAGTGCGAGCGAGAAGCGGTTCCGGGGCGTCTTTGACAGGGCGGGCATCGGTATAGCGCTCGTCGATATGAACGGCAGGATCATGGAAGCCAATCCGCGCCTGCAGGAGATCCTGGGATATACCGCAGAAGAACTCTCCCGCCTCACGTTCACAGAGGTCACGTTTCCCGAGGACGCCGGCATCGACCAGAACCTCTTCGAGGCCATGATCGCCGGCATGTGGAACTCCTACGTCGTTGAGAAGAGGTACCTGACGAAGAGAGGTCACCTTGTCTGGGGACGCATGACCGCATCCCTGCTCCTGGACGAAGAGGGTAGGCCTCACTACGTCATAGGGATGCTGGAGGATATCACCGACCGCAAGCGGGTGGAGAAAGCTCTCCGGGAGAGCGAAGAGCGACTCCGGGCAGTCCTGGAGAACTCCCTTGATGCCGCGTACCGGCGCAACCTGCAGACCAATCGCTATGACTACATGAGCCCGGTCATCGAGCGTATCCTCGGTTTCACACCCGAAGAGATGGGTGCCATGTCCACCGACGAGGTGCTGGATCGCACCCATCCCGACGACCGGGTCCGTGTGCAGGAAGAACGTGCGCGCGCGAGCGCTGCCGGGCATGGGATACTGGAGTACCGGTTCAGGACAAAAGGCGGAGAGTATCGCTGGCTTGCAGACCACTTCGCCGTCACCCGGGATGCACAGGGACGCTCCCTCTTCAGGAGCGGTGTTATTCGCGATGTCACCGAGCGCAAGCGGGCCGAAGGCACCCTCCGCGAGAGCGAGGAGAAGTATCGAAACCTCGTCGAGAACAGTATCGACGCGGTCCTGTTCGCAGCTCCCGACGGGTCAATCTATGCTGCGAACTCCGAAGCTTGCCGGATCTTCGGGATGACCGAGGAGGAACTGATCCACGCCGGGAGGGACGGCATCGCGGACCTCTCGGACCCTCGCCTTAAGCCCGCTCTCGAGGAGCGGGCCCGCACCGGGCGGTTCAGAGGAGAACTCAGGTTCCGGCGAAAAGACGGGACCGTCTTCCCTGTGGAGATATCCTCCGCGCTCTTCGAGGACAGAGACGGGCATACCCGGACGACGATGTTCATCCGGGACATCACCGAGCGGAAGCGGGCGGAGGAAGCGCTTGTGCGCCGCACCGAAGACCTTGTGCAGGCAAGCCGGGCGCTCGAGAAGGCGCGCGACGAGGCGAATATGTATCTTGATATCCTGACCCACGACGTGCGGAACGCAAACACCGTCGTAAGCATGTACGCCGACCTCCTGGTCGACCTGGCAGAAGGCGACCTGAAGACCTACACGGAGAAACTGCAGGCCGGCATCGGGCGGAGCAACGATATCCTCAGGAACGTCGCCACTGTCCGGCGGATACACGAGGAGCATACCGGCCTTGTGCCGGTGGATCTTGATGCGGTCGTCCAGAGCGAGATCAGGAGCTTTCCCGGAGCATCGATCCGATACCGCGATGCGCACCTCGACGTGCTGGCGGACGGTCTCCTCTCGACCATCTTCAATAACCTCATCGGCAACGCCGTCAAGCACGGCGGCCCCGGCGTCGTAGTCACCATCAGCGTCGAGGAACAGGACGGCACGGTCCTGGTCGCGGTCGAGGATAATGGTCCCGGGGTGCCGGACGAGATGAAAGGAAGAATCTTCACGCGGTTTGAGCGGGGTATGGCCCGGGGGAGCGGCCAGGGCCTCGGCCTCTACATCGTCAGGACCCTTGTTACGCGCTACGGCGGGCAGGTCCGGGTAGAGGACCGCATACCGGGCCGGCCGGAGGAAGGAGCGGCGTTCCGGTTCACGCTGAAGAAAGCGTGACAGGATCCAGCCGGACGGGGTCTATACGGTGAAAGGCCGCTCTTCTGCGAGATGGATGGAGATCGAAAGAGGGAGTCTGGTGAAGATCTGAAGGCGGGGCTGTCTTCGCGGTTCCAGGCCACAGCCGATACTGCCGGTGATGAGAGGATCTAAATATATGCACATACACATACACAGGCATGGGAACCAGGACGATCAGCATCAGCGACGACGCATATGAGAGGCTTTCCCGGCTAAAAGGCCCTTCGAAGATGAGTTTTTCCGAAGTGATCCTGAAGTACACCCCTCAGAAGAAGAAACTCTCGGAGATCCTCAAAGAGTTCGGGCCGAACCCCGCCCTGGCCGATTCGGTCGCGGAGGCATCGCGCGAGATGCGGAGATCCTCGATGCGAAAGGTCGACTTCGATGCCGACGCTTGACACGTCCCTGCTCGTCGACCTGATCCGGCACGACCCGGAGGCGCTGAGAACGCTCGAGGCGATGGAGCGGGAAGGGCTGCCGCTGGCAACCACGGCGATCAACGCCCTCGAACTCTACCGGGGTGCATTCCTCTCTGCATCGGTGCAGGGGAACCTCCGGGAAGTCGAGGCGATTCTGCGGGCGCTGATCGAACTCCCGATCACCGACGAGACTTACCGGATCTTCGGCGCACTCGCTACCGAACTCCAGGAGAACGGCAGGCCGATCGGTGATTTCGATGAGGTGATCGCTGCAGTCACGCTCGCGAACGACGGCGAGATCGTCACCCGGGATCACCACTTCACCCGCGTTCCGGGGCTGAAGGTCAGGACATATTAGAGGCCGGCGATTATACGCTCCCCTGCGATGCCGGTTCCCGGACCGAGAGGGCGAAGAACCCGCAGACTGCCACCGCGAGGAGGAAACTCGCGAAGAATCCGGGGCCGAAGCCGCTGGCGGCGACAATGATCCCGGTGACCAGGGGGCCTGCCGAATGCCCGATATCCATGATGGACGACAACGCCCCCATCGAGGCCCCCATCTGCTCTTCTTCTGCAACGTCCGCGACGTACGCACTGGTCGCAACCGTGGAGAGCGACATACCCAGGGCGAGGAAAGAACTTATGAGAAGGAACGCGGGAAATCCCGGTGCAAACGGGATGGCGGCGACTGAAACCCCCAGGATGAGGAGCCCTATGACGATCTGGACTCTCTTGTCGACCCGGTCGGCGATCCTGCCGAAGGATGGTTTCGAGACCGCGATGATCAGCGTCTGGGCGGCGAACAGAATCCCCGTCTGGTAGGCACCCATCCCTCTGGAGAGGACGACAAGCGGCAGGAACGTCTCAAACGCTCCGAAGGCAAAGTAAGTCCCCATATCCACGAGTGCCGTTGCCCGCAGCCTCCGGTTCGTGAAGAACGTCATAAAACTTTCCCGAAACGCTGAGAACGGGAGGACCTTCAGGGGGCCCGGAGTCTCCTCACGGTAGAGGAGGATCAGGACGACCACCGGTACTGCGGCGATTGCTGCGGTGAGGTAGACCATTCGATACGGGATGAACCCGGGGTGAAAGACGAAGAACGACAGGATAGCCCCGCCGACGAGCGGGGCAAGGGTCCTCCCGATCAGGGTCGCGGAAGAGTACTGCCCGAGCACCTCCCCCTTCTTCCCGGGAAACCGCACGGCAATCATCGCAGCGATCACCGGCCCGAGGATCGCGGTCGCCATCCCGTGGAAGAACCGGACCGGGATCAGCCAGAACGGGTCGGTGATGAAGAGATAGAGCAGAGGCGCCGAGAGGAATATCGTTCCGGATGCGATGAGCAGCCTCCTCTTTCCCAGGTGATCCGAGAGGACCCCCACCGGGAAGGAGAGAAGGATCCCGGCAAGCGGGGAGACCGCCGCAATGAGACCGATGACCGCATCGCCGGCACCCAGGGCCTGCGAGAAGAGGGGCAGCACCGGGTTCTTCGAGATCGTCGTCGAGAAGATGGCAAAGAACCCGATCAGAAAGAGGCCATACATCGCGCCCTGTGCGGAATGGTGCCTGACCATGGTTGATCGTTTGAGATTTTCCGCGGGCGGGCTTATACGTTCTGATCAAGACCGGGAAGGGTCCCTGTACGGCCCCCAGGACACACCCCAGACGAATCGGGCACGAGAAGACCTCTTTTGTTTCTCCTCTCAGGCAACTGACAGAAGCCAGGAACAAAAAAGAAGAACCGGCCTCCCCGCTGGGCTACCTTGAATTGGCCGGCTCGTAGACGTAAAGGATGGCATCGTGGAGGAAGAAGTAGGTCTGTTCATCACTGTCGTAGATGACACGCTGATTCATATCGACCGCCGCACTGATGATATCCTCAAGCGAGCCGAGTTCAATTCTGTGCGCTGTGATACTGTGGTCGAACCTCCCCTGGCTCATCCAGTCGCGATACCGGGCATGCACCGCTTCCTGCTCCAGCACCTGAAGTGTATCGGCGGAGGGCTTGAAGCGCGGGGACCGTGAAATTACGACCCAGAGAAGCATACCCACCGAGACCAGCAGGAGAAACACTGCGGCGTACTGCTGGTGTGGAGGGGGATAGACCGCGATCGTCTCTGTCTGCCGCGCCGTGACCGCTTCGGCGAAACTCCGGTTGTCGGATATGCTATAGTGGCCTGCCCCCAGGGTGATGGGCATCAGATACTCGCGATGTTCATTGACCGGCATCCCGTCGACTGTCCCGGAGAATACAGTCGTGGTGACGAGATCGACAACCGGGGTTCCCCGTTGAAAGCCCAGGTACTCCCTGATCTCGTTCATCCGCTGCTGCATATCTTCCATGTCCAGAGTGAACGAGTTCTGGTATACTCCCGAATCCAGCGGCCCTGCGTTCTCGGCGATCACCACCTCTTTGCTCCAGTAGGTCGTCTCCGACTCCTTCATCGACAGAACCGCTACCGTATGCGAGACCACATCCAGATCCACGTCCTCCCCTTCGGCAAGGAAGGTGAATGTCGTCTGCAACTCCGGGGTTGCCGCGAAGAAGTAGACGGGGTTGTCCGTCAGTGTCGTACCGACCGGCCAGAGCGGGTTTCCCTCCGAGACGACCGCCCGGTACTCGTACTCGCCACCTATGGAATACCAGGGGAGATCGACGGTCACATCCCTGTACTCCGGCATATACCAGCTCGAGTACACGAAAAATCCCGATATGATGACACATACGATAACGATCGGCAATACCAGCGTAAACTTCTCTGAAGTCAGTGATTGGAATTTTCTAATTCTCCAGTACACGTTCAACAAGCCTCCTTTTACGGCGCGATTTCACGAATTTTTCCTTCGCCCAGAGCGGGTGCAGGGCGAGTGTCAGAAGGGCTCCCGGCAGAACTGCAAGCGAGAGGACCGGCAGATAGGGATTCACCCCTGCAAGCCCCACAAACCAGAATGCCGGAAGGATGTATGGGGCTCTGGCTACGGTGAAGTCCGGGTCTGTCCCGGCGACCGGGACGGTGACCGTCTCGCCGGACTGCACAACCCCGTAGGCGGGAGTTCCTTGCTCGCCGGGCGTGCAGACCAGGTAGAGTTCCGGAATCAGTCCCCTGCCCTCTATCGTCAGGTGCTGGCCTTGAAGATCAGGGGAGCCTGCGGTGGGACTGTAGGTCTGTATCCCGGAGAGAGAGGGCATGATCAGCAGGAGAGAGATGGCCAGAACGACGGAGAGGAGGAGAAAGAGCCGGGGGTACCGGATCGAGAAGATCTGCCCTTTCGGTACCGGACTCTCCCGGGAGAGCAGGCGGGCGGAATGGGAACCTCGCGCGAGTCTTCTTGTCTCCAGAAGGGCCAGCATCAGGGAAGGGAGGATAACCATCAGGAGGATGATCTGCTTCTTCATCTCGGATGCAAACCCGACGAACGGGATGAGGAAGACCGGTCTGCCGATGATATCGTCCTTTGAGGTGAAGAAACGGTCGGGGGCGTTATTCGCGTCCCCCCTGGTCGAATAAAGGCCGGTATCTGTATCGATACCGACGATCCGGTGAGTGATGACCATGCGTTCGTCCTCTCCGGGATACTGGAAGACGACGACGTCCCCGATCTCGAGGCGGTCAGGGTCCGCGGGAGCGACAACGATGGCGTCCCCGGGCAGCATGAGAGGCGCCATGCTCCCGCTCAGGACGATCATGAGCGTCATGCCGGGCCCGAAGAAGAGGAAGAGACCCGCCAGGATCACCATACCGAGGAGGACGGCGATCACCCTCCAGATCCGATCGACCCGGATCATAACCGCACCCGGACCTCCTTCTCGCTCTCGTCGTCCAGGATGAGGGTACACACAAGGGTCTTCCCCTCCATGTTCGAGTCAAACGAGAGCAGGACTCCTCGTGCGGGATCATTTTGTGTTGACGGGTCCAGCAGAAGCCGGCCGTCGAGGACCTGGCCGGATGCCGCTTCCCCCGACCAGAAGGTGGTAAACCCTTCGCCGCCGGCAGATCCCGGGTCGGAACCTGCCCCGTGCGGCCCCGCACGAGGGGTTTCACCGCCCTTTCCGCGGGTAAACGCCGCCTGGCGGATCGTCTCGCCGCCATCGGGGTCCCATGAGACCCGGATGCCCGTAACTTCCAGCGGCTCAGATCCGGTGTTGCTCGCGGTGATGCCGGAGAGGACGGTCTTTGCATGGTTGCCCGCCGGCGGCTTGAGCAGGGCCTGATCGGCAGTTACTATCAGGCTGCCGGCATCGCTCCACGACCCGGTGGTGATGGTGATCCCTTCGATCACCTCCGTCTCCGAGAACCACGCCCCGGTCGGGGTGGTGCCCGCGAGCAGGAGCACACCGGCGCAACTGATAATTACCAGAAGTACGTATGCCTTATTCATCGCTCACAGCTCCCTGTATCATGGCGTTTGTGGGTGAAGGGCAGCAGGTCACGTTGCCTGCAGCTCGAAATACGACACGCACCGCTGCTCCCGCACGGGAAGAGGCCAGATTAAGTTCTGCCCGGGTTCCGGATCGCTTCATCATCCCTGAAGAGCGTTTTGTGGAAGATTCCTGGCAGGTTCTCATCCCACCGCGGTCTGAGCGTGATGGTGTCGCCGGCATTCGCCGGAGGGGGCATCGAGAGTTCGACGCTGCCGATACCCCCACGTACGGCGGTTGCGGCCAGTTTCCAGGAAGAGGCGAAGGAGGAGGGGGAAGCGTAGCGATGGCTGTAGAGGCTTCGTATCCATCCCTTCTCACTTGCGTCCTGTTCATGATTGGTGGTAGATAGAGATCTTTCAGGGATCACACGGCGGGGGAGGTCTGTGCCCAGCCGGGGTTGTCGGTCTGCGTCGCGATGAAGATTACCTTGAATGTTACATCCTTGTTGGAATAGACATTCCCTGCGTTCTCATCCAGTTTCACATGGACACTGAGAGTCCGGGTAAACGGATTGATGTCGTTCATCGCGCCCCCGAAGTTGTCCGAGTTCAGTTCAGTGGTCTCGGCGTTGGAGATCTGCGACCATGTGTAGACTTTGGAGGCACCCGGGAACAGGGAGTCGAGCTCGGCATCAGCGGCTTCTATATCGGCGGCGGCCTCACCGGGCGCGCTGTTAAGCCATGAAGTCTTCTTAAACTTGAACTCGAGTTTGTCGTCTGTCGGGAGGTCTCCACCGGTTTTGACAAGGTATGCCTTCCACTTCAGGGGGACAGTTCCATCGTTCTGGAGTTTAATGTCGCCCGCAGGCGTCCAGGTATTCTTACTGGGGACCAGATTGTCGACATTCAGCGGTGCTACCCTCCCCCAGCAATCCTCAGTCCATGCCTTCAGATCGACATTGCCGGTCGCAATGACGTTGTTCTCTACAGTCTCCTGGTCCGTGAACCAGGCAAACGTTCCAAGTCCCATCCCGCCGAGGGCAAGCCCGACGAGCAGGATGCTGACAAGATATGCTTTCACTTTTTTTGCCCCCAATAGAATTGCGAAGCCGTCTCTGAGCTCGCCTGTTACAGCGTGAGTCAGATTCCAACTCCGCATCCCCTCCATGGGACATCAAATATTTAAAGATTTTCATCGAATGTTTTTTCATCTGGAACGAATGAGGAGCGTGTTTTGCATATAGAACTGTTCATATACTGTAAATCGCATCTAAACCGGAGCCTGAACGGAGTTATAACCTTTACCGGCAGACATCTGTAAGATACGGAACGCTTCGGAGATTATACCACATATCCTCCAGAATATCCGGCAGACCATGCGATCTCATATGGCGGTTTCACGCACTCCAGAGGCCGGGAACGATCTTTTCGTAACAGATATATATCGATTGCCCGGGAGGGTGCGGCACCCCCTTTCCCGAAAGGGGATCATCCAGACACCCCGGGGCAATAATGCGATTTTTATAAAATAACTGTATATACATCATGAGGCCTCCGGCGCATGGCGTGTCCCCTCTCAAGATGCCCGGCCGCAACTCCCCGCAAAACCACCCGGCCATCGTCTCCCCGGCAGCCACCGGGCGCGAGGACCGGCAGCGCCGGGAGGAACAGCCATGGCTGATGGACCCGGTTTGGAGCCAGAGATCTTCGGCCGGTTCCTCCGTAACGCCCACTCCAGGTCGGGAGTCTCACCGCGACACCTCCGGACGGTGATCTCCGGCGAAGACCCCGGCCCCGCACCCGCCGGGAGGCCTTCCGTCCGCAGTTGCAAATAAGCCCTCTTCTTTGCGTTCACGGCATTCAGGGAAGAAATTGCCGAAATCCGGAACCCATCATGAGTTCCAGAACGAATTTATCATGTTGAATCATTACAAAACCTATAAAGCAGATATGAGACCACGCTGTAAGGTTCATTCCGACCTGCGGGTTCGGCTTTCCGAAGAACGGTCCATCTGCCAGAAACATGGACCGCAGCAACAGATGCTCATTAGATACCCACAATTTGAGGCGACAACATGGCAAAGAGAATGCTGAGCGAGTTCGAATCGTATGACCTCCTGAAACAGTACGGTGTGCCGGTACCGGAGCATGCAATCGTCCAGTCCCCTGCCGAAGCAGGCAAGGCGGCGGAGGAGATCGGCTTCCCGGTCGTCATGAAGATCTATTCGCCCCAGATCATCCACAAGAGCGATGCCGGCGGCGTTATCGTCAGTATATCCTCAAAACATGCTGCTGAGGAGGCATTCACGACGATCGTCACGAACGCCAAGGCATACAATCCGGAAGCCGAGATCAAGGGCGTCATCGTCGAGCAGCAGGCGGCGCCGGGGCTCGAGCTGATCATCGGCGGGAAGACCGACCCGGCGTTCGGGAAGGTGCTCACCTTCGGTATGGGCGGCACGCTCGTTGAGCTGATGAAGGATGTCACCCTGCGGATCCTCCCGATCACCGAGGAGACCATCCGGCAGATGATCAAGGAGATCCACGGCTACCCGATGATCCAGGGCTACCGCGGGATGAAGCCCCGGGACGAGGAGACGCTCGTCAAGGTCATGTGGGCGATCAACTGCTTCTTCGCCGAGAACACCAACGTCGTGGAGTTCGACATCAACCCGGTCCGGCTGTACGAGTCGGGAGCCTGCATCGTCGACGCCCGTATCTTCATCGACGACGAAGCAGTCGAGAAGGTGGCAAAAGAGCGGCC
>DALN01000170.1:2466-2623 GCA_002499455.1 Methanoculleus sp. UBA77 | reverse complement strand
GTTCAGCACCGCCCGCTTCACCAGATCAAGCCCCACCCGGACGTCGCCTGACTCCATCGTCTGCTCGACGATGCGGTCGAGCATCTGTACTGAGAAGACGCCGGGGTAGAGCCCGATCCGGATCCGGTCCTGGAGGATGCCCCGGATCTCGTCGGCG
>DALN01000170.1:1889-2392 GCA_002499455.1 Methanoculleus sp. UBA77 | reverse complement strand
TTGTAGTGGAGCAGGTTCGCGTCGTCCAGGCAGACGATCAGGCTCTTGTCCTGCCGCAGCAGGGCGCCGCCGATCGCGTCCATCACCGACCGGATCGAGATCCCGGTCCGTGCCGGAGCGTGGCCGAAGACCGCGGCATAAACCCGCGAGAAGACCATGTACTTCGTCCGGTCGTTCTGGCAGTTCACGTAGACCGGCACGATCTTCTTGGTGGTCTGCTCGAGCTCGGCAAAGATCCGGAGGACGCTGGTCGTCTTCCCGGTTCCGGGCAGACCCCTGCAGATGGCGGAGAGAGCCCGCCCGCCTTCGAGCGCGGGGCGGATCTGGTAGGCAAGGTCCTTGAGCTGGCTTTCGCGGTAGTTGAAGAGCTCCGGGATGTAGTCGATCTCGAAGACATCGATGCTCCGGAAGAGTGTCTGGTCGGACATAAGGAGTCGCGTTCTCATACAGGGATCGTCGGGAGGTGGTTATTTAAGCGGGAGCCGTGCGCATGGTGAAAGTGA
>DALN01000170.1:1198-1803 GCA_002499455.1 Methanoculleus sp. UBA77 | reverse complement strand
CCACCCTGCGGCCGGCAACCCGGGGGAAAAGCGTTATCCTGATGGGCGGGTAACAGGAGTATGATACAGCATGCTTACGGCTGACGGCATCCTCGGTGCGCTGGCGGAACACCGGGGACGGATCAGGAGCCTCGGCGTCAGGCGGATCGGGGTCTTCGGGTCGTTTGCCCGGGGCGAAGAGCGCGAAGAGAGTGATATCGATATCCTTATCGAGTTCGAGGAAGGGGGCCGTTCCTTTGACACGTACATGGACCTCAAGTTCTTCCTCGAAGACCTCTTCGGGAGGAGAGTCGACCTCGTCGACCGCGATGCCATAAAGCCGGCCCTCGCACCGCACATTCTCCGGAGTGTTCGATATGTCCCGGGAGTATAACCTCTACCTCCCGTGATATCCTTGAGGCCCTATTAAGCGCCAAGGAGTTCTCCAGGGGCATCGGATTGGCAGAGGAGCTCTGCTGGATACGCTGATTCTCACCCCCCACCGAGCATCTTCACCAGCACCGCCACGACCCCGCCGACGACCCCGCCGGCCCCAGCGCTCACCGTCGACAATCTCCTCTCTTCCCCGGCCTTCTCCGCCTGCCAGCCCTCCAGCGCCCGGATCC
>DALN01000170.1:0-1192 GCA_002499455.1 Methanoculleus sp. UBA77 | reverse complement strand
CGGTCATCCTGGTAACCCTCCCGGAGGACAGTAGGACGGCGAAGAGAAAAAGGCTGACCGTAACGGTTATACCTGAGAATCAGAGCCCAATTCTGGCTCCCCGATAAAGTCAGACTAATACCCTCCCACGTCAACCCTATAGTTGTCTGTCATATTCCCGGGACCATGCAGACATGGAGTAAAAACCCATGGCAGACTTCGTGCANNCAGAAGACCGTGAACAAGACGGCGGTCCGGGACCTCACCATCCCGATCGCCGACGCAACGTCGTTTGACAACCTCATCGTGGGCGTCATCGACGACAACCCCTTCGAGTGCGTCGGGTATACCGGCTCCGATGGTGTCGCCGTTCCGGCGGTCGTCCGGAACCGCGAGCACTACACCGCGAAGGTGGACTTCATCGATGAGGATACCGGCAAACGGGTCGGGACCGTCTCCCTGCAGTCCCCGACGATTGCCGCCTTCAACGCAAACGCCGCGGAAGTCCTTGCGAACACCGCCCTCGCGACCGCGATGGGCGGAGTGGCCGAGCGCAACTTCGCCGGCGAGACCTACTACTGCCAGCTCAAGTGCCACGACCCCTCGGGTGACGACTACTACGTCACCTTCACCCGCAAGACCGTCCGGATCTCGTCCTACCAGGACGACACGATCCGGAACACCGTCGAGACCTGGGCTGACGGGCTTCCCGCCCTGGCGTGAGAGGGGGAGAACCCCCCTTTCCACCCTGGAATAAGGGCGATTGGACGCTATTTCCAGTTTTTATGACTGTTTCTGTGGCTGCCCGTGTTGCGGCTGCGGGAGGTTGGAGGTATTCCGACAGCGTGTTGTATGCGGGTGCTGAGCGACTAACGCCATGTTGCGTTGCCAGAAGCGCCCCCGCTTGCGTGCGCTTCGGAACATCGCCCTCTTTTCATTTGATGCACGGTATCCCGGATACCCTCGCCCCGCTCGGCGCGGCCTCGCGGTTCAACAGCTGCCTCCATGTTTGCTCTATAACGGAGGGGGCCACAGAGCCCATACACAAGGCCGGAGGGATACTCGCCTATCCCTCCGGCCGGGCCCTATCGCCCCGCACTGCCCGCCCCCCGAGGGGGCGGAACGACGCTCCATCAGGAGCGGAGTTTGAGCACCGTCAGGTGCGAGTGAGGAGGCGCGAAGCGCGGGCGGTGGGGGTCGTTTGAGGGGTGGC
>DALN01000067.1:5254-8095 GCA_002499455.1 Methanoculleus sp. UBA77 | reverse complement strand
GACCGGGTGGCGGCGGAGTTCACCGGCCGGATCTACCAGCGGCCGCCGAAGAAGAGCGCCGTGAAGCGGAACCTCCGGATCCGGAAGATCCAGGAGATCGAGATCCTGGATATGCAGGACCGGCTCGTCCTCTTCCGGGTCAGGTGCGACGCCGGGACCTACATCAGGACGCTCTGCGTCCACATGGGCTACGCCCTCGGCGTCTGCGGCCACATGCAGGAGCTCCGGCGGATACGGTCGGGCTCGTTCGACGAGAGTGCCGCGGTCTCGCTCCACGAGCTCGCCGACGCCGTTGCCGCAGCAGAGGAGGGTGACAGCGGCCCGCTCCGGCGAATGATCCTCCCCCCGGAAACCGCGGTCGGTGATCTCCCGAAGGTCGTCATCCGCGACACCGCCGTCGATGCCGTCTGCCACGGCGCGGTGCTGGCCGGGGTCGGGGTCACGGAGAAGGTCGGCGGGTTTGCGAAGGGCGAGACGGTCGCGATCACGACGCAGCGCGGCGAGCTCGTCGGCCTCGGCAGGGCCCTCATCAGTTCGTCGGCGCTAAAGCCGGGAGAGCCCGGGTTCGTCGTCGCGCCCACCACCGTCCTGATGCAGCCCGGCACCTACCCGAAGGGCTGGAAGGCGCACACCGGGGCGTAAACGCGTGTGCCTCCGCCCCACAGCGGGGAATATTATTAATAGAGTAGGCCGCCAACTAATGATGCACATTCTGTGCTGAGGTAGTCTAGACCGGTAGGGCGCGGGCCTGGAAAGCCCGTGGGGCGTTGAGCCCCTCGGGAGTTCAAATCTCCCCCTCAGCGCTTCTTCTTTCTATGCATCCACCTGTTGCTGCCAACCATTCGTACAGAGCGAGTGACTCGATAAGGCTCCATTCTCCAGCGACTGCTGGCCCCGCGGCAGAGGTCAAAAGGCAGATATGTCACAGTCCGCGAGATTCTCATGAACAACCCGATCCTCTCCCCTTCCTCCTCTCTAAGATATTGGCCCGCACATGACGGGGTAACATCGCGCAACGGTCGTTGAAGATAATCGTAACGATGATATTCAATAGACCACTATAGATCATAGCATGTCTCAGACGACTGTGTGGGTATCCCGGGAGACAAAGGAACGGCTGGCGGGAATGAAGCGATACCCCCGTGAGACCTTCGAAGACGTTATCAAGCGGCTTATGAACTCTGCCGAGGACGAGGAGCCGCTGAGCGATGAGGCAATACGGGGGATCGAGGAATCCCTCGAGGATATCAAGGCCGGTCGCCTGTATACCCTGGATGAGGCACGCGCCGAACTGCAGGCGACATGGCGTACACAGTAAAACTCACGGCGGCGGTGGTGCGGAATCTCGCGAAGATGCCCGCGAGTGTCGGAACCCGGATCCTCGATGAGGTAGAGGACCTCGCTCAGGAGCCGGACCCCACCCGGCACGTGAAGAAACTGAAAGGCGGAGGGCAAAATCCCTTCTACTCGCTTCGAGTCGGGAGATACCGTGCTATTTTGAATATCTATGACGATGTCCTTCTGATCATCGTGGTGGAAGCAGGTCACCGGTCGAACGTATACCGGAAGCACTGACTCTGTTCGGATTTGCCCAAAACCTCGCTTTAGATTGACATCCCGAGCATCAGCATCGAGAAGAGCACCAGGTCGTAGACCGTATGCGTGATCGCCGATGTCGTGGTGTTCGAGTACTGCCGGATGTAGGCGAAGACGAGCCCCGCGAGGAAGACCGATATGAGGCCGTCCCAGCTGTACTGGAACGCATGGAGCGACGCGAAGAGGAGCGCCGGGAGGAGGATGCCGAACCGGGGCTGGAGCAGGCCGCGGATGCTCACCTCCTCGCCGAACCCCGCCGCGATCGACGCAACGATGATCCCCGGCAGGGTGAGCGTGCCTGCAAAGAGCAGGTTGACGGCCTCCTCGTCGGTGACGGGCAGGCCGAGGAACCCTACGAGCGCCGCGAGGCCCTGGTCGATGAAGTGGAAGGCGAGGACAAGCGCGAACGCCGCGGCAACGGCGAGAACGACCTGCCTGCCCGTCGGCCGGACGAGGCCGAGGCGCTCCAGGGTCTCGCGCGGGGTGCGCCGGACGAACGCCCCGGCGATGAGGAAGGACCCGATGAGGGTCCAGAAGAGCGTGTAGGCATTCAGCGTCACCGTCTCCGCGAGAAGGTCCCCCGATTCGAGGAGGAGGTCGAGGAAGAGGGGCGAGAGGAACGGCGGGCCCCCGGAGACCAGGAGCGGCACCGGGGTGATGAGGATCATGGCGAGGATGACCACGAGCGCAACCGTGTGGAGAAGTGAGTCGGGATCGAACGGGAGGTGCCGGGCGAGCCGGACCCTGAACCCGCGGGAGAGCCCGACGAGACTCGCAAGCCCCGCGATAAGAACGCCGAGGAGGAGAAGGACCACCTCCCCGATCAGGGCGAAACTGTCCGTCTCCGGCCCGACCTCTCCTGCATCGAGCACCTCTGCCGGGATGATCGCCATGATCCCGAACCCTGCCGTAGCCGCGGCAAACCCCCCGATAAGGAGGAAGAGCCAGAGTATGGCGACCCACCGGTACGCGGGGTCCCGGTTCCCGGCGAGATAGACGAGCATCGCGAGGATGACGAAGACCGCCACGTCGAGAGCGGCGGCAAGAAACGCTCCCACTTCCCCGCCGGCGATCCCGGACGCAGCGGCAAGGAAGATGATGCAGAAGAAGGCGATGAAGAGCTCGGGGGCGTGACGGTGAAAGAATTCCGACGGCATGATGGTTCCCGGTCTGATACCGGATACCTGTTCACCTGCGGGCACGATGAAGGTAGCGCAGGCTCACCGCCACCCGGCCCTCCCGGCC
>DALN01000067.1:4986-5217 GCA_002499455.1 Methanoculleus sp. UBA77 | reverse complement strand
GAGAGCGGCGCCCGCAAACGGCCCCACAGCAAGGCCCAGGGAGTAGAAGGTGTTGTACATGCCGTAGGCGGCACCCTGCGAACCCCCGCCCCGGTAGATCCCGGCGAGGATCGGCATCACCGGGGCGATGGCACAGGAGAGCGCGACCCCCAGCACGAAGACGGCCGCAGTGGCGAGGAGCAGGGTCGGGGCCTGCATGGCGGCGAAGATCGCGATCGCCGAGACGAGGAG
>DALN01000067.1:4145-4965 GCA_002499455.1 Methanoculleus sp. UBA77 | reverse complement strand
GTCGGCTGGGCAAGGATGGCAGCGACCGCCAGCACCCCGAAGACGAGCCCGATCGTCGCCGGCGATGCCGAGAAGGCGGCGTGGAGGTGGACGGGGAGGTAAGGATCCACGACACCGTAGGTCCCGGCGACCGCGACGACTACGACGGCGCAGGCAGCGAGCGGGAGGAGGCTCCCTCCGGGGAGCATGTTCGCCCGCTTCTGCCTGCAGGTGCGCATAGGGACGGCGAGGACCGCGAGGCCGACCGCGGCCACCAGTGCCGCCGGAACGAGGAAGGTCGCGGTGTAGCCGAGGTACTCAAAGAGCAGTCCGCCGAGGACCGGCCCGATGACGGTCCCGAACCCGACCGCCGAGAGGGTGATCCCCATCTTCTCCCCGAGCCGGGAGGGGTCGCAGGTCTCGGCGAGGAGCGCAAGTCCTGCGGACCAGGTGGCGGCGGCCGATATTCCCTGGACGGTTCTTGCGACGATCAGGTGCTCGACCGTGGTCGAGAAGCCGAAGAGGGCCGTCGCAAGCGCGAGGAGGATCATCCCGGCGACGATCAGCGGCCGGCGCCCCACCCGGTCGGAGAGGATGCCCATAGGGATCGAGAAGACGAGGAGCATCGCAGCATAGATCCCGAAGATAACCCCGATCACCGACTCGTCCACCCCGAGCCGGGGGGCATATTCCGGGAAGACCGGGATGAGGAGGCCGTAGATCGCCATGTCCATGAAGATGACGAGCGCGACCAGCACGAGGACTGCGTCCGGCGATGCGGTGGGGGATTGGCGGGGCGTCATGACGGGTTCCTGCGGCACGCCGTCGGTCCGTGCGCCGC
>DALN01000067.1:1944-4114 GCA_002499455.1 Methanoculleus sp. UBA77 | reverse complement strand
AGCTGGCGGGCGTAGGGGCGGAAGGCTTCGACGAGCGCCGCCGCTTCGTCGTCGGGCAGGGGACCGCTCCGTCCGGCGGCGGCGAGCGCCTGCACCTCGGCGGGCGTCGAACAGCCGACGATCGCGACGGTGATATCCTGGGCGAGGGCGTAGCGGACAAGGGTCTCCGGCGTCACCCCGGCGTCGGGGGTGATGTAGTTTGACCCGCCGAGCACCTTCATCCCGATGACGGCGATCCCCTGTTCCCTTGCGACGGGGAGGGTCGTCTCGATGAACCCGCCGGGCCCTCCCTCCACAGGGTTTATGGGCATCATCACGGCGTCGACCGGCCAGGTCTCGACCGCGTGGGAGAGGACGTCGGGGTCGTGGTGCCCGGTCACCCCGATATGCCGGACGGCTCCCGACTCTTTCGCCTCGACGAAGGCTTCGAGGGCGCCGCCCGCCCCCTCGATACCCCGGATATCGGCAAACGTCCGGACGTCGTGGATCTGCCAGAGATCGAGGGTCTCGATCCCCATCCTCTGGAACGTCTCCGCCAGATCCGTCTCGGCGTCGGCGTGGAGCCGGCTCGCCGACTTGCTGGCCTGGAATACGGGCGCCCGGAGGTCAGGACGGCTCCGCCAGACCTCGCCGTAGTAGTCCTCGCTCCCGGCGTAGGCCTTCGCCGAGTCGAAGTAGGTGATCCCCTGACTGATAGCCTCGGTGATGACGGCCTTCGCCTCCGCGTGCCGCCCGTATGTCCTGAGAACCCCCTCGCCGCCGAGCCCGACGCACGTGACCTCCCGCCCGGTCTTCCCGAACCTGCGCATCTCCAGTCCCGCCATGGGCCACCCTATCCGTGCCGGGTTATAAAAAGTTTCAGCCGGGGAAAGGGTTATCCGCCGCAGTTCCCCACCGGGAGCACATGCCGACGATCGTCTGGTTCAACGTCCCGGCCGCCGACCCGGTGCGGGCGCGGGCATTCTATGAGGAGGTCTTTGGGTGGACGACGGAGCCGTTCCCGGGGATGGAGGGCGCCTTCGAGGTCTCGACAGGAGGGATCAGGGGCGAGATCTTCCCGCGGGTTTACCCCGGCGAGCCGATCACGGTCTTTCTCGGCGTCCCCTCGATCGAGGAGTACGCGGGCAGGATGGAACGGGCCGGGGGGAAGGCGGTGGTCCCGAAGACGGCGATCGCCGGGCGGGGCTACTTCGCGATCTTTGAGGATACGGAGGGGAACCGGCTGGGACTGTGGGAAGAGGAGGCAGGGCAAGAGCAACAATACCAAAAAGGCTGATGGGAGAGTCCGGACCCGGATATCTCACCCCACCGCCCGGATCACCGCCACGCGCCACTCCGTCCCGTGGAGCCCGGCCGTCGTCCAGGCGATCTCCTTCTGCACCTTCTCTCCACCGGCAGTAAACCCGTAGGTCGCGGTGCCGTAACGCTCGACGGCGGTCCGCCGGGCCGTATCCAGCAGGTCCGGGTAATCCGCATACAGCGGGTCCTCAAGCGTCATCCGCCCGACCTGGGTCTGGTCCGTGTCGTAGAGCAGCCGCCCGTCCGTCTGGACGACCATCACCTGCAGGGACGTGCCGTTCGTCACCGAGCCGGCGACGTTCCCGATCAGGATCTCCGGCCGGATGACGGCGGCAACGAACCCGGCAAACCGGCTCTCGTTCGTGAAGATCGGCGAGGCGATCACCACCGCCGGGAACCCTTCCGCAACCGTGATCATCTCGCTCATGGCCGGCCGCTTCGTTGCCTGGATATGCCGGACGTGATCCTGGGCCCGGATGTCGGCGCCCTCGGCCACGTGGTAGGCCGCCGGCTCGGCGGCGANNNNCGGCGGCGATGATCGTGCCGCCGGCATCGGCGATGACGCAGTCGACGATAGCGGGATCGCTATCGCTCAGGTTCAGGAGGATGGCGCGGGCGGCATCATCGGTGAGACCGGTCTTCCCGAGATCGAACGCCGCGTATGCCAGGCGGCCATCAAGCGATTCAAGCGCCGTGGTGAGATCGGACTGCAGGCGGATCAGGGCCGCCGATGCGGCGGCGTTCTCGTCGGCGGGTGCGGCCGGGGGCGGGTTCAGGGCTGCAAATCCCGCGACGGCGGCGACCAGCACCGCTGCGACGGCAACAATCCATGGATAGGGTAGGGAACTCATCAGACTCCTCGTCAGGGAGA
>DALN01000067.1:1616-1900 GCA_002499455.1 Methanoculleus sp. UBA77 | reverse complement strand
ACGACAGCGGCCAGGACAGCGACGACGAGCGCGACAAGGATGCCGATCCCGAGCGCCGGATCCTGCCGGTAGATGCTCAGGAGCACATCAGCGCCGAGAGCGAAGACGAGACAGGAGGTGAGCGACCCGACGCAGACACACCCAAAGACCCGGGGGCCGCTCAGCCCGAGCAGCCGGCCGAGGATCGACCCGTTCATCGCCCCCGTCCCCTGGAGCGGGAAGAAGACAAAGAGGATGAGCCCGATCGTCGAGAACCGCCGGAGCCAGGGCTGGCGCTCGGTGTA
>DALN01000067.1:0-1590 GCA_002499455.1 Methanoculleus sp. UBA77 | reverse complement strand
TCAGCGCGAGATCGAAGTTCCAGACGACGAAGAGGGAGACGGCAACGTCGAGGAGGAAGATCACGATGGTGATGAGCCACCAGGGGAAGCCCGCCAGGACGGCGAGGGGAATGATCGTCTCCTTTCCGGCCGGAGGGACGAAGTAGGCGGCGAGCAGCCCGGAGATGATGAGGAACTGCTGGTAGGGCTCGATCAGGTAGAGCGCCCCGACTACGGCAGGAATGATGGCGAGCGGAAGGACGAACTTTATCGGGCCGGTAAGATAGGGGTTTGCAAGAAGGGCCTTCCAGCGATCGGGCACGGTAGTGCCGGCAGCAGGGTCAGCGGTCATGGGTCGGACGTCCCGGTATACACGGTTCAGGTTTGAGAGTTTCGGAATAATACGTTATCGAAGGGTTCCAGCAGATTCAAATCCCCGGAGGGTGAGGGAGGATAGTATGACCCCGGTTCCTGTCACCCGGCCACCCCCCCGCACCCTCCCCGTCGTCGAGTCCGGCACCCGGGAGAGCGCGCTCTGCACCATCGCAAATGTCGGGACCGCACTGGAGACCCTGCGCGAGGTGCGCAAGCACGTCCGCGGCGACCATAAGCGCCGCCTCGACAGCGTCGCGGTCATCCTCCGGGTGGTCGCGCTCGATGCCCAGGCGGCCTACGCGATCACCGACGAGGAGGCCCGGGCCTTCATCAGGGAGTGCCGTTCACGGTGAGGCAGGGCAACCCCACCGTTCTCTCCGGGAGGCACGGCCCTCCGGCCCCCGGCCTGCATGCAGAGGGTTTAACCGTATCCGCGCCGAGATCAGGCGCAATGAACGAGTCGCTCCGGCAGATCATCCACCTCGTCTTCGGTCTCGCGATCGCGGTATTCGTCCTTGCCTTCGACCGCGAACTCGTCGTTGCCGCTCTCATGCTCGCCCTCTTTGTGGGGTTCATCCTCTCCGACGCCCTCTCGCGGGGCTACGTCATCCCGCTCATCTCGGCAATCATCGCCAACCTCGAACGCCGGGATGCGGCACCGGGCAAAGGAGCGCTCTTCTTTACGCTCGGGGCCCTCTTCTGCCTCGTCTTCTTCGACCAGGAGATCGCCTTCCTCGGCCTTGTCGTCCTCTCGCTCCTCGACAGCGTCACCACCCTCGTCGGCGTCCGGTTCGGCAGGACCCGGATCTACAACCACAAGACGCTGGAGGGAACGGCGGCCGGGATCGCGGTGACGGCAGCTGCCCTCTGCCTCTTCGCCCCGCCGGCAATCGCCCTCGTGACGGCTGCGGCAGCGGGCCTTACGGAACTCGCAAGCCCCGTCGACGACAACCTCGTCATCCCGGTCGCGGTCTGCCTCGTCCTCACGCTACTGCTCTAACCGGGCACGGCGGCCTTCGTACCGCTCCTCTCCCCGCTCACTTCGTCCCGTGAGACACCGACCGGTCACACTCAGGGCAGGCAACCATCGCGGCACAGACGGCGCAGTCCTCCCCGGTGCAGGGCTGGACACGGACCGTGACGCTCGTCCGGGGGAACTCTCCCCGGAGATCGGCCTCCACCTGCTTCACGATACCGTAAGCCTCCTCGATCGTCGCGGTCCGCGGGACGACCAGG
>DALN01000165.1:27550-27829 GCA_002499455.1 Methanoculleus sp. UBA77 | reverse complement strand
CATCTCCTGGAGATTCCCGCCCGCGATCCTGCGGAAGCGACGGCGTATCTTGCGGGGCTCGACGGTATCGGGAAACGGACCGCCGCGGAGTTCCTCGCGAAAGCCGGCAGCCTCGCCGCCGGATCTCCAGGAGATCTCCTCAAAGATCGGGTCGTCCGGGCGATCACGGCCGCACCCGACTTCGAGGAGCGGCTCCGGGATGCCGGGGCGCGTGCGGACGAACCGGTCACGACCGACATCAAGCGGCTGATCCGGACGCCGGGGTCGCTCCATGGCGGG
>DALN01000165.1:26899-27541 GCA_002499455.1 Methanoculleus sp. UBA77 | reverse complement strand
CCCGCTCGTGGACGCGGTGGTCTTTGGTGACCGCGACGTACGGGTCGACCTGAGGACGAACGTCAACACCTCCCTGCTCGGGAACACCTACTCGCTCAGCGCAGGGGTCCGGAATGTCCCCGAAGCGCTCGCGATCTTCCTCTGCTGCCGGGGCCTGGCCGAGATAGCCGGGGGTGCATGATGCCCGACGACCTCCTGGAGAAACTCCGGCAGATGCTGCTTGACATGCAGCACTCGGGAAGGCTCTCCTACATCGAGCCCGGCATCTACGACAACGCCCGGGCGTACATCGAGAAGCGCAAGGCGGACTACTACGCCCTCAAAAACCCCCTGGAGAGCCGGATGGGGAGTCTGCTCATCGAGGAGATCGGGAGCGTCACCGAGACCGTCCAGGAGATCTTCTCGGTCAGGACGAGGCAGATCCTCGACCTTGCGTTCCAGCAGATGGAGGGGCAGTACTTCGACAAGGACGAGGCCCGCAAGATGCTCCCGGAGGAGCGGGTGATGTACGAGCGGATCATCAGCGCCATCGAGGAGTGCCGGGAAGTTCTCGTCCACGGCGAGACGACCCCGCTCGGCGACGGTGCGGCCGCCGTCGGCCGAAACGACGGGGCCGACGAGATCCCGGAGCCCCGGGAGACG
>DALN01000165.1:22851-26815 GCA_002499455.1 Methanoculleus sp. UBA77 | reverse complement strand
TATCGTCACCCTGCCGGAAAACAATGCAGACGTGCTCTGCGAGCACGACATAGCCTTAAATATTAGGCTTAACAAGTAATATAGGTACTCGAATCTATTGAATAGAGGTTATTATCATGAAAATGCCGTCAAAATTCAAGACGTACTGCCCGTTCTGCAGGAACCACCAGGTTCACGAAGTCGTGAAGGTAAAGAAGGGCAAGGTGCGCCACTTCAACTGGATCGACCGCCAGAAGGCGCGCAGGAGCACGGTGGGCAACATGGGCAAGTTCAACAAGGTGCCTGGCGGCGACAAGCCGACAAAGAGGATCAACGTCAGATACCGGTGTACGGTCTGCGGCAAGGCGCACCTCCGGCCGGGATTCAGGATCGGCAAATTCGAGCTTACGGAGTGAGTTGGTATGGTCCGGGTAAACAGAGAGAACAGGAGCACGTTCCTCCGGGTAAAGTGCCCCGACTGCGAGAACGAACAGATTGTCTTTGAGAGAGCAAGCACCGTCGTAGAGTGCAACGTCTGCGGACGTGTCCTTGCGGAACCCCACGGCGGGAAGGCTGATATAAAAGCCGAGATAATGGCAGTACTTGAGTGATACCTGCATGAACGAGAGAGAGTGGCCCGAGGAAGGAGAACTCGTTGTCTGCACGGTCGCGGACGTCAAGGACTTTGCGGCGTTCGTGACCCTGGACGAGTACAACGAGCGAAGAGGGCTCATACCGATATCCGAGATAGCACGGGGCTGGATTAAGTACATCCGGGACTTCATACGAGAAGGACAGAAGGTCGTCTGCAAAGTCCTGAACGTCGACCCCGATCGCGGCCACATCGATCTCTCGTTGAAAGATGTAAACGAGCACCAGCGGCGCGAGAAGATTCACGAGTGGAAGAACGAGCAGAAGGCCGCAAAGTGGATAGGGTTCGCATCCGAGGCGTCGGGAGTGGACAGGAAGATCATCGAGGAGGCAATCTTCCGCGAATACGGTCAGCTATACCCGGCCTTCGAGGAGATCGTCACCACCGGCGGCGAGGCGGCGGATAAACTGAACCTCGACGAGCCGGTCAAGAAAGCACTCATCGCCGTCGCGAACGAGAACGTGAAGGTCTCGCGCGTGACGATCACCGGTCACCTCATCCTGACGTCGCCCCGGCCCGACGGCGTCAACGTGATCCGCCGGGCGCTCCGAAGTGCGCAGCCGAAGATCGAGAACGTGGATATCGACCTGATCTATATCGGAGCCCCGAAATACCGGATAAAAGTGACCGCACCCGATTACAAGGAAGCCGAGAAGGCGATCGAGAAGGCGGCAAGCGCCGCCGTCGGCGTGGTCGAGCGGGCCGGCGGCACCGGCAAGTTTATCCGGAAGCAGAAGGCCGGATAAGACCATATGAGCAGCCGCATTCGCCGCTGTCCGCACGACCGGCGATATACGCTCTCGGATCTCTGCCCGGTCTGCGGCCAGCCATCCCGGCCAGCCCACCCGGCGCGTTTTTCACCCGAGGATAGGTACGGTAGATACAGGAGGGCCGTACGCAGATGGAAGACGTCAGAGTAACCTTTTTGCGAGAAGATAACATCGATGCTCCGATCCTGATCGAGGGTCTGCCCGGCATAGGACACGTCGGGAAACTCGTTGCCGACCACCTGATCCACGAACTCGACGCCGAGAAGATAGGGGAGATCGCCTCCCTTCACTTCCCGCCGCAGGTGCTCGTCGACGAGCAGGGCGTCACCCACCTCGTCAAGAACGAGATCTACCGTTACGAGAAGGACGGCAGGGCGGTTCTCTTTCTCGTGGGTGACTTCCAGAGCACCTCGGCCAAGGGGCACTACGTCCTCGCGGAGCGCTACCTCGATATCGCCGAAGACCTCGGCGTCAAACGGATCTACGCACTCGGCGGCTACGGTGTCGGACACCTGGTCGAGAGCCCAAGGGTGCTCTCGGCGGTCAACATGGAGCACCTCCGCCCCGAGGTGGAGGCGGCAGGCGGGTCATTCGAGAACGCCGGGGGCGGCGGGACGATCGTGGGCGCCTCGGGGCTCCTGCTCGGCCTCGGCGAGGAGCGGGGCATCGAGGGGATCTGCCTGATGGGCGAGACGAGCGGCTACATCGTCGACCCGAAGAGTGCCGACGGCCTTCTTACGGTGCTCTCCCGCCTGACCGGGATCGAGGTCGACCATACCCTGCTGCAGCAGCGTGCCGAGGATATGGAGCAGATCATCGCAAAGATCCAGGAAGCTGAAGAGGCCAAAGGCCGCGAAGAACTGAGTTATATCGGATAACTCGAATAACGCCCTTTTTTTCACCCGTAGAAGAGAGCATTTGATGGGATACGTAGTATACCTGGAAGTGTACCGCATCACTGTAGTGACCGGGGCATCCCGATAGTCCCATCAACCGACCTGAACCCTTAAGAACCCGGGATACGACAGATCCACAATATGGTCACCCTCTATCTCGCCAGGTGGGAGACCCGGTTCTGGGCCTGGCTCATCGACATCATCCTGGTAGGGCTGCCCGTCTGGGCTCTCTCCGACCGGCTGCCGCCCTCCTGGCAGTTCAGCATCGACCCCGGGCTTATCTCGATCAGCCTCTCCTCGGTCGTCTTCTTCCTCTACTGGACGCTCTTTGAGGGATACCGTGGCCAGTCGATCGGCAAGATGGCGCTAAAGATCCGGGTCACCGGCCGCGCCGGGGAGGATATCGGGTATTCTATCGCAGCAATAGAGAGCTTCGGCAAGGCGTTCCTCCTCGTCCCCGACTGCCTGATCGGCTGGCTCGCCATGCCGGGCTCGAAACAGCGGCTCTTCAACCGGATCTCGGGTACCGTCGTGATCGAGACCCGCGAGGTGGAGGAGCCGGAGGGTGTCACCTACGTGAAGCAGAAGGAGTGAGGAGCGCCCGGCCCGCCGTCACTCCTCGATGCCGAACAAGCGATCGATCTCCGCAGCCGCAGCCTCGATGTCGTCGAGGACCCGGAGAGCGTCTTTGCGCAGTTCCCGCACCATCGACTGGAGGGAGTTGCCCCGGAGGTAGATCTGCCGCTTGTGGCGGTACACGACACCGGCATCGACAAGGTTCCTGATGTGGTGGTTGATGCGGGAACTGGAGACGTCCAGGTCGCGCGAGATCCTCTCCACGGACACGCCGTTCCCGGAGACCTGATGCGAAAGGAGGACGACGAGAATCCGCTGGGCGACCTGGTCGACGTCCCTCCCTTCTCCGATACCGAGGCTGTTGAAGAACCAGTCGAGATTCTCCTCCGTCCTGTTACCTCTCGGCCTCTCGATCTGCCGAAAGATTATCTGCCTTGCCATCGGTGTCATCGATCGTTCATGCGTATGACCCAATCTGGTATAAAGATATCCAATTTATCGAAATGATTTCGATAATATCGATAATGTTTAAATATTTAGGCGACCTTACGATCCTGTTGCAAAAACTCTCTGAAGGTGATAGGCTCATGGAGATTATCCCAATCGGAGAACGAGTCCTTATCAAACCCATACGAAGAGAAGAGGTTACGAAAAGCGGCATTTACATCCCCGAATCCGCACGGGAGGGGAGAAAAGAAGGTTCCGTCGTTGCGGTAGGACAGCGCGACGACGGATCCAGTCTCCCCTTGAACCCCGGTGACCATGTTCTGTACGGGGGTTACTCCTCGGATACGTTCGAGATCGACTCTGAGACGTACGTGTTCGTCCCGTTCAAAGACATCCTGGCAAAGATCGAGTGACGGAGGAAGCCCATGGCATCATCAAAGCAGCTGATCTTCAACGAAGACGCACGCAGATCGCTCCTTGCCGGCGTCAACAAGGTCGCCGACACCGTCAAGATAACGCTCGGCCCGCGGGGCAGGTACGTTGTGATCGATAGATCGACAAGCCCCGTCGTGACGAACGACGGCGTGACGATTGCAAAAGAGATCTCGCTCCATGACAAGTTCGAGAACATCGGGGCGAAACTC
>DALN01000165.1:20396-22841 GCA_002499455.1 Methanoculleus sp. UBA77 | reverse complement strand
CGGCGACGGGACGACTACCGCAACGCTTCTCGCCCAGGCCATCCTCACCGAAGGCCTCAAGAACATCTCCGCCGGGGCGAACCCGAACGAAGTCAAGCGGGGCATCGACGCCGCGGTTGCGGCCGTCGTGGAGTATATCCGGTCAACGAGCGTCCCGGTCAGGGAGCGGGATCGGATCCTGCAGGTCGCCGCCATCTCGGCCAACAACGACGAAGAGATCGGTAAACTCATCGCCGACGCGATGGACCGGGTCGGCTACGGCGGGCTCATCACGGTCGAGGACGCAAAGAGCCTCGAGACCAGCCTTGAGGTGGTCAAGGGGATGAAGTTCGACCGGGGCTACATCTCGCCCTACATGATCACGGACACCGAGAAGATGGTCTGCGAGCACGAGAACCCCTACATCCTGATCACCGATCGGAGGATCACCTCGCTCAAGCAGATCGTTCCCATCCTCGAAGCGGCCGCACAGGAGGGAAGACCGCTCCTGATCATCGCCGAGGACGTCGAGGGCGAGGCGCAGGCAGCCCTCATCCTGAACATCATCCGCGGCTCTCTCAAGGTCTGTGCGGTCAAGGCGCCCGGGTTCGGCGACGAACGCAAGGCGATCCTCGAGGATATCGCGATCCTCACGGGCGCGACGGTGATCTCCGAAGACCGGGGGATGAAACTCGAGAATGTCACGAGGCAGGTCTTCGGCTCGGCCCATACCGTCAAGGTCGACGGGGAGAGCACCCTGATCGTCGGAGGAAAAGGCGACCGCAAGGCCCTTGAAGAGCGGATGCGCCTGATCGAGTCCCAGATCAACATATCGGACTCCGAGTGGAAGAAGGACGAACTCAGAAAGAGGCTTGGAAACCTCAGCGGCGGCGTCGCCGTCATCAAGGTCGGCGCGGCGACCGAGACGGAGTTAAAAGAGAAGAAGATGCGGATCGACGACGCCCTGAACGCCACCAAGGCGGCGGTCGAGGAAGGCNNGAAGAAGGCCCGCGTCGAGGACGCCCTTCACGCCACGCGCGCCGCGGTGGAAGAAGGCATCGTGCCCGGCGGCGGCGTTGCGCTCATCCGCGCCATGGCCAAGCTCGACAATCTCAAAGGTATCAACGAGGATCAGAACACCGGTATCGAAATCGTGCGTCGCGCGCTGGAGGAGCCCATCCGCCAGATCGCAAAGAACGCCGGCGTCGAAGGCGCCGAGGTCGTCGCCACCGTAAAGAGGAGTGACGAGCCTGGGTTCGGCTACAACGCAAAGACCGGCACCTACGAGAACCTGATGGAGCACGGCGTCATCGATCCCGCGAAGGTGGTGCGGCTCGGGCTCCAGAACGCAGCGTCCATCGCGGGCATGATCCTCTCGACAGAGGTCGCCATCACCGACTTCGACGACGAGAAAGACACAAAGACCGCGGCCATCATCATCTGAGGGGGATCCGTCTCCCCCTTCTCCTCCACTCATCCGGGCCCGATACAGCAGCCGCGTCGAGCCCACCCATACGGATCAATACGGTTCTAGCCGGTCACCGGGAGCCCGGCCGCCTCCCAGGCACTCACTCCGCCCTCGATCTCGTAGACCTCACGGAACCCGGCATCACGCATCAGCTCCCGGACACCGGCGCTTCGCGCGCCCCACTGGCAGTAGATGAGGTAGGTCGCCTCCGTATCAAGGCCGTCGATCTGCTCCGAGAACCCCGCCGAATTGATGTTGATCGCGCCCGGGATGTGCCCGGCGGCGAACTCTTCCGGTCTCCGGACATCGACGATGACAAAGTCCGGATCGTCCCCCCGCTCCTCTATCATGGCGAATGCTTCGTCCGGCGTGATCGTCCGGACAACCTGGGTGTCGGGCGGCGGGCTGCCGTCGAGACACCCGCCGGCCAGCGCAAACGTAGCAGCGACCAGGAGCGCGAGCAGGAGACGGAGGTGAACGGCCATGCATCCATATCACGGCCATAACAATAAATCGGTTTCGATCGCTCCGGCGCGGGAGCAGGGCGCTCAGGCGGGGTTGTCGAACTCGATCGGCGCGTCGTCGAGGGCCATCACCGTACGGAAGGTCTCCGGCGTGTCCAGGGCAACGACCTCACCGCGGTCGACCACCGCAACGCGGGTGCAGATCGCCTCCGCCTCTTCCACATCGTGTGTCGTGAAGATGATCGTCACCCTTCGTTCGCGGTTCAGCCGCCGGAGAAGGTCCCAGGTCTCCCGGCGCCCGGCATCATCCAGGCCGGCCGTCGGTTCGGCAAGGAAGAGGACCGACGGGTGCGTGAGGTAAGCCCGGGCGATCTCAAGGTGCTGCAGCATGGCGGGAGAGTAGGTCTCGACAGGAGCATCGGCGCTTCCGGCGATGCAAAAGAGGTCAAGGACCTCGCGGATCCTCCTCGTCCTGAGGTCGTCGCCCAGACCGTGCAGTCGGGCGTGGAAGTCCAGGTTCTCCCTGCCGGTCAG
>DALN01000165.1:20128-20310 GCA_002499455.1 Methanoculleus sp. UBA77 | reverse complement strand
ATCCTGACCGCATGGGCAGAGAATCCCGAATATCTCTCCGCTCTTGACGTCAAACGGGATCGGACCTCTCGCCTGGAGCCGATCCAGACGCCGGATAAGGTCCTCAACGGTAAAGGCAGTCATGCTACTCCGTACAGGTGCAATCGGTCGGATAGACCAAGTTGTTCCCGGCCACACACCAT
>DALN01000165.1:19773-20117 GCA_002499455.1 Methanoculleus sp. UBA77 | reverse complement strand
CATGGGACATCTCCGTGAGCGGCGGCGCACGACAGTTGCTGTCAGGCGCCTGTTGCTCGATCCGGGGAAGGAACTATTGCTTCAACACTATTTCCGGTTGCGCATATATGAATATATCTATTACAAAATGAATATAAAATACGTAATTTGGGATTTCTATTTCCTCTCAACTCTCCCTTTTACATAATCATTGAAATATGCATCATTCTGGAGGTGATGGAGCGGGCCGGGTCGGGCAGCACCGACCGGCCGGGGGACCGTGAGATCGAAGTCGTTCGGGAGCGGGCCGTGAAACTATTTATGATATAAACTACCGGTATCTCCGACCTATGGAGACCGAGCTG
>DALN01000165.1:0-19721 GCA_002499455.1 Methanoculleus sp. UBA77 | reverse complement strand
GATCGGGCTCCGGTTCTACCAGGCGGTGCTGGTGACCGCAGGGGCGCTGGTCGGGAGCCTTATCGATATCCCGCTCATCCCGGTAGGAGAAGACGTCATCGCGGTCAACGTGGGTGGGGCCGTGATCCCCCTCTTCGTGACCATCGAGATGGTCGGGCGGGGTCGCGTTTCGCGGCCGAAGTCCCTCACCGCCGTCGGCATCGTGGCGGTCGTCGCCTACGCCGCTGCAACACCCGTCCCCGGCCTCGGGATCACGATGCCGTTCTACGTCGCACCCCTCGCAGGCGCCGTAACGGGGCTCCTCCTCGCCCGCGGCTGCCGCGCCGCTCCCGGCATCGCCTACGCCGGGGGGACGATGGGCACCCTGCTCGGGGCCGATATCTTCAACCTCGCGGACCCCGAGGTCTTTTCAGCGCTCACCGGGGACGGGCCGACCGTCCTCACCATCGGGGGCGCAGGGATCTTCGACGGCATTTTCGTCACCGGCATCCTCGCGGTCATTCTTGCGGCGTATGCAGGGAGGGGGCTCCGAAAGAAGGGGGGCGTCTGCCCGCAGGAGGGAGGGGAGTGAAGGGGGGGCAACCAGGGGCAAATTCTATGCATCGAACTGCCGCAGCCACATCTCCGCACAGGCTATCCGCCAGAACTCGGTGGAATACGGACTCTTCCCCTCAAGGAACGCCTGGTAATTCTCGAGCACACGCTCCGCGTCCCAGTAGGGCCGCTCCCGGAACCCGGGCGTCGAGAAGAGTTCGAGGATGCGCGGCGCAAGTTCGCCTTTCATCCAGACCTCCTCGGGGGTGACGAAGCCCATCTTGTCCATCCTGCACCGGNNCCCCGGATCGCCCGCCGGAGGACGTGCTTCGTGACGCCGCCGCGGATCTTCTGGTCGAGCGGGAGCGACCCGAGGTACTCCACAAGCCGGTAGTCGAGGAACGGGACCCGCGCCTCGACTGAGAAGGCCATCGAGTTCCTATCCTCCCAGTGGAGCAGGAGGGGGAGGTTCGACGCCGTGACCTCCCGTTTCAGCACCGCCTCAAGCGACCCCGCATACCGGAGAACCTCCGGCGGCGATCCCCGGAGGAGACCCCGGCGCTCCGACCGCACCCGGGACTGAGCGGCCGCCCACGAGAAGAACGACCGGTGGCGCCGCAGACTCCCGATTCCCTCCCGGAGAGCCGCGAGAACCTTCCCCCGCCGCAGAAGCCCCCGGATGTAGGGTGCCTGGTAGGCGATGTAGCCGCCAAGCTGCTCGTCGGCGCCCTGCCCGTCGAGGACCACCTTCACCTCGCCGCTCGCAAGGCGCATCACGCAGTACTGGGCGTAGATCGAGAGCGACGCAAACGGCTCGTCCTGCATGTAGAGCAGCCGCTCGATATCCTCCCAGAGCCCGTCCGTGCCCGGCGTCGTCCGGCGGTTCGCAACATTTGTCGCCGCGACCACCGCATCGATGTACCGGCTCTCGTCGAACCGGGGGTCGTCAAAACCGACCGAGAACGTCCTCTGCCGCTCGCCGACGCTCTCCGGGCTCTCCTCCTGCAGGATAACGTTGATCAGGGCGGTGACCGTCGAGGAGTCGATCCCCCCCGAGAGGCAGGTCCCGACCGGGACGTCGCTCCTGAGCCGGAGCCGGACGGAGTCGGTCAGGAGAGCGCGGACGTCTCGCGCGGCGGCCTCGTCGTCGGCGCCGGCCGGGGCGCCGCTCATCGCAAAGTCCCAGTAGCGTTCCGGCTCCCCGACGCCCGCGGCGGAGACGACGAGCGTATGCGCCGGCGGGAGCTGGAAGACGCCGTCGTACATCGTCTCCGCGGTGTGGTCCGCAACCCCCCATGCAAGGAACGTCGAGAGCATCCTGTCGTTCGGCCGCCGGCCGACCCCGGGGTGCACCCGGAGCGCCTTGATCTCAGAGGCAAAGAGGAACGAACCGTCAGTCACGGTGTAGTAGAACGGCTTGACNNCGCCCGTCCCAGAGGGCGAACGCCCACATCCCGTTGAACCGAACAAGGCAGTCCCTCCCCCACTCCTCGTAGGCGTGCAGGATCACCTCCGTATCGGTTGCGGAGGCAAACTGGTGACCGGCGGCCACGAGTTCCTCCCGGATCTCGCGGTAGTTGTAGACCTCGCCGTTGAAGACGATCTGAAGCATGCCGTCCTCATTTCCCATCGGCTGGCGGCCCTCGTCGGAGAGGTCGATGATCGCGAGGCGGCGATGGGCAAGGCCGACCGGGCCGGAGAAGAACGTCCCTTCGCCGTCGGGGCCGCGGTGAGCCAGGCGCTCCGCCATCGCCCCGACGAGAGCCGCATCCGCATCCTCCCCGTTCAGGGCAAACTGCCCGGCAATACCGCACATATTCAGCCAAAAGAGGTTATTTTTCCGAACAGGTCTTCTTGAGGCCGGTCCCGTTGATGTCGCAGGAGGGGCAGGGGGCCGAGCCGTTCACCACCCGGTAGGCATCCGCGAGGACCGCGGAGTTCGCGAGCATTCCCGCGATCAGGATCACCTCGAGGATCTCGGCCCGGGTTGCGCCTTTCGCCATCGCAGCCTGCAGGTGGTACTCCACACAGTGGCTGCACTTGAGCGCGGCGCCCACCGCGAGGCTGATGAGCTCGATCGTCTTCGGTTCGAGCTGGCTGGTCTCGACGACGGCGCCCTTGTAGAGAAGGTGTGAGATGAGGATCTCGGGACGTTCCGCCATCCGTTCAAAGATCAGGGGGACCCTGCCGTACTCGTTCTCGATCTCCCGGAGGAGATCCTTCGCGAAGGCGTCCGACCCCCGCTCCATAACCTTCGTGAGTACCTTCTCGAAATCCATCGCATCTACACCAGTATTCTCGTTTCCGAGAAAGGTTTAATCCGAATCAATATGTAGTTGCGCATTCGCGACGGCGTGACGTCGGCGATATCGCCGACCGTCACCCCTTCGGTGACCGGAAGCGACCGCACGTCGTCGGCATACGAGTCGTAGGGGAGTTTCACCCGGAGGCCCTCCATCTGGGCGGTCACCGGCGTCGGATGGGTCAGCATGCTGACCTCGTGGATCCGGTCCTCGATGATCGCCATCAGGCGGGGCGGGAAGACAGAGAGCGGGTCCTTTGCAAGAGTGTCCCGCCGGGCATCCAGCGTGCGGGAGACCTCGTCCACCAGCTCGTCGAGCTTCGCGAGTTCCTCCGGGCGCTTGAACCGGTGCATGATCCGGCCGACCCCGCCGACGTAGCCCTCGACGGGCGGGTCGATGATCCGGATGAGGGCATCGCGGTCAGGAGCGCCGGTCACCACGATCGGGACGTGGATCCCCTGCCGGAGCGCCGGGAACTTCCGCTGGATGCACTCTTCGAAGTTGCCGAGGGCGTATACCGCGAGATCGTGCTCGTTGATGACGTCCCGCTCCTCGTCGTTCAAGTTCGCGATCCGCTTCCCGAACCCCCGCGCAAGCCCGACCATGTTCGTCTTCGCGCCGGAGCGGCGGAGGTACTCGGCGATATCGCAGGCGGTGTGCGGGAGATGGTGGATCTCGAGGCTCGGACTGACCACGGCGATCTCGGTCCCCACCAGGGGCGCCTCGGTCACCGTACCGGCAAGCGGTTTTGCAATCTCGCGTATCAGGTCGATGTCGTCCCGCGGCACGAACGACTGGAGCACGACGTCCTGGGCCATGACGTGCTTCTGCACGATGTAGCCGCCGAGGTCGTCGATCAGGTCCATGATCTCGTCGTGCCGGTAGACTCCGCCCTTGAACGTCACGGGTACCAGCGTCGTCACAGCGTCACCCCCATCTTCTCAAAGAGCGGGGCGACAACCCTCTCGACGATGTCGCCCGGCAGGGTATCCTCGCTCGCCACATAGTAAAACTTCCCTTCCCGGATGTACTGGCGGCGGACCTTGAACCCCTCGGGAGCGATGTACTGCAGCGCGTAGATGACGTCCTTATACAGGGTCTCGCTCGGATCGGCCACGACGAGCTGCTCGATCTCCTTTTGCCCGATCACTCCTGCCGGGAGGACGACGGTGAACCGGTCGGGCTGGTCGACGTTCTCCTTGCCGAAACGGGCCCAGAGGATCCGGAGCAGCGGCGCAAGGTAGGCCTCCTCGCTGATGTCGAGGACGATCTCCTTCTCGCCGGGATTGACGTTCGCAAAGTCGCTGACCCGGATCGCCCGCGGCATATGCCGCAGGAGCCCGGCGGCGACGAAGAGAGGGATCTTCGGGTCGACGTAGATGTGCAGCCGGTCGATCACCTTGATGAGATCGAGGTCCTGGAGGACGTCGGCCGCAATCCGTTCGTAGGCATCTTTCCCGACCGGATCGGGGGACTCGACCACGAAGTAGTTCAGCGGGGGCATCTACTTCTCCTGGACGAACCCGGATGCGAGCAGGGCCGAGCCGACGGCGCCGATGTACTGCGAGTAGCGCGGGACGACGACCTCGGTCTGGAGGAGCTGGCCCATCGCGTAGACCAGCCCCTCGATGAGCGAGGTGCCGCCGACCATGATCACCGGCTCCTTGATATCGACCTCCTGCAACTGCTGTTCGAATACCTGTTCGGCGACGCTGTGGCAGGCCGCGGCCGCGACGTCCTCCGGCGAGGACCCCGCCGCAAGCGCGTTCACGAGACTCTGCGTCCCGAAGACGATACAGTAACTGTTCATCGGGACGTTCCGGCCCATGCCCTTCATGGCAAGGGGGCCGAGTTCGGTGATGTCGACGCCGAGGCGTTTGGCGGTCATCTCCAGGAACCGGCCGCTCGCGCCGGCGCAGATCCCGCCCATCGTGAAGGTGCCGGGGATCCCGTCGATGACGCTGATCGCCTTGTTGTCCATCCCGCCGATATCGATGACGGTCGCGGAGCCCCGCTGGTGGTCGGCGAGGTAGACGGCGCCCTTCGAGTTCACCGTCAGTTCTTCCTGGATCAGGTCCGCACCGAGGTGCTTGCCTATCAGGAACCGGCCGTAGCCGGTGGTTCCGATCGCCTGGATATCCTCGCGAGTGAGGCCCGCCATCTCGAGTGCCTGCGCGACGGCGCCATCGGCGCTCTTGAGCACCTCGGTCGTCGGGAGCCATCCGGTGCCGACGATCTCGTTGTCCTTCATCACGACCGCCTTCGTCGTGCTCGACCCCGAGTCGACGCCCAGCGTGATACCGGTCTGCTCCTCGCGGGCGAGGAGCGCCCGCCGGCGGGCGATGGTGGTCAGGGCCTCCATCCGGGTGAGGAGGGTGCCTGCGGTCGTCCGCTCGGTGAAGGAGTAACTCACCACCGGCAGCTTGGAGTGCTCGGGAATATACCGCCGGAGTTCGTTCCTGACGATCGCCGCCTCGGCGCACCGGAAGCAGGTGCCGATGAAGACCCCGTCCGCCTCGACCTTCCCCTCCACCAGGGCCATGGCCCGGGCGATCATCAGTCTCAGGTCGGCGCTCCTGACATCGAGCCCGAACGCTTCGACCGCCCGCTCGACGTCGGCAAGAGCGATGTCGGGGAAGAAGACCTCAGCACCGACCGATTCTGCGGCATCGTAGATCTCCTTCTGGACCCCGCTGTACTCCGCACCGCAGGTGAGCTGGGCGATCCGCACCTTCCTGCTGCTCATGCTTTCTCCTCCTTCGGGAGACCGTCGAGGAACTTCCTGACGGCGGCGACGAACCGTATGCCCTCCTCCTCGTTCGTCGGGTACTTCANNCGGGCGCAGCCCATGCACCCGAACGCGAGGTCCGCGTCGGTGACGATGATCGCGGCCTCGGACTCCTCGATGAGAGGGCCGTAGATCGCCATCCGCCCGCGGACGCCGGACGGCACCTCGACGGCCGCGTACTTCAGGCCGCGCTTGGGCTCCTCGGGCGTGATCTGCAGGGGCGGGGAGTCAACCCCGGCGGTCTGTATCCGCTCCCGGATACCGAGGGCCGCACCGAGCGGCTTGTGCCCGAACCGGGCCACCAGGTCGGAGAGGATGAGGCTCGTTGCAGGATAGATAAACACCTTTGCCATTTGTTCAGGACTCCTCTGTCTCTATCAGTTCTTGCAGTCGTTTGATATCGAGTAACGGTCTCTTCGCGGTCGCGGGCGGTGTTTGCTCTTTTGCTTCCTCCCCCCGCCGGTCGAGCTCCTCAAGGCCGCGGGTGATGTAGCGGAGGATGCGGAACTCGCGCTCGTGGCCGAGGTAGCCCGGCCGCGCCCCGCCGAGGTTCGCCCGGCACCGTCTCGGGTCGCCGGGCGGGAACCCGCGGTCCTTGACGAAGACGTGGTTGGGGTCGAACCCGCGGATCTCCTCGATGAGGCGGTCGACGGCCTCCGGTTCGCCCGTCACCTGGAGCCCGAAACAGGTCTCCTTGATCAGGACGCCCTCGGACGCCTCGTATGCCCTGAGCGCGAGCTCGCCGGGGGTCATCGTCGGCGACTCCACAAAGACGTATTTGGTCACCGTGCCGACGTATTTCGGAACATAATCAGCCATCACTTCACCTCCCGTATATACACCGTCGCCCCTTCGCGCATCGTGGCAAGGCTCCCGGCATCGAGCACCTTCCCGATGACGTTCGTCCCGGTCAGGGGCTCGGAGGTCGGGCCGAACTCGGCGTTCGGGGTCGTGCGGATACCGACCATGCCGGCGCCCCGCCGTGAATCGTTCGTCATCGCAAGGGTGTAGGCCGGCACCTCTCCCGTCGGGGTGTTCTCCGGGATGATCCCGATGCCCTTCGCGATCTTCGGCTTGAAGAGGAAGACGTCCTCGAACGTGAAGACGAGCGGCATCTTCCCGACGGCGTGGTGCTTGAGCCCGGTCACCTCGCGGAAGAGCGTGACAGACCGGGGCGCGGCAGCCTCGTCGAGGGTGATGCTGACGACGCTCTCCAGCGGTTCGGTGGCAACCCGGACCGTTCCGGCGGCGAGCACCTCGAGCGTCGTCGCCGGGGTCTGGGCGACCACCATCCGGTCGCCTTCGCCCTCGTCTGCCGTGAGGGCGATCCCGCGCCGGGCGGCGACCTCCTTCGCCTCCGCAAGGCTGAGACCGACCAGGTCGAACTGCTCCGGCTTCGCCCGGATGGCGAGGAGATCGCCGTCGCCGGCAAACCGGACGAGTTCAAGCCCGTGGACGACCCTGCCGACGACGGTATGCGCCGGGCTCGCCGAGACCCCCTGCGTGTAGATGTAGACGGCGCCCGCCGACTTCCCGGCGGTCCTGACCGTGATCGCCCCTTCGAGCCGGGGACCGGAGAACTCAAGAGGGACCTTCGTCGGGACCAGGTGCCCGTCCGCGATATACGTGCTGCTCGAGCGGTCCGTCCGGAACCGGCCGGTCTGCACGGAGAGGAGGAAGTGCTCGACGCTCCGGGCGGTCGCGGTATCGATATGGTCCTGCCCGGCGCCCTGGACCTCCGCCTCCACGTAGGAGATGACCTGCATCCCGTCCTCGAGCGGCATCTCCGCGTCGCGGGTGATGATCGCGTGCGCCCGGTCGGCACGCCGGAGTATCCGCTCGATCCCGGTGACGTGGTCGCCCTCGGCAAGACGGTCGAGCAGCCCCCGGCCGGTGACGACCCTGCCGATGATGCCGCCGTCTTCCGGGGCGCCGTAGTCGGCGGAATGGCGCATCCGAACAAAGATCACGTAGGACTTCGACGGGTCGTAGCCCCCGCAGCCGAGGACGACATCGCCGCGCTCGTACCGGCCGGGTCTTCGTGCCGGCCGGATACCTGACTCAAACGGGCCGAGGGCCGCGGCGTAGCGGTCCTGCCAGTGGAGGCGGAGGTCTTCGGCAAGCCCGGGAGAGAGAAGTCTCGCGGCAAACGCCGGATCCGCCATCTCGACGACGATATCGCCGACAGTGGTGACGAACCTGATCTCCTGCGATTCGGCCGCATCCTCCTCGAGTGCCGGGCGGATGACGGCAACGCTGTACCGGAAGTCCCACTCCGGGAGGAGATCCCCGAGCCGGGAACCCGCCGGAACTTGTACGCGCTTTCCGTCCAGGTGGATCTCCATCATTCACCTCAGGAGGCGCCGCCCGCTCCCATCACCTTTCGCTCGTCCTCGGTGAGGTGGGCAAGCACCTCCTCCGTCGGTCCCATCTTGATGATCTTGCCTCCCCGCATGAGGGCAACCCGGTCGCAGATATCCCGCACAAATTCCATGTCGTGCGAAACCACGATAAATGTCTCGTCCATCTCCTCGCGGGCATGAAGGATGGAGTGTTTCACGTCGATCTTCGTGATCGGGTCCATCGTCCCGGTCGGCTCGTCGAGGACGACCAGCAGGGGCTCGCGGATGAGGACCTGGGCAAGCGCCACGCGGTGCTTCTCACCCTCGGAGAGTTGCGTGGGGTAGCGGTCCAGGATCTCTTTGCTCTTCTCGGGGGTGAACCCGGCCATGCCGAGGGTGATGATCGCCTTCCTCATCGCGAGTTCTTTGGGGAACTCAAGGCCGATGGCGTCGGTGAGGTTGTCGAGCACCGTCCTGTGGGGGTAGAGGTCGTACTCCTGGTGGAGGAGGCCGATGTAGCCCTTCGCACGCCCCCGGTTCTCGATGCCGGGTTTGGTCATATCGATCCAGTCGTCGCCGATCCGGATGTTCATCTCGCCGCTGGTGGGCTCGAGGATCCCGGATATGATCCGGGAGAGCGTCGTCTTCCCCGCACCGCTCTTGCCGATGATCCCGAAGATCTCCTTCTCGCCGACCTCGAACGAGACGCCGTTGACCGCCCGGACGACGCCCCGGTCGACCGAGAGGTAGCGCTTGACGACGTCCCGCCCGACCAGGATCTTCTCGCCGACATCCGCGACCTCGTGCTGCTCGACGTCGCTGTAGTTCTCCATGAACCGGCCGATGATCGCGTCGGGGGCTCCGATCTCCTTGATCTCCCCGTTCTCAAGGAGGATGGCCCGGTCGACGACGTCCTTGATGACGTTCGAGAAATGGGATGTGATCACCATCGCCATATCGTTCTTCTCGGCGCTCTCGATGAGCATCCGGTGGACGAGGGTGGCGGTCTCCGGGTCGAGCGTCCCGGTCGGTTCGTCCGCATAGAGCATGAACGGGTTCTTCGCGAGCTGGCGGGCGAGCACCACGCGCTGCTTCTCGCCGCCGGAGAGGTCGCGGGCGATGTGCATCATCCGGTGGGAGAGCCGGACCTGGTCGATGAGGTCCGCGGCCCTGCTGACCGCCCTCTCCGCCGGATAGTTGATATCGTCGAGCGCCCGCAGAACGTTCTCGATCACCCGGTCGTCGCCGTAGAGGGCGAACGTCCGCTGGAACATGATGGCGGTCCTGCGCATGATCCGCCGTTTCATCGCCGCGCTCTCTTCCGCCCAGAAATCGACGTCCACGGGTTTGAGTTCGCCGCCGCAGACAGGGCACGGCTTCCCTGCCTCGCTCGGAACGCCGATATAGCCGCAGGCATCGCAGGCGGTGACATGGTAGATGATCGCCCCCCGTGTCGGGGGCTGGTCCACACCCCGCATGAGGTGCATAAGAACAGTCTTGCCGGCCCCGCTTCGTCCGATAATGCCGACAGTCTCTCCCTCTGCCACCTCAAAATTGATGCCTTTGAGTACAACGTTCCCGTTGAACTCCATACAGAGGTCCTTCACCGTGATAAGTGGGGTCATATTGAGCTCCTCGCTAAACTAGTCTTCTCGTGGTATCATATTAGGGTTTATATTGTTGCATCTTTTCCGGATGCCGTTGTGCCTTTGAGAAGTTCTGCCACGATGCCGGGCACCTCGCTGACATTCCGGATCACGCGGTCGACACTGGTGTAGAGGATCTCGGGTTTCTTATCGGACTGCTGCTCGGTCAGTACCGCGAGATCCGCCTTCCTGAAGGCGTTGAGATCGTTGATGGCGTCCCCGACCATGACGACGTTGTCGTACTGCTCCTTGAGGTCCTCGACGATCCGGGCCTTCATCGAGGGGGTCGCGACACCGTAGACCCGTTCGCGGGGGATGCCGAGATAGTCGCCCATCCGCTCGAGCTTTGCGACCCGGTCCCCGGAGGCGATGTATGCAGGGACCCCCATCCGGTGCAGTTCGCTGATGGCCTCCCGTGCGCCGTCGAACGGCCGTCCCCCGGTCGTCACCGCGAACTCGATGCGGGCAAGGTCCATGTTCAGGATCACGCCGCTGTTCATGGTGACGATCGACTCCCTCTTGCAGCACCGCCAGACCTCCCGGATGCAGGCCTGCAGATCGCTGATGCGGGCATGCTCTTCGGAGTAGAGAAGGGCACCGGCCTCCTCGGCGGGGATGACCCGCCGGGAGCAGGCGACCCCGAAACCGGCCGACTGTTCGAGGAGGAACTTCGAGAGGAGCCGGTCGGGGGGGGCCTCGATGACGTCGCGGGAGTGGAGGTGGAGGACGACGAGGACCCTCGCCTCGTCGCCGAAGGTGAGGGTCGTGGTCTCGATCTCGATCAGCATCTCTTCGTGAAGGATGTCCCGTGCTACGCGGTAGGTCCGGAGGAGCGTACCCGCACTGTCAAAAACAACGGCAACCGACATTCACGCCCACGCCAACAGGTCTATGTAGTCTCTGGTCGTCTCTTCAATGGAGAGTTATGGTACTGAGTGAGACGGCAGAAAGCATAAAGAGTATGGAGATCCGGGGCGCCGGGAGAATCGCCCGGGCGGCAGCCCTCGCACTGGCCGATCACGCCCGTAGCCTCGATACATCCGACCCCGATGTCTTCCGGCGTGAGATGGGGAAGGCGGCCGATACGCTCATCGGGACCCGGCCGACGGCTGTTTCGCTCCCGAACGCCGTGCGCTCCGTGATGCGGGCGCTCGACTCGTTTGAGTCCGTCGAGGCCGGGAAGGCTGCGATCATCCGCCGGGCGGCGGAGTTCGTGGAGGAGTCAGAGCACGCGATAGGAAGGATAGCGGCGATCGGGGCCCGCCACATCTCCGACGGCGACGTCCTCATGACCCACTGCAACTCCGAGGCGGCGCTCTCGTGCATCCTCGAGGCACACCGGCAGGGCAAGGAGATTGAGGTCTACGCGACGGAGGTCCGGCCGAGGGGCCAGGGCCTCGTCACGATCCGGACCTTGAACGACGCCGGGATCAAGACGAACTACATCGTCGACTCCGCCGTCCGCTACTTCATCAACGACGTCGATCTGGTCGTCGTCGGCGCCGACGCGATCGCGGTGAACGGGGCGGTGGTGAACAAGATCGGGACGGCCCAGATTGCGCACTCGGCCCACGAGGCCCGGACGAACGTCATCGTCGCGGCCGAGACCTATAAGTTTGCTCCAAGGACGATCCTCGGGGAACTGATCGAGATCGAGGAGCGGGACCCCTATGAAGTGCTCCCCCGTGAGGTGGCGGAGAAACTTCCGTTCGTCCGGGTCCGGAACCCGGCCTTCGACGTGACGCCGGCGGAGTATGTCGACCTGATCGTCACCGAGCAGGGGGTGATCCCGCCGGGGCTCGCGTTCACGGTGATACGGGATTATCTCGGGTGGAAGATCGAGGAGCTGCGGTGAATCCGGTCTTCGATGAGGAACCGCTCGACGAGGAGACACTCCGGAAGATCGAACGGTCGCTTGAGGACCTCAGGGCCGGGAGGGTCTATACCCTGGAGGAGGTCATGGGGGAACTGAAGGGGGGGTGAGCGGCGTGGTCGCCGCGGCGACGGCCCGCGATGACACAGAGAGTGTCTCGCGGCTCGTAGCAGTGCAGGGAGGCAGGGAACCTGCACCGCTTGCCGGCGAAACGTCCTGATAAGAGGTCTTATGCCTCCGGGGGAGCCCTGGGAATATACGACGGGTACGTCTTGTAAACGGAGTAGACCATGCATGACTCGTTGACCTGGACGACGATCATCGGGGCGGTCATGCGGTCGTCGGGGTCCGGATCCCCGAGGCGAAAGAGAACCTGGGTGTAGTTCACATTCCTCTCAGGATAGGAGCCCTTTGAAAATGCGATCGTATCGATGCTCTTGTTGCCCAGCAGCCCGACGACCTCCGGGTCATGGAGCGCCACGGTCAATGCGTCGAGCGACGTGATCCTCTCCGGGCATGCAGCCCCTGCCGTGGCGGGCTCGCCCTGCGCTGGAAGGAGATAGCCTACCCCGGTTCCAGCGATGAAAGCCAGGATTACGAGGGCAGCAGTCAACAGTTTTACACTATTCATAACCTGATACACCTTTGATTACCATGCCGCGGGAGCCGGGACACGGCGCCAATCGAGGTCCCCGGCCCCCGCGGGATACCGTAGGGGGTATCGCCAGTCGAGACGTCGTTGTCCTTCTTTATACCTTTTCTGTGACAATCATCGACTCTAACAGGCATTCGAGGGCTCCGGACCGGGAATACAATCCGTCCTCCAGCTGCAGGAGCCTGATACTCCGACACTATCCCCGAATATCGGCTTCAGGCCGATGGAGCACGTCCGCGCGCCGGTAGCAGGGTCCGGACATGCCGGACTGAAGTTGCCCGCCGGCCGGGCATTCCGGCGATCGGGGTAAAAGATCCATTGCGGCGAAGACACACCGCTCGTACTCTTCAGGCGGAACGAGCAGTCATCCCCGCGAGACTGAATCATACAGCATGTTCCGCCGGAATCCCTGCGGGTTCGGGACTGCGGTTATGCGCATACTCCGCCAGTATTCGAGAGGAGTCGTCGGTGAGAGTATACCGCACATACCGCCCCTCCCTCTCGGATGTTACGATATCCAGGTGTTCCAGATATTTTACGTGCGTATAAACCGTGGCTTTGGACAGACCGGACTCTTCGGCGAGCTTTTCGGTGCGTGCACCTTGATTCAGGAGGATCTGTGTTATAATTCCCCGCAGGGTGTCATTACCCATGGCAATGATAAGAGCCTCTTTCTTAGCAGAGTACGGCGAACCTGTGGCGAAATAATGGCATCTCCCCCTGCTCTTGATCGCCTTCAACAGGCCTGCGGACTCCAGCCTTTCCACATGGTAACCAAGTGTCCCTCTCGTCAGCGACATCTCCCTCAGCAATTCCCTGAAGTGCAACCCCGGGTTTGCCTTGATGAAGCGTAGAATCTCAAGCCTCCGCGGACAGTCCAGAACATTCTTTCTGCAGATTCGTTTGTACCCGAGGTAGCCGACGGCCTTCAGGGGGAGAAGGGTCTCGATCGGGGCCGCCGTCAACTGGGGAAACACGCACAGCAGCAGGACGAGCCAGAGCGGGATCGGGTCGAGTTCCTGAACCCTCTCGCCGGATGCGGATATGCCGGGTTCTTGCCCGACGTTTCTCGATGGCCGGACCGTGTATTCGGCGGCATCGGCAACCGCTACCAGCAGCACCAGAACGAGGATCGAGAGGGCGAGTAACCGGAGAAGTCTGCCCGGTCCAGCGCAGATAAATGTTGAGCGTGTATGGTCCCTGGAACAGCACCCGCTCGCCGTATACATCGAATGTCCGGGCTCCTGGTTCCACATAATTGCTATCCGGGTCAATGTCGATATGAATCCTGTTATTTGTCTTTGCTATCGTCGCGGAACGTGCCGAGCTTACTCCCCGGAAGGGCGTATGGTCGACATCCGGGTTGGGGCTCAGTCCCCGGTACACCCGGGATGTGCGACACCGCTTCCAACATGGACTGGTGCCTGTTAGTCTCACCCTGACCGATGCTGTCGCACAACCGCAGGGGAGTTACCGGAATTGTCCGACGCCGGAGGGCGGGTACCCGGCTCGGCCTTCAGTTGCCGACACCGGGGCACAGCAAAGGGAGTAATGGCCGACAGCAGGGCAAGGGCCATGTATCTTCTCTTTTCTGATACCTCAATGTCGTATTCCAGATTTTATGAATTTTATAGCACAAACACCAATTTTATTCTCGTCTCTGCCCCCACCTATTCCCGGAGACGAACTTGCCCGAAAAACCATCACAACCGCATTGCGCCCGGAGTAACCATACCTGAAGAAACGGGTGCAGTATCGACGTGCCGGGACAGCCTGCGCGCAGCGTTGAACCGCACACATCACGAGACGCCATGAATCAGAGAGCCCTTTCCGGAATCGGCGCCCCGGTTCTCGTTCGGCCATTTCAGCACAGGTCCTTGACGGCTGCAACGGATTTCAGAGTCATATGTATTGAACGTCTCGACGTGTAGATGATCGTGACAGAAAAGGGATATAGGAGAACGTTGAGTTTTCAATCATGGATGCCGCAGGCGGCGCCCGCAGGATTGAGGGTGCATGAACATGAGTAAATTCTCGGTCCCAATACTGTTGTTCGGCCTTGCGGTTACCCTCTCCGCAGGACTGTGCCTCTCCGAAGGTCTGCGTGATCAGGGGCCGGCAGCGTCCGCCGCGAAACTTCAGTCCTCCCAACCGGCTCTCATCAACCTGAAGATTGTCGAGCACCTCAAAGCCGGCCTGAACAGGCAGGAGCCCATCACCATCACGCTCGGAGGGCTCCCGTCCTCGAAGGGCGGAAAAGGCGTACCGCTTTCGAACTTCACTACCGCCACAGAGAGTCTGATACGGGAACGCTACCTCTATCCCAACGGGTCTCTCATCGGTTTCGGCCACGACGTCGACGGGTATCTCCGGGTGAGCATCTGGAACGGCCCGCCCCCGCCGGAGAACGTCTCCTCGATAGAAGCGGTGTATGCGATGCTCGATGAGCGGGCAGGGGAGATGGGGATTGAAGATATTCCGGTGAAGTTCACGGTCTTCATCTCCCCGCCGGAGCTGGTTCTGGGTCCTCAAATGGATTCTCCCTGGTGGATGCGCCTGTGCGGTGCACCCATGAGGAGGGCCTGAGCCCCGGCCCCGCATCCCCCACGAACCCCCACGGTTTATCTCCCGCCGCTTCTAACATACACAGGAGAGGCAACACCATGGAGATCACGTTCACCAAACTGCAGGGAAACGGCAACGACTTCATCCTGATCGACGAATTCCAGAAGGAGGTCATTCCCGAGGAGATGAAGGCCGGGTTTGCGGCAATCTACTGCGACCGCAGGTTCGGCATCGGCGCCGACGGGGTCCTCTTCCTCCAGGCGTCTGAGGCGGCCGACATCCGGATGCGGCTCTTGCAGCCCGACGAGAGCGAGGCCGCGATGTGCGGGAACGGCATCCGGTGCCTCGCGAAGTACGCCTACGACGCCGGCTACGTCAAGGAGTCCTGCTCGGTCGAGACCGGGGCCGGGATTGTCCCGGTGACGATGGGCTACGCGGAGGACGAGTTCACCGCGACGATCACGATGCCGACGCCCAGGTTCGACCGGAGCGGCATCCCGGCCGTCGGGAACGGCGAGTATAAGGAAGAGATCCGGGGCTTCACCGTCTACGCCGCAAACACCGGGGTCCCCCACGCGGTCGTCTTCGTCAACGAGATCGGCGCCGTCGATATCGCCACCGCCGGCCCGGCGATCCGGAACCACCCCTCCTTCCCCGAGGGCGCGAACGTCAACTTCGTCGAGACCGCCGGCGACGGCACGCTCCGGATACGGACGTTCGAGCGCGGCGTCGAGGACGAGACGTTCAGCTGCGGCACCGGCGCCACGGCGTCCGCCGCGGTCGCCCGCCACCTCGGAAAAGCCGGGGATGCGGTGAGGGTCGAGACGAAAGGCGGCCCGCTCGTCATCCGCTTCGGCGAGGCCGTCACGATGGAAGGCCCCGCCGAGACGGTCTATAGCGGCGTTATACCGCTCTGATCCCGTCTTCCGTGATCACAAATTCAAACGAGAGGCCTTCCGGCCGGGACCGGTGCTTCCGGAGCATCGCCCGCCGGACGCCGTTATCCTTCTTTTCGAGCCTGATGATGGCTTTCGAGAGGTGCTCGAGCGCCGTCCCGCCGAGCCCCGCGACCCGGTCCCGCTCCACATCCATGTAGATCTGGTTGGTGATCAGCGCCGGGATGTCATACTTCTTCGCGAGGCCGAGGAGTTTGATCATGTGGTGCGAGAGCCGCCGCAGTGCTTCCCTTCCGAGGTCGAGCTCGGTCCGGTAGAGGGCGGTCGCCGAGTCCATCACGATGAGGTCGACGGGAGCCCCGTCCCGCTTCCTGAGCAGCCCCTCCGCGTCGGCGAGCATCGTCCCCTGCTGGGCGAAGTCGAGCGGCTCAAAGAGGTAGAGCCGGTCCGCGAACTCCGCGGCATGCCCCCCGGCGACCTGGGTGAACCGCTCGACCGAGAAGCCCTCGGTGTCGATGTAGACGACCGAGTTCCCGGCCCGGAGGGAGGCGACCGTCGCCATCAGGCAGAGGGTGCTCTTGCCGCTCGCGGGCTCGCCGTAGATCTGGGTGATCGTCCGCCGCTCGAGCCCGCCGCCCAGCAGGTCGTCGAGGGCCGGATTCCCCGTGCTGACCCGGTCCGGCTTCATGGTTCGAGCACACCCCGCTCGATGAACTCTGCCCGTGCAGCCGCTTCGACCGCCCCGGCGACCTCCCGGAGCGGGATGCCGAGGTCGCGGGCAGAGGCCGCCGCCTGCTCGTACTCCGCCTTGAAGGAGGTGATCTTCCCCCCGGACCAGCCGCATTTGACGTCGACGGTGAGGTCCCGGCCCCGGAGGGTCACCGTGACCGGCTCGATCGTCCGTTCGGCGACAGCCCGGTGGACCATCGGGATGCACCGGATGCCGAGCGTGCCGAGCTCGGCGGCCATCACGCCGACGAGGCGATCGGTCACGTCGGGGCGGCAGACGACCCGGACGAGGTGGCCGCTCCGGCCCTTCTTCATCACCACCGGGATGGCGCTTGCGTCCCGTGCCCCTTCCTCCATCAGCCGGCCGATCGTGTAGGCGAGCGCCTCCCCGGTGACGTCGTCGACGTTCGTCTCGAGGATATCGACACGGTCGCCGTGCGCCCTCCCCTCCGTTTCAAGGAGCATCGAGCGGAGGACGTTCGGTCTTCCCGGCGGATCCCGGCTCCCCGCCCCGTAGCCGACCGCCCGGATGGCCGCGGCGCCGAGGTCTTCGGGCCTGATGGTCGAGAACTCGGCGAGGAGGGCTGCCCCCGTCGGGGTGCAGAGCTCCCGCTCCTCGTCGCCGGGGACGGTCTTAAGACCCGACCCGGCAAGGATCGCCACGGTCGCAGGAGCCGGGACCGGGAAGGTGCCGTGGGCCCCGACCGCAAACCCTCTCCCGAGGGCGACCGGGCGGACGGCGACTCCCCCGACGTCGAGGGAGTAGAGGGCGGTGCAGGCCCCCACCACGTCGGCGACGGCGTCGTCCGCACCCACCTCGTGGAAATGCGCCCCCGGCCCATGGATGCTCTCCTCGGCCCGGTGTATCCTGAGGAAGACCCGACGGGCCATCTCCCGTGCAGGGGCGGGAGCGTCGCTCCCGGCCACCCGGTCGAGCACCTGTCCGAGAGTGCGGTGCTCGACCGGGGCATGCGCTCTCACCCGGATGGCCCGGATCCCGGAACGGTCCACCCGTTCTATTGTCGGTTCGCCGACGACGGAACGCATCGCTGCCCGAACAAGTTCTTCATCGGCCCCCAGATCGAGCAGGGAGCCGATGATCATGTCGCCCGCGGCCCCGTTAAACGGGTCGAAGAGAAGTGTGTTCATGCGCCTCCAGTACATATAAATCCCGGCAATATAAGAACTAGAGGTAATGCCCGAAATATACTTGAAGGTAGATAGCGCTTATCCGGAGGATCAGGGGGCGGGCAAGGCACGGCTTGACCCCGACACCATGCTGCAGCTCAGGCTCAGCCCCGGGGATCTGGTGGCTATCGAAGGCAAACGCCGGACCGTGGCCAAGGTCTGGCGTGCCATGGTGAACGACTGGCACCAGGGCAAGGTCCGCATCGATAATTTTACCCGGCTCAACACCGGCGCCAGCATCGGGGACCGGGTGAAGATAAAGACGCTCGACGAGGAGGTCGAGGCAAAGAGGGTCGTGCTTGCCCCGCCCGAAGACCTCCCGAAGCAGCTCCCCATCAACTACAGCAGCGTCGTCAACAAACTGATCGACTTCCCGATCGTGAAGAACGATTCCGTGCCGATCCAGGCGGGGCTCCCGTTCATGCAGCCCCAGCTTGTCGCATTCAAGGCCGTCGTGGTCGAGCCGGAGAACGCGGTGATCATCACCAAGAATACCAAGATCGAGTTCTCCGAGAAGCCGGCCGCCGGGTTTGAGGGTGTCAAGAGGATCAGCTACGAGGACATCGGCGGCCTGAAGGGCGAGCTGCAGAGGGTCCGCGAGACGATCGAACTGCCCATGCGCCATCCGGAGATCTTCCGGAAGCTCGGCATCGAGCCGCCGAAGGGCGTCCTCCTCTACGGCCCGCCGGGAACAGGGAAGACCCTGATCGCGAAGGCGGTCGCGAGCGAGAGCGGGGCCCACTTCATATCGATCGCGGGGCCCGAGGTGATCTCGAAGTACTACGGCGAGTCCGAGCAGCGGCTCCGCGAGGTCTTTGAGGACGCCCGGCAGCATGCGCCCGCGATCATCTTCATCGACGAGCTCGACTCGATCGCACCCCGGCGCGAAGAGGTGACCGGGGAGGTCGAGCGGCGGGTTGTGGCTCAGCTCCTGACGATGATGGACGGGCTCGAGGAGCGGGGGCAGGTCGTGGTGATCGGGGCCACGAACCGGCTCGACGCCATCGATCCCGCCCTCCGCCGGCCCGGCCGGTTCGACCGGGAGATCGAGATCGGGGTCCCGCCGGAGGACGACCGGGTCCAGGTGCTCCACATCCACACCCGCGGGATGCCGCTCGCAACGGATGTAGAGATCGCCTCGATCGCCCAGCAGACCCACGGGTTTGTGGGTGCGGATCTCGCCGCCCTCGCCCGTGAGGCGGCAATCAAGGCGCTGCGGCGCTATCTGCCCGAGATCGACCTCGAGGCCGAGGAGATCCCCCCGGAGATCCTGGATAAGATGGAGGTCCAGGGCAAGGACTTCCGCGAGGCCCTCCGCGACGTCGGGCCGAGCGCCATGCGGGAGATCCTCCTTGAGGTGCCCCACACCGCCTGGGGAGACGTGGGCGGCCTTGAGTCGGCGAAGCAGGATATCCGCGAGGCGGTGGAGTACCCGCTCACCCGGCGGGACCGGTTCGAGGAGCTCGGCATCGAGCCCCCGAAGGGCGTCCTTCTCTACGGTCCGCCGGGAACAGGGAAGACCCTGATCGCGAAGGCAGTCGCGAGCGAGACCGGGGCGAACTTCGTCCCCGTGAAGGGTCCCCAGCTCCTCTCCAAGTGGGTCGGCGAGAGCGAGCGGGCGGTCCGCGAGGTCTTCAAGAAGGCCCGGCAGGTGGCGCCGTCCATCATCTTCTTCGATGAACTGGACGCGCTCGCCACCGCCCGCGGAGGCGGGTCCGAGTCGCACGTCATCGAGAGCGTCTTGAACCAGATCCTGACCGAGATCGACGGCCTTGAGGAACTCCGGGGCGTCGTCGTGATGGGAGCGACCAACCGGCCGGACATGGTCGACCCGGCACTCCTCCGGCCCGGGCGGTTCGACCGGCTCGTCTACATCGGCGAGCCCGGGCGGGACGACCGCGAGAAGATCCTCTCGATCCACACCCGGTACATGCCGCTTGAGGGCTCCACGGTGGAAGACCTCGTGGCGATGACCGAGGGCCTCACGGAGGACGGGATCGAGGATATGATCCTCGGCGTCGGGGCCAACCGCCGCGTGAGCGTCGATGACGTGAGGGAGCAGCGGGCCGCGATCGCCGCGAACGGCGGCGAAGGCCTCCCCCGCTACCTCCGGAGGAAGAAGGTCGTCGACCTCCTCGGCCAGCAGAAGGTGATGCTCGACGACCCCGCACGGGACCGGCTCGTGAAGAAGATCGCGGCCGA
>DALN01000084.1:25587-25738 GCA_002499455.1 Methanoculleus sp. UBA77 | reverse complement strand
CCGCCCCCGCGAGTTCCATAAGGCAGTCTGTTCCGACTGCGGCAAAGAGTGCGAAGTTCCTTTCAAGCCCACGGAGGGCCGGCCCGTCTACTGCCGCGACTGCCTCCCTAAGCACAGGAAACCCCGCTACTGAGTAGTCTGTGAGTAAAAT
>DALN01000084.1:2389-25510 GCA_002499455.1 Methanoculleus sp. UBA77 | reverse complement strand
CCGCGACTGCCTCCCGAAGCACAGAAAACCCAGATTCTAACCTTTTTTTTATCGGGCACAGTCTGCCTGTTGCAAGCCTCCCTCTGCCTGACCGCGAGAAGTATTGCTTGATATTATCTTCCGGCGTCTCACACGATCAGCCGCCTCCGCATCAGCCTGATGGCGAGGAGAAAGAAGACCGCGGTCGCCACCACAATCCAGGCGAGGTTGAAGAGGTTGATCGGCGAGAACGTCGCGAGCGTGATCGCACGGTTGATGGTGACGACGTGCGTGAGCGGGAGCACGGCGAGGGCGAAGTACTGGATCGGCTCCGGGAGGAGTTCCAGGGGGAAGAACGTTCCCGAGAAGAGGAACATCGGCGTGATGAAGAGGAACGAGGGATAGTTCAGCGCATCTATCCCCGGCGTGATTGCCGTGAAACACATCCCGATGGCTGCAAAGAGCAGGCCGGCCAGACCGGAGAAGGGAATGAGGAGCAGGGATGACGGCATGGCCACGACGCCGAAGAGGAGGAGGACCGGGAGCATCAGCGTTGCGTAGATCATGCCCCGGGTGGCCCCCCAGAACATCTCACCCGCGATCACCTCGTCGATGCCGACCGGCGTCGCGATGATGGCGTCAAACGTCTTCTGGTAGTACATCCTGACGAACGACGAGTAGGTGCACTCGAAGAAGGATGAGTACATCACCGATATCGAGACGAGGGCCGGTGCGATGAAGACCGGGTAGGGGATCCCGTCGATCGTCTCGACGTAGGTGCCGAGTCCGAACCCCAGGGCCAGGAGGTAGAGGACCGGCTCGACGAAGGGGGGGATGAAGTTTACCCGGTAGGTCCTGATGAAGGCGTCCCAGTTTCTCCGCCAGACGCTTCGTACCCTGCTGCTGATATCGATCATGACGTTCACTCCCTCAGGCTCCGGCCGGTCAGCCGCAGAAAGACATCCTCGAGCGTCGCCGGGCGGACCATCACCGCCTCGTGCCGGCAGACCTCAAGCAGTTCCCGCGCTACGTCGTGAGGGCTGTCGGTGAAGACCTGAAGCATATCGCCGGCGATATCGTAGTCCAGCCCGAGCCTGTCAAGGCGGGCGACCACCTCCGGTGTCCGCGCAGCTTCGACGACGTCGCTTCCTGCATGCTTCCGGATGAGGTCTGCCGGAGGCCCTTCGACCAGGATCTTCCCGTGGTCCATGATCACCAGCCGATCGCAGAGGCGTTCTGCTTCGTCGAGGTAATGCGTCGTGAGGACGAGGGTGTTCCCCTGCGCCTGGAGGCTCCGGAGCTTCTCCCAGATCAGGTGCCGCGCCTGCGGGTCGAGACCGATAGTGGGCTCGTCGAGGATGAGGAGTTCCGGTGCGTTGATCAGTGCCCGGGCGATGATCAGCCGCCGCTTCATCCCGCCGGAGAGTTTCTCGATCAGGACGTCCCGCTTCTCTTCAAGCTGCATGAACGAGAGGAGTTCTTCCGCCCGCGGTTCTGCCTCCCGCTTCGGGATGCCGAAGTAGCGGGCATAGACGAGCAGGTTCCGGTAGGCCGAGAAGTCCGGATCGAGGTTGGTCTCCTGCGGCACCACGCCGAGGCGTCCCTTGATCTCCCGTGGGTGGGCATCCACGTCCATGCCGAAGACCTCCAGGGTGCCGCCGGATTTCGGGGAGATGCACTGGATCATCTTCATGGTCGTCGTCTTTCCCGCCCCGTTCGGGCCGAGGAATCCAAAGACCTCACCTTTCCTGACCCGGAAGGAGATGCGGTCGACCGCGGTGAGGTCCTCAAACCGCTTCTCCAGGTCGCGCGCTACGATGATATCCTCTATCGTCTCCTCCTCCTGATCGGTCAATGTGGTCGTCCCGATAGAACACTCTTTCGCCTCCCCGCCACTCCTGCTCCCGGAGGATCTCCGCCTTCACCTGTGTGCCTGCCGTTTCCGGGGGGCTGGATTGGTTCCCGAATCCGCATCTTTTTTGCCTGTACAGGGTCTATAACTGTCATTCATACCTGGTGGACAGAACGTTACCATGACGGATAGTTCTCACGAGGGATACGCGGGGACGGAGAGGATCACCTGCCCGTCCGACGCGATCTATGTCGGTTCCACGAACAATCGCGGCCGGGGAGTATTCGCCCGCAGGGATATCGCGGCAGGCGAGCTGATCGAGGTCTGCCCGGTGATCGTGCTGGGCGGGCAGGAGAAGCAGGACCTCATCGATCAGACGCCTCTCTACAACTATTACTTTGCGTGGGGGGAGCACCAGGAACTGGGTGCCGTTGCGCTGGGCTGCGGGTCGCTCTACAACCACTCGTTCCACGCAAACGCGGACCATGTCTGCGATGTTGCCGGCGGCGAGATCCGCATCTACGCCTATCGTGCCATCCGGAGGGGCGAGGAGATCACCATCAACTACGGTGGCCGGCCCGACTGTCCCGACCCTGTCTGGTTCGATGTGACGGACGAAGAGGGCTGATGCTCTCTGTCCGGATTGTCCGGGCAGGGTATCCGCCGGCATCGCGAACGGCCGGGAGTGACGGTGCCCCGGCAGCGGCGGACAACTCCAGGAGGGCTGTCGGGATCTCCAGTGGAAACCGGGGGGTTTACAGAACCCTCCGGTAACCATCGAGCATCTCTATAGTTCTCCTATCCCCTGCCGATTCTTATAACCGTCCCGCCGGCGGTGCGGGCCGCTCAGAGATCCCCGCTGATTTCGAGAGATTGCCGGGGTTTCCGGGCAATCTTCACAGTTTCCGGCAAGGCTCAGGACGTGGGGGAGGATGGGAGCGGGGGCTCCGGTTTGATCCCGCCGTGCCGCCCCGGGCCGCCTGATCGGACCACTGTAACAGGTCGCTACCGTCTGATGACCAGCTGCACCTGTTCGGTCTGCACGAGGCCTCCTCCGCTCGCTGTCACCGTGGCGTCCACGGTTGCCGTGGAGACGAGGGGGGGCAGAGCGGGGGCTACGATCTCATACCTGAGCGGGGGGTAGGGCGGGGAGATCGTGGCAAGGTCGCGGCTGTCGCGATATGCGCCCCCGAGTGCCGTAGCGGTGACCGCGATCTGGACTGGTGCGGCAAAGCCGTTCTCGGGGTGCACCGTGAGCGTAAACCTGACCGTATCGCCGGAACGGGCTGTGGCGGCCGTGGGGGTCACGCTGATGGAGAACGAGCGCGGACCGCCCGGCACCGGTGATCCGGTCGTGACCGGTGTTCCCGGCGCTCCGTGCCGCACCGGTGCAGGAGCTGTCGCTGGCAACGGCTGTTCGTGCGTTCCGCCCCTGTCCATGAGTAAAATGTAGACGGCGACGGTGCCGGTGAGTACGACGCAGATGAGGACTGCGACCAGTATGGCGTGGTATTCTCGTGCCATGACACCGGTGCCCCGGGGTTCCGGGGGAGGATACGCTTGAGACCGTTGCCGGCGTATTTATGCGTTATCCCCGGCCGATCGGGAGGTTGCAGATAGGTACCGGGCCGCCTGGCAGGCAGGGCTTCAGCTGCTTATGCGGCCGGGGTGCGATATCTCGCCTGAAGAAGTGTGAGAACGGACCTGCATGCACCGGGTCAGGGTGCCTCGGTCCGGCGCATGAACTCCCGCACGGTGGCCAGGTATGCATCGGTCTCTTCGAGGTGGTGCCCGTGCGAGGCACCCTCAAAGACCACCAGTTCCGATCCCGGCACCAGGCCCTGGAAGTATGCCATAGACGCAGGCGATGCCTCGTCGTACTCCCCGCAGGTGAAGAGCACCGGGACAGAGATCTCGTCCAGACGGTCGGTGACGTTGAATGTCCGGAGGGTGCCCGTGCAGGTGAACTCGCTCGGCCCCCACATGTGGAGGTAGACCGGCAGCGCCATCCGCTCAAAAGCCCTGTTCATGCACTCCGGCCAGGGGTCCAGCCGGCAGACGTGCCGGGCGTAATACGCCCCCATGGCTTCCTGATATTCCGGGGAGTCGAAGTTCCCGGTCGATTCTGCTTCCCGGACGGCCTCCTGCATCTCTTCGGGGAACGCGGCGAGATTCGCCCGCTGGTCGGCAGCCCACCTGTTTGCGTCCAGCAGCGGTGCAGAGAGGATCAGGCTCTCCACGCCCTCAGGGTCTGCAGAGAGCATGTATGCGGTTGCAAGCGCTCCACCCCAGGACTGGCCGAGGAGGTGCACCCGACGGAGTCCGAGCGCATCCCGGACCTCGCCGACCTCCACGACGTACCGCTCCACCGTCCAGAGAGAGGGGTCGTCCGGCTGGTCGGAGTTGCCGCAGCCGAGCTGGTCGTAGAAGATGACCGGCCTCTCGTCCGCGAGAGCCTCGAGCGGCTCGAGGTAATCATGCGGCACCCCGGGCCCTCCGTGGAGAACCAGGAGAGGCGTTCCGGCGCTCTGTGTGCCGACGGCCCGGAACCAGACCCGGCCGCCGGTGACGTTGATGTAGCCTTCGCGGATGTTATCCCCGGATGCTGTTGGTGTTGTGTCCGTTCCGCCTGTCATGATGCAGAGCGCAATCAGCACTGCTGCAACCGTGAGAAAGAGTAGTATCATACGATATCCCCGGAGCCTGGTGCCTGCCATGATGGAGTCCTGAAATGTAGCGCCGGAAGAGGTTCTCGACCACCTCTACCTTTATATGGCCTGCAGAGCGTTTGCCCGGGCACGTCTAGAAGATTCCGAAATGAAATGAGAAGCAGTATCCCGAATGAGTTTTAGAGTCTTCAACGCCGGCCATATCAAGGGGTTCATCTGACCGTGGCAGGGCAATATGTCTATCAGCGGGGAATCATCGCTGCCGCTATGAAGACCGGATGTTTTCGGCTATTCTCCATTCACAGCCACGGTTGAATCCGGCAACTTTAATCCTCCGGACGATCTTCATTCCGGTGTGAGCGTGTCAAAACTCCTGCGTATCGCAATAGTCCTGTTCTGTGTAATCCTGACCGTCCCTGCTGTAAGTGCCGGCAACCTCACCATTATGGAGCCGTCCGTTAACGAGAGCACGTTCGCCGAGATGCGGGATTTTTACGTCTATGGCGTCTTTCCTGAACCCCTGGCGCATCCCGGCAATCTCCGCGTCGTCCTCAAAGACGAGAACGGGGCGGTTGTCCGCACGGTGATGAGCAGCGTCAACGAGACCGGCGTAACGCCGGAGACGTCGGTGGATATGAGCCTCGTTCCGGGTAAGTGGGGAGGTATTCTCGCTCCCGATGTCATCACCGAGCCCGGGGGAATCGTGAACGGCAGCAACAAGGTGCTGGTGACCGGTACCTATTATCTTGCCCTGGTGCAGGGCGGGGTCACCCGGGGGATGGGGAGTTATACCGATGTGAGCGGCGGGACGCTCGCACCGATCACGCGGGACCTGACCGCCGGGACCTACACGCTGATCGTCGAGGGGCTGGACGGGGATCTTGCCGGTGAGAGGGTGGAGAAAGCGATCGCCTTCGGCACGACACATGCGTCGCTTGGGACGTTCCGTCCCGACGCGAACAAACAGAACGTTATCGACTGGGCAGGGGAGCAGACGCCGCCGCTGCGAGTCTACCTCGACTGGCTTCCGGGATATTTCCAGAGCGGCGAGGCCGGGTATGAGATCCCGGACCGGTGGCAGGCGAACAACGCCATCGAGGTGGCAAACGACCTCGCGGGAACGACGGTCGATACCGTTGCCGCCGCACGAAACGACTGCCTCATCTACAACATCGGCAACACCAGCGCGACCCTGCAGGTCGAACTCGCCGCCATCCTCCGGAACGGTCTTGAGGACTCAGACGCTACGACGTTCACCCACTATGACATCGGGGAACCGTCGATGGCATGGGCGGACCCGGCGACCGGTGCGGCCGAATCGGTGACCGGGAGGCCGGTGGCCTATCCCGCCGGCACCCGGGTCGTCTACACCCGTGCGGAGATCACGGACGAGCCGGTGCGTGAGAATTACTTCAACACGGTGATGAACGACAGCAGGAAGACTGTCGATACAACGCCGATACACGTAACGATCACGCAGGGGGAGAACCTGACGTTCTACGGCGTGACCAGGCCGATTGCAACGACGCTGACCGGTACCGGGAGCGCCTGCCGCTACATCCCCGACGACCAGATCGCGACATACGTCTACGTGAACGAGACCCTGGGGCGGTTCACGTTCACCGGCTGCCTGATGCGCGAGTTCGAGGGCGGGTACATCGGGAGCGCCAACTACGAGTTCGGGCACGCGTTTGCCGATACTGCGGCGATGCCGGCGGGAACGTGGCTGCTCGCGGTGAGCGCCTACAATACGACCGGAGCCCTCGTGGAGAAGATGAACCGGACGATCGAGCTCGAAATAGTCGCCCCGTCGCGGGCAACGACCCTGCCTGCCGGAACCGTCATTGCAGCCGCAGCACCTGTGCCGGCGCCTGCGGCAACCAGGGCACCCGGATCAGGTTTCATCCCGGCGCTCGCGGTGCTTCTGGCGGTGGCTGCGCTCCGGCGCGGGTGAGAGTCTCCGGCGAGATTGCTCCACTTCTTTCAATTTTCTCACCTCCCGGCTCCGCAGGATCCCCGGAATCCCCTTCGGAACCTCCACGGAATGAGAAAGTCCATATGGAGCCGCAACGCAATTCCGATACGGGATAGACCACATGCCCAAGCCTGATCTCTCTCTTGAAACAACCGTCGGTCCGCTTACGCTCAAAAACCCGTTTCTGCTGGCATCCGGCCCCCCGACTGCTTTGGGCGAGCAGATCCGGCATGCCTTCCGGCTTGGCTGGGCGGGTGCGGTCACGAAGACCATCTCCCCGGATACGATGGAGATTCAGGATGTCTCGCCCCGCTTTGCGGTCTGGAAGGATGGGAATGCCGGGCTCCTTGGCTTTGAGAACATCGAACTCCTGAGCAAGAGGGATGTCTCCTGCTGGACCGCCGAGCTTGCCGCGATAAAGAAGGACTACCCGGACCGGATCCTCGTTGCGAGCATCATGGCCTCTGCCGACCTGCAGGAGTGGCAGGAACTCGCCCGGACCATGCAGAACGCAGGGGCGGACGCGATCGAGCTGAACGTCTCCTGCCCCCACGGAATGCCGGAGCGGGGAGCAGGTGCGGCCATCGGTCAGCACCCCGACCTGGTCCGCGAGGTGACCCGTGCGGTCCGAAAGGTTGCCGCGGTTCCCCTGATCGTCAAGCTCACCCCCAACGTGACGGATATCCTGCCGGTTGCAGAGGCTGCGGTGGACGGCGGGGCCGATATCCTCTCGGCCATCAACACGGTCCAGTGCCTGATGGGCATCGATCTCGATACGCTTGAACCCCTCCCCTCGGTCGCCGGGGCGAGCACCTACGGCGGCTACTCGGGACCCGCGGTAAAGCCCATCGGCCTTCGGGTAATCTCTCAGATCGCCCGGGAACTCCCTGTCCCGCTCGTGGGGATCGGGGGCATCTCCCGCTGGCAGGACGCCGCCGAGTATATCGCGGCCGGGGCGTCGGCGGTCCAGGTCTGTACGGCGGTCATGTGGGAGGGGGCGGGCATCATCCGCGGGATGAATGCCGGCCTGGAGGGATACCTGGCAGAAAAGGGTTTCACGGGTGTCGGGGCGCTCAGGGGCCGGGCCCTTCCCCGTATTGGAACCCACGAATCCCTCTCCCGCGACATTTACCGTTTTGCGGCGAGGGAGTTCCCGGAACGTTGCACATCCTGCGGTAACTGCGTGACGGCCTGCCGTGACGGGGGATACCACGCCATCTCGATCACAGGCCGGCAGGTCACGATCGATGCGAACCTCTGCGACGGATGCAGCCTCTGCTCCTATGTCTGTCCGGAAGGCGCGATCGTCATGCAGCCCGGCTCGTGAAGAGTGGGGGCCCTGAATCCGGCAGCATCAGCACGCAGGTGTCCGGCCAGGGGCTGCTCTGACGACTGAGATGTGATTGGGGTATGGAGGATCGGAAAAACAGGTGTGGGTGGCGCTGCGCCGGCAGTGCCGTATTGCGATGGGCCTGGCCGGATTCGAACCGGCGATCTTCGCCGTGTAAGGGCGACGTCATGACCAGCTAGACCACAAGCCCGCGGGTGCCTTACAGTGTTTCGCACCGTGAGGGATAAACGTTGTTGCTTGCCGGAGACCCCGGGTACGCCGGACTTCTCAAAAAGGGGCTTTTGATCTGCACGGTGAAACTCCGGCCGGGCACCCGGCACCCTCTGCCGGCAAAATCCATGGCTCGTGGCTCCCGAAAGTGCCTCGCCGATTGTCCTGACGCTTTGCTCTCTGCCGGTTCTATCGCTCTTGCGGGGCACTCCGGCCCGGCCGAAAAAGAGGGTGTTGGTTCAGATGAACCCGAAGGACTTGAGCGTCACGTCGGGGTTGACGGCTCCCACGTGGTAGACGGCACCCTCGGAGAGCTCGTTGATGACGACCTCGGCCGGGGAGAAGAGCGAGGTGTCGATCTGGTAGAAGTCGAAATTGGCTTCCTTGAAGATATCGTAGAACGGTTTTCCGTACCCCTTGGACTTGTTGCTCGGGATCTTATCGAGGTAGTCCTTGATCTCCGGGGCGTTCATCGTCAGCATGATGCTGCCGTGATAGATCGTGGCGTCGTTGGTGCTGCCCATCGCCTTCGTCCCGTCCTTCTTGACGGGGGCGATCGGGGCGTGGCCGATGCCGGCGGTGATCTTCTTCGTGTCAAAGCCGAGTTCGTTCAGCTTGTAGACCGCGGTCTCGACGCAGCGGCCGGCGACCTGGACCGAACCGACGATCGAGGCAGTCGGAGCGACGACCGCGCAGGTGTTCGCGACGTCCACGTTGCAGGCCTCGGCAATCTTCTCCATAACGGCGGCGTTCGGGAGGTGGTCGCTCTCGAGGCAGATGACCGCGTAGTCGAACTCGTCCTCGTAGTCGATGACCTCGTAGGTGTGCTTGGGCTTCAAGGAGAGCGCACGTGCCGGGCCGCTCCCCATCGCGAAGTACTTGTTGACGTTGATCGTCCAGCCTGCCTTCTGGGCGCCGAGGCATGCGATGGACGGGAAGTCGGTGCTGACCTCGATGAACGGGATCGGGACGTCCTTGATCCGGCCCATCGTGATATCGACTTCCGCGAGACCGCCCATGCAGATCTCGGTGAACCGCTTTCCGGCCAGGTACCCGCCGGTGGTACTGACGCCGCAGTCTACGATGCGTGCGCCGTTGTCGAGCTCGTGCGGGACGGCATGAAACTCCTCGGCGTATTCAAAGAGTTCCTCAAAAATATCCAGTGCCAGTTCGTTCACGCTGAGCATGTGGAAAACCTCATCAGAGTACAAGCGGTGGCAGAATAGATAAGGATTATGAAAGAGATGTCTGCTCCTCGCGCAGGTACGCGAGCACACGTCCCGGATCATAGCGCAGACTGATCAGCCGGGTCCGTCCTCTTCCCTGGCGGTAATGGAGGTTTAAGAGCCGCATCGTGTCGAATTTCCGGATAATCTCGTAATATTTGGTGTAACTGATGCTTACCTTCTCCTTGACGAAGCGATAGACGTCGCCGGCATTCATCTCCTGGTCGTCGCGGGCCGACATCTCCGCGATCCCGGCCAGCACCTCCTTCTCCTCGCCCTTGAGCGTCCGGAGCGAGAACGCAAGGTGCAGGTACCGGGAGACCTCGTAGGCCTTGCAGACGTCCTCCCGCTCGACAGTGCGGCGTGCTGCTTTCTCGGCATTCAGCGCCGCCCGCTTAAGGAGATCGATCCCCACACGGAGGTCGCCGTTCTTCATCGTCTGCTCCACCACGAGGTCGAGCATATCGGGCCGGATGACGTTCGGGTAGAGGCCCTGCAGGACCCGCTCCTCCAGAATGCCGTGGACCTCCTCCTCCGAGTAGGGGGGGAAGTAGATCTCCGTGGGCCGGAAGACCGACGCCACCCGCGCGTCCACCTCGCCCTGCAGGTGGATGGACATATCGCTGACGATGGCGATCACGCCAATCCGAACGCCGGGATAGACCTCATGGGATCGGAGCAGGGGGTAGAGGACATGGTTGATCTCGTTCTCGTAGAGCAGGTAGTTTGCATCGTCGAGAGCCACTAACAGCACCTGCTCCTCCCGCAGGAGCGTCCGGGCTATGGCGTCGAAGACCTGCTTGAACGACGTACCCGACGCCGGTGGCGGGTGCCCGGTGACCCGCCGGTAGATCTGGGAGAAGATGGCAAACTTGGTGTTGTCGATCTGGCAGTTGATGTAGACCGGCACCAGTTTCTTCGTCGCCTCCTCGATCTCGGAGAAGACCTTCTTGACGCTCGTCGTCTTCCCGGTTCCGGGGAGACCCCGGCAGATGGTGTTCTGGGGACGGACGCCCCGCAGGCCCGGCTTGACCTGGAACGCGAGCTCCCGGATCTGGGCATCACGGTGGTTGAACTGCTCGGGGACGTAATCGATCTCAAAGACCTCCGGGTCCCGAAACAGCGTCTCGTCCCACATGAGCAGGTTCTTCTTCATTATATTTTCCTCAGGGTTTTTGTAGTATAAATAACCTCCAGGTTGTAATTTCCTTATCGAATGGATTTACTTTAACCTAAGGCTGTTCCATGCATTTTTTGCAGAGTGTTTTGCTCATGAACAACTGGGAGAGCTTCGCCTGCGATTTCGTCACACCTGCTCCGCAGATCTCGCAGACATCCTCTGCCGGGGCTGCGGGAGGCTTTGCTGCGGCCTGCTCCTGGTGCGCCGGCGCCTGCACGGGTGGTGCCTGCTCCGGTTTTGCAGGTGGTTCGGCGATCCGGGGCGGTTTGGGCTGTTCCGGGGCCGGTGGCACTGCTGCGTTGATGATCTCGACAGGGGGACAGGCCCTCTCCTCCTGCCGGGGTGCCGGTTCCTCTTCCCGGACCGGCGGTGCTTCTGGAGCTGCAGGGGTGGGAGTCTCTGCCGTCTCCGCTGGCACCGCTGCAGGTTTCTCCTGCTCCGCAGGCTTTGCTTTCAGGACACGCCGGCGGTATGCATCCACGCGCTCGGCGGTTGCCGGATCGCCGCGCCCGAGCCGGGCAAGCACCCCGTCGAGAAACGTGATCAGTTCGTCCACATCCTCGTGGGTCTCTACATCACCCTCAACCTCGAGACGGAGGTTCTCGTAGTTCTGAAGGTTGATGGTGATCCCGATGGTGACTTCCCTTTTTCCGGACATATATGCTAATAAATATTGTATTCCATTATATACAATTCCACCGGCGACCCGCATAACCCTGTGATCCGGTCTGTCGGGCCCCGCGTATCCGTCCGCTGCAATCCTGGAGGAGCGGCCCCGCAGTGAGGGAGGCCTTTCTCTGTTTCGGGCACTCTTCCGCCCCGGTCATCCTGAACGCAGGCCACACATCCGCCGGTCATGATCCGGAAGCCTGAAAACCTGTTCCGTGTGCGATATGCCGATTTCTTCACCCATTGTTTTTTATATTTCCATCGTTATATCCGGCTATGTCTCATTCATGCCGTGCTACCCGGTATGGCATGGTGATGCCTGGATCTGCCGGAAGGTCGCCCCGCTCTTCGCGGCGGGACTCCTTTGCACGCGAAGCCGCAATCCGGCCCATCTAAAGCCCGGGTGGCTGAGTCCGTGCCTCTGCCGGAGACGATGATCTTTTCGGTACAGATACCGGGTAGCGCGTAGATACCGGAGGATGCTATGACGACCTGCCTGTCTCGGACGCCTGCGAACCTGACTGCTCTCCTCCTTGTTGTAGTTCTCAGCCTGCTGCTCTTCCAGGGTGCTGCTGCAGCCACGGCGGCGACGGTCGTTGTGGCGGCGAACGACAGCAGTGCCGCATCGAAAGCCGGGGCGAACTACATCTGCGATGGTTTCGATGATCAGGCGGAGATCCAGGCGGCGCTCGCCACCCTGCCGCAAGGCGGTACGGTCGTCCTCTCTGAGGGTACGTTCAACTGTACCGGCGTCATCGTCCCGACTGGAGGTACGACGCTTGTTGGCCGGGGTCCGGGGGAGACGATCCTCTCGTTTGGCCAGAACGGGATGCTCAACGTCTCGGCGGAGTACGTTAACCTGGATGGTTTCTCTGTTGCCGGGACCGGCTATACGAATATGAGCACGAACACGACGCTCGATCTCACCCAGTGGCTCGGCGTGATCACCGTCTACGCCAGCCACACGAAGGTCCATAACGTCACGGGCACTGCCGACGCAAGCATCCAGGCGGTCTTTCTCGTGCTGCACAACCCGAACGTCTATGCCCCGATCCTCGAAGACGTCGAGTTCGTCGGCTGCAGGGCTGTTGACCCGGGCACCTTTGGGTTTCTCCACAACGCCTGGGGGTCGGAGAACACGACGCTCCGCGACATCCGCTACGACAACTGCGCCGCCATCAACTGCGGCAGGGATGTCGCGTTCAACTCCTGGGTGACCGGGTTTGACTTCGCGGAGCAGAACGACATCGAGGGCCTCAGGGTAGTGGACTGCCTCGCGGAGGGCAACCTGGAATCCGGGTTCCACTTCGAGTGGGACCCCGAGAAACGGGACTGTGTCTTTATCAACTGTTCGAGCCGGAACAATGGAGGCAAGTCCTCTCCCGATGGTTATCTCGTGGGCGATCCGAACTATTTTGGGGCCGGGTTTTACCTTCCGGGAGGGCAGGTATCCCTGGTAAACTGCCGTGCCGAAGGGAATCGTGTGTTCGGGTTCTTCATGAGCAATCCGGCGGGGATACTCCTGTATAACTGTACCGAGAGCAGCACCGGGCGCATCACGGCTGCCGGAGGGACTTCAACGAAACCCATTGCCTACTGTATCCTCCAATCGGAGCCGGCCCAGAGCGATCCGTCGATCGTGATGGATCACTGCACGAGCCTTGACACGAACGGCTGGGGCCTCTTTCTCTGCGGTGTGGAGAACGTGCTCATCAGAAACTTCACCATGATCAACCCGGCAGGCATCGAGGGCAAAGGGGCGTTGCTCGGCTGCCCTCGAGGCGAGCTTCCGGTGAATTCGACGATCAAGGTGGGTGTCTCAAATTCGACGATCGACCTCACGGCGTCGGGAGACCGGCTGGAGACGCTCCTGTACATCGTGGAGAACAGGAATGTCAAATATTCCGGCAGAATCTTCTCTGATGCTGTTCACCCGGTTCTGATTGAGGGATCGGGGACGGGCGATGTGGACCTGGGTGGCCTTATCGTATTGCCGGCCAATGCAACTCCGCGAGTGGCCTGAAGTGCGGGCGTCCGGGGGATCATGCGGGCTGGCAGAGGGATTGCCGAACCTGCCTGCTCTCCGCACGTTGCTCCCCAAACACCCCGATTCCCTAGCGAACCCCTCATTTTGGATGTTCGGCAGGGGCAGGCAGACTAAATCCTTAAATGGTACCTCCACGTTATAGGGAATCGATGCCGGAAAGGGGTGCTGCCCTTCCAGGTTCGGATATCCCGACCGTCTGGCCCGCTTCGGGTGGCGAGTACTCCTCATTGCCGGCACACCGGGAGATACGGCGCTGCACGGTGGCGCGGCGTCGCCCGATGAATAACAGGCAGGTCGTAACCCTATGTCAGAGAGACCACATCCGGGGATAAGAGGCAGACGTATCCTCATTGCCGTCGCGGTCCTGGTCACGGTGGTTGCCGTCGTTACGCTGGTCGTGCATCTCTATCCGCCGGGACCGGTATCCCCGCCTCCCCCTCCCCCGCCGATCACGCCGATTCCCACAACGCCGGCGGTACCCCCTGAGATCCCCGGACCAACGGTCGTCGTTGCGGCAAGCGGCAGCAGTGCGGCCGATAAACGGGGGGCTGCCTATGTCTGTGACGGCGTCAACGACCACGTGGAGATCCAGGCGGCACTTGACTCGCTGCCACCGTCAGGTGGCACGGTTGCCCTGACGCAGGGCACGTTCAACTGCGCCGGGAGCATCTACCCCGGCACAGGCGCCATGCTTCGCGGGGAGGGGGCTGAATCAACATTTCTCGAGTTCAGCAGGAACAGCCGGCTCAATGTCTCGCAGGAGTCCGTCACGCTCTACAACTTCCATGTCAGGGGTACCGGCTACCCGCGTACCGGGACCGACCGCTGGCTCGGCGTGATCACCATCTACGCGAGCCACGCGAGGGTCCTCGGTGTCGAAGGAACTGCCGATGCAACCCCTCAGGCGGTCTTTCTCCTGCTCCACGACCCGGACGTCTATACGCCCATCCTCGAGGACGTCGAGTTCATCAATTGCAGGGCCGTGAACCCGGCAACCTACGGGTTCCTCCACAACGCCTGGGGGGAGGAGAACAAGGTGATCCGGAACGTCCGCTACGCGAACTGCGCCGCGATCAACTGTGGCAGGGACGCCGCGTTCAATCCATGGGTGACCGGATTCGACTTTGCGGAGCAGAACGACATCGAGGGCCTCCGGGTGACGAACTGTCTTGCGGAGGGCAACCTGGAGTCCGGGTTCCACTTCGAGTGGGATCCCCAGAAGCGGGACTGCGTCCTTGAAAACTGCATCAGTATCGATAACGGTCAGAAAGCCTACCCGACGAAGCCTTACCGGGAGGACGACATGTCGACCCACTACTTCGGGTGCGGATACTACGCTCCACGGGGCGACATCACCTTTGTCAACTGTTATTCGGAAGGGAATAGCCGGTACGGGTTCTATGCGACGAACGGCGGCAAACTCTACAACTGTATCGATAAGAACGTGGGTGCCGGGAAGACAGACTACCGGATCATCCAGCCTGCATCGTTTTACGCTGCCCCCACCCGGTCGATATCGCCGTCCCTGGTGCTCGAGAACTGTTCGAGCATCGATTCGAACGGCTACGGCCTCCACATCGACTTTGCAAGAGATGTCTGGATCAAAAATTTCCGCCTGGAAAACCCCGCGGGAATCGATGGGAAGGCGACGAACCTCGGGGGATCGCAGGGCGGGCCGCTGGAGAACTCGGTGATCAACATCTACGCCTCGGGTGATCGGGCTGAGACGCTGATATGGGCCCGGAACAACGAGAACGTTGAGTACTCGGGCCAGGTCGTCTCAAACACAGCAAGACCGTTCGTGATCGAGGGCGATCAGACCCGCAATGTCCGGGTAAAGGATATGGAGATCGTCTCTGCAAGCCTCTCACCGTTCAACAACGGCGTAACCCTCACGAATACGGTGCCTGCCGGAGCGGTGACGTTTGAGAATGTGGCGGTCAGTTCCAGGGCACAGTAGGGCCGCTGCATACCCGGCCCCCACGCCCGGCTCTCCGGCCATGGACATGACGTCTCTCTTGGCAGCCTGTTGCCGGGCTTCTCTCTGATCACCTTCCATCCAGATGGCCCGCAGCGCCGGTTCTGCCGGGGTGCTATCGGGGCGGTGTTGTGGATGCTGCCCCCTCCTGCGGGGTGCGGCGGGGTGTGGCTGCCGCACCGGCCGGGGTGGGGGGATGGGTGGCCATGTAATCCCGGGACTTACATATAATCCGCGGGAGAATATTCCGTATTTCAGGCAGACCTGCTCACCCTGTCCTCTGCCCGGACCCCCCGGTGCAGGCCCCCTCCCGCATCCGGGGTGTGCGCTAAAGTTTGAGCAAGTTTATATTATTTTCTATTTTCACTTTCATTACTCAAAGATGTGAATATTAGGAATTTACAGATTAATACTGGATAATTTGGTCATTTAGATAATCATATTGATTATTTTAAATTAAAAAAGATTTTAAATTACGGTCATCAGATAATGCAGTATCTCCCGAGAGGTGAGATAGTGCAAAAGAGACGGACAACGAAGCTTCTAATCGCAGTGTTCCTGATCGTCGGGCTTGTTCCGATTGTCAGTGCACTCGAGACGACCCCCAACACGATCGTCGCGGCAAGCGACAGCAGCGCGGCTGACAAAGCAGCGGCTGCCTACGTCTGTGATGGGGTCAATGATCATGTGGAGATTCAGGCAGCACTGAATGCCCTGCCATCATCCGGCGGTGTTGTCCTCCTGAAAAGCGGCACATACAACTGTGCAGGGATCATTGCTCCCAAAGCAGGCTCTACTCTCATGGGGGAGGGTGCAGACAAAACTAAGCTTGTCTTCACCCGCGATGGACGCATCAACGTCGACCGCGAGTACGTGACCCTTGATGGGTTCCACATCAAGGGCAGCGGCTACAGCAGCGGCGTCAAGTGGCTCGGCGTGATGAACATCCGTGCAAGCCACGCGAAGATCCACAACATCACGGGAACTGCGGATGCGAGCATCCAGGCGGTCTACCTCCTGGTCCACGATCCGACCGTGTATGCACCGACCCTCGAAGACGTCGAGTTCATCAACTGCAGGGCCGTGGATACCGGGACCTACGGGTTCCTCCACAATGCCTGGGGAACGACGAACAAGACCATCAAGAACGTCCGCTACGACAACTGTGCCGCGATCAACTGCGGCAAGTACGGCCAGTTCAACCCCTGGATCACCGGGTTTGACTTCGCGGAGCTCAACGACATGGATGGTCTCCGCGTGACGAACTGCCTTGCGGAAGGCACCCTGGAGTCCGGGTTCCACTTCGAGTTCGATCCCAAGGTGACGAACGCAGTCCTTGAGAACTGCGTGAGCCGGAACAACGGGCAGAAACCCTTCCCGACCAAGGCCTACAACGTGAACGACATGTCGACCCACTACTTCGGGTGCGGCTACTACGCTCCGAACTGCGACGCGACGTTCATCAACTGCACGGCGGAAGGCAACTCCATGAACGGGTTCTACACGACGAACGGTGGTAAACTCTACAACTGCGTCGAGAAGGACACCGCCAAAGGGAGGACCGACTTCAGCTACCGGGTACCTGCTGGCTACTACAGCGTCCCGAGCCGCTCGGTCAACCCCTCGCTGGTGATGGAGAACTGCACGAGCATCAACTCGAACAGTTTCGGCCTCCAGGTCGACCTCGCGAACAACGTGAAGATCCGGAACTTCCATCTGATCGACCCGGTCGGGTACAAGGGTAAGGGTTCCAGCCTCGGCGGCACGAACGGTCAGTTCGACAATGCCGAGGTGAGCATCTACGCGTCGGGCAACCGTGTCGAGACGCTTGTCTGGGCGAAGGAGAACGTGAACACCGTCTTCTCCGGTCAGATCGTCTCCGATGCGGCAAAACCGTTCGTGATCGAGGGTTACAGGACCAAGAACGTCCTCGTGAAGGATATGGAGATCGTCTCCAGCACCCTTCCGGCAGGCTCCTCCGGTGTGACCGTCGTTAGCACGGTTCCGGCCGGTCAGGCGACCCTCCAGAACGTGAAGGTTGTCTCCACCGGTTCGCCGGTGCCGACCCCGACGGTCCCGACCACCCCGTCGACCACCCCGACACCGACGCCCACCACACCGGCCTCCTCCGGGAAGCCGGACCTCGTGGTGACCGACATCTCCTGGAGCCCGGCAAACCCGGCTACCGGGAGTGCGGTGACGTTCTCGGCTACCATCAAGAACCAGGGAGATGCCCCCACGCCTGCGGGCACGACGCACGGTGTCATCGTCACCTTCGATGACGGCGCCGCCGGTCCAGGTGTCTGGTCGGACACCTACACCAAGTCGATCGCTCCGGGTGAATGGGTCACGGTGACCGCAACCGGCGGCTCGGCCGGTGCGACCTGGAAGGCTGTCTCCGGCACTCACACCGTGAAAGCCACCGTGGACGACGTCAACCGGATTGCCGAGAGCAACGAGGCAAACAACGTCCGCACCGAGCAGATCACGGTCTCGAAGGCCGGATCGGTGCCGGCTACCCCGGCGCCGACCCCCACCCCCACCACACCGGCTCCCTCCGGGAAGCCGGACCTCGTGGTGACCGGCATCTCCTGGAACCCGGCAAACCCGGCTACCGGGAGTGCGGTGACCCTTTCGGCCACCGTCAAGAACCAGGGATCGGCTCCCACGCCCGCGGGCGTGAAGCACGGGGTCATCTTCACCTTCGATGACGGTGCCGCCGGTCCGGGTGTCTGGTCGGACATCCACACACAGGCGATCGCCCCGGGCGCATCGGTCACGCTGACCGCCACCGGCGGTTCTGCCGGTGCGACCTGGAAGGCTGTCTCCGGCACTCACACCGTGAAGGCCAACGTGGATGACGTCAACCGGATTGCCGAGAGCGATGAGACGAACAACGTTATGAGCAAGCAGATCGTCGTCGGCGCCAAGCCGGCTCCCGTCAGGGGAGACATCAACGGAGATGGCAGCGTTGACTGGGCCGACGTGACGGTCGCTGCCGAGATGGCACAGGGAAAGACTGCCTCCAGCACGGCTGCCGACCTTGATGGAAACGGCACCATAGACTGGAAGGATGTTGCCCTGCTTGCCGACTTCTTCTTCGGCAGGACTTCCTCGCTCTAACGCCTGTAGCGGGGACCGGGGATAAGCCCCTCCCCACCATGCTTTTTCATTTTGTTGCTTTCCTGCGCATCGCCGGCGCGATCCGCGGACGGTTCTCTCAGATAAACCTTTCCTCTCCAGCCGACCATCGTCCGGGCCGCTGTCGGGCAGGACGGCCCCAAAGCATCTCTGTCACGGACCACGCAGCCCGGAGGCGGCCGGACCGGTGGATACATCTATATAGGTGCCGCCCGATACTGGCGCCCGATGGCAGTAGCATTCCCCAGAAACTTCAGCGGCGTCAGAGAGCAGTTACAGGAGCCGCTTATCCGGAACTCGTTCTTCATCATGGCATCATCCCTCGTCGCGGCGGGGTTCGGGTTCTTCTTCTGGATGATCGCAGCACGCCTCTACTCTCAGGCGGACGTGGGTATTGCAACAGCCCTGCTGTCCTCCGTGGGGCTCCTCATCCTCATCTCCCGGCTGGGCCTGGACCAGTCGGTGATACGGTTCTTCCCCCTGCGCGACAAGAACGGGGTGCTTGGAACCGCCCTCCTCGTCCCTACCGCGGTTGCGCTTGGTGCGGGTCTGCTCTTCATTGCTGCGGTCGATGTCATCTCGCCGGAGCTTGCGGTCGTCCGGACGATTGCGCCACTCTATCTCACCGTTCTTGGAGCTTACTCTCTCATCTGGGTCCTTGAAGGTGCGTTTAACGCCCTGCGGAAGTCCGAGCACTACTTCACCTTAAACGTCTTTTACGGGTCGAGGATCCTCTTTCTCGTACCCCTGGTCTTCCTCGGGGCAACAGGTATCTTCGGCGCCTTCGGCCTCTCGTTCATCCTCGGCCTCTTCCTCGCCCTCGCCCTCCTTGCCCGGTGCTCCGTACGCCCGGTCCTGGGTGTCGACCGGGTCTTCCTGCGGGAGGCATGGCAGTTCTCCGCCGGTGCGTATATCGCCGGGATACTGATGTCCGCGCCGAATATGGTCATCCCGATCATGGTGCTCCATGTGCTGGGGGCCGAGAGCACTGCCAACTACTACATCACCTACGCCATCGTCTCGATACTCTTCATGATACCGTATGCGTTCACGACATCGCTCTTCGTCGAGGGAAGCCACGGTGGGGAGATGAAGAAGAGCGTGCTCAGGACGCTTGTAAGCATGTTCGCCCTCCTCATACCGGCGATCATCGTGCTCTCCCTTTTCGGGGAGCAGATCCTCAACCTGATCGGCAAGGATTATGTCGAAGGCATGGCCCTGCTCAGGGTGCTTGCGCTGTCGGCCCTGTTCGTCTCGATCTGCCAGACCTTTATATCGATCGCAAAGGTCCGCAACGACATCCGGAGCCTTGTCATCCTCAGCGGTTTCGTCAGTGTCGCCCTGCTCGGGCTCGGCTACACCCTGATGCACCGGTTCGGGCTTATCGGCATGGGGTATGCGTGGTTCGTCACATATCTTGCGGGTACGCTCCTCGTTGGCCTGATCCTGAAGAAGAAGAAGTGGGTGTAGTCCGATCTCCGGGTCATCAAGCCCTGTTCCTCTCTCGCAACCCCTGTTTTCAGCAGTCTTACAGTGACTGCCTCGTATGGGCTTCAAGGAAGACCTTCCGGCCCTTCACCGGTAATAGATCGCGGAGCCGGCGTTGTCGTAGATCCTGTCCTGGTTCTCGACGAACAGCCCGGCATCGATGTATGTCGCCGTCGTGACCGTGTTCTGTTGCGCCTCAAGCCGGACGCTCTCCCGCACGAGGTTGTACGTGCCGAAGTAGGTGTAGGAGTTCGGCTCTATCAGCGATGCATCAGCCGGGAGATATCGCTGGTGGTCCGGGTCGAAGCCCAGCAGGAGCCACCAGCGCATACCGTCAGCGTAGATGGGACGGTTGTTGCTCTCTGAGATGAGCCACTTTGCCCCCTGGATCTCTTTGCCGTTGAAGACCGGTTTATCCCCGGTGGTCTCGAGCGCCATCGATGTCGGGTTGTCGCCCACGACCTGATAGATGAGCCCGCTGTTGAAGAGGAGGAATACGACGAAGAACGCCGCCAGCGCCTGGTATGCCGTGCCCATGAACGGGACCATCATAAAGGCCCGTATCCTCTCTACCACCGCATCGTATAACGTTATCCCGCCGATAATTGCAAACGGCGCGAGGAGGAGCAGGGTGATGTGGTAGAGCCGGCTGGTATTGAGCGAGCTCGCAAAGAACGGGACGATGATGCCGGCCACGTTGATGAGGAGGAAGACCAGGGAGACGGTGAGATACTCCGGCTCGATGCGCCACCGGTCGCGCTTCGCGAGGGTTGCGAGCAGCCCCACGGCGATGAGCCCCTGGGTGGCGATATGGACGACCTTCGCAAGGCCGTGCAGGGCCGTCGTCGCCTGGCTGGTGAGGATCTGCATCCCCTGTGCTGGCGTTGCGGTATGAGATTCAACGAACAGGGTGTTCCAGATCTTGTCCCCGATATCGGTGATTGTGGCGAACGCCGTGCCCCCGGCAACCGTCGAGTACCACAGGTAGGTGAGGATGGCAAAGATCAGGATATAAGGGAGGACGAGCGTTCTTGCCTGTGGGCGCGGGGCAGTCTCCTCCGGGGCGAGCAGGTCGGACATCAGGGTGCCCGACAATCCACGAAGCCTCTCCTGGATGCCGGAGGGGAGGTATTGGGGGAGGACCAGCAGCAGCCATGCCGGAACGAGCGCAAAGAGGTAGATGTACGAGAGGCCGTAATGCGAGACGATCATGGCAAAGCCGAAGGTGACCATGAGAATCGCCCGACTGCCCCTACCCATCGACTTGTCGATCAGCACGAGGATGGTCAGCACGAGGAAGAGTTCTGCGATCTGCTGCCGGGCAAGGGAGATCATCTCTGTGTAGAACGTGAAGAACGAGACGAAGAAGAAGGCCGAGAGGAATCCTATCTTCGAATTCGTCTGCTTCTCGGCGGCCCGGTAGACGCCGAGCGGCACGAGGGCGAAGAGGAGCGGGTAGACGATCTTGAGGACCCAGACAGGATCGAGATCGCAGATGAGCGAGTAGATGGGGACGAGCGCAACGACTGAGAGCATCCCGTTCGTGTTGTAGGGGATGGTCATATCCCAGATCCCCGGTACCAGCACGCTGTTGATGAGGTGAAGTTCGTGGTGGATATCGTATCCCCAGATGTACTCCGATATCAGCGAGGTATGATAGAGGAGCGCGAGCGCGATTGTGTAGACCGCGAGCGGGTAGCATGACGCCGGAATGAGGCGGTCGAAACCGACGGCGAGGCCGATGACGGCGAGCAGAACCAGGAGGAGGAAGAGGAGCGTGACCATGTGGTACTCGTTCCTGAGGTAGGTCCCGACGATCGCAAAGAACGGGAGGAGCAGGAGGAACGGCACTGCAGGCGGGGGGACGGAGATCTCCAGTCCGACGGGGCTTGCCGCGGCATACCCCCGGTCCCTGGTGAGCGCGAGGTAGAGCAGGACCTGCACGACGGCGACGATCGTGATGAAGAGGATCGCAAGCGAGAACGGGCGTGTATACCCGAGCAGCGGGTAGACGATATTTGCACCGAGGCCGGTGATCATGAGGACCGCAAGGCTCAGTCCGACGGAGTAGAGCACCGTCTCGATCGCGCCGAGGCCATGGAGCCTGAGCGCCTTCAGTACAAGAACCCCGGGCAGGAACGTGAGATAGATGAGGGCCAGGGCTTCCCGTGCGATCGGTACATGGTAGCCGACGAGGCTGAGGCAGATCACCCCGACGAAGGCCAGCTGGAATGCCTGAAATACCCAGAAAAACTCCCTGTTATTCCAGTCGATCATCCTGAGCGGGTTGGGCAGGTGCATGGGTGTATGATCCTCTTGTGGGTTGTCCGCTGGTTCTTCGTGTCGGGACGGTCTCTATGCTATCGTGTTCTCCGGTGCGTACGTATGTGTATTCGTGCACTGACTATCGGGTCTCTCTATTAAAACCTTTTGCCGAACCGGCTGTCCGTGAGGAGTGTCTGCGCTCCCGGCTCGCGCAGCCGGTCTCTGTCCGGGCACGATCCCGGTCGCCCTCCGTGCGGAGCCCTCGTTTCCCCGGCAGCGCCTGTCTCATCGCTCTTCCCGGGCGGCGAGTGCGGTGTCGTGGAGAGCCTCGCCCCGGTGGGGTTCACCCGTTCCCGTAGCGGGCGCCAGTTCACTATAGACGGCGAGGAGGGACCGTGCGATCGTGGACCACGCCATATCCGTCTTGAGCTTCACGTAGCCCGCTTCTCCCATGCGCCGGCACGCCGCGGGATCCTTCAGCAGGCTCACGAGTGCAGAGGCCAGTGCCGCCGGGTCCCGCGGGGGCACGACATACCCGGTTCTCCCGTCGTCGACGATCTCCGGCAGGCCGCCGACACGTGTGGCCACGACCGGTCGTTTGAACCCGTATGCGGTCGGTATGACGCCGCTCTGGGACGCTTCGATGTACGGGAGCGCCACGACGCTCGCCTGCTGGAAGAGCCGTGCGCCCTCTTCGTAGGGTATCCTGTAGTTATGGACCTCGAAGGCATCCCGGCCCGCCATCATCGCTGCATACCTGCTGAAGTCCTCGCCCGTGCCGGCGACGACGATCCGGGCGTCCGGGATCTCGCGGGTGATGAGGGGTTCTGCCCGGATAAGGCATTCAAGCCCTTTATACCGGTGAATTCTGCCGAAGAAGAGGATCCGGTGACCTTCGGGCTCCAGCCCCTCCTCTTCGAACTTCGTAAACGGCGTCACCTCATGCTCGCCTATGGGGATGACATGCACCTTACGGTCGGGAACACGATAGTTCTGCACCAGGATCTCTTTGAGCGCTCGTCCGTGCACGAAGATGCGGTCGGGAAAGACCCTTGATGTGAGCAGCGTGAGCCGGTAGAGCAGGGAGCCGA
>DALN01000084.1:1288-2384 GCA_002499455.1 Methanoculleus sp. UBA77 | reverse complement strand
CCGGAGCAGGGGGAGGAGCGGGCAGAGCATGGGGTTGTTCACCTGGAAGTGAACGACATCGGGCTTGAAGTCACGGACTGCCGCCACGATCTCGCGGAGCATCGAGTAGCGTGACGCACCGGAGTAGCGGAAGATATTGACCTTCACCGCCGGGTCGATACTCTCCAGGTACTCCTCCGACCGGTAGTCCGGCAGCAGCAGCATAACCTCGGCGTGCCGGGCGAGTTCGTTTGCCATCTGGATGGTGTAGTCGTAGAACCAGAATGTCAGGCATGCCACCCGCATAGGGGCACTCTCTGTGAGGATGCTCTATATAGAGGTTGCGCCGGGGAGCGCCGTTGGCCCGGAGGGTCACGGACAGATGGTGCCCGGGCACGAGGGGGTTTCCCGGGGCTGCAATTCTATCCCGGGTGCTGCCTCCCGGGCCCCAGTCGCATCCTGCTCCTGCAACTCCGGGTTCTGCCGTTCTGAATGGTGCCCTCCCGGCTCTGGGCGGGCGAGCGGCAGCAGGAACCGGGGTCTTAGAACCGTACCGGCGCACGGGACCGAACTCCCGTCACCCCGTTATGATGGACGTTTGGAAAGGGCTGTTCCCGGCGTCCGTTGGCGAAAGGCGCGAATATTTATAGTTTCTGATTTTAATTTCACTAATGATATAATATGTTTTTGCGTTCACTGAAATCCTGTTTGCAGCGCCTTTATCTGAACTGATTGGCTGTTATCTAATTATATCTTAAAATAAAAATAATAATTAATTTTATTTTTTGAAAAAAATATTTATACTGCGGCCGAAAGACGGTAGTAATACCTCACAGAGAGGCTGAATGGCATGACAGAAAGGCGAAATATACTGAGACTCGCTACCGTGCTCCTGGTGTGCTGCCTCATCCCGGCATTCTCACCTGTAAGTGCGGCCGAGTCTGCAACAGGGGCCACGCTCACCGTGGCTGCAAGCGATAGCACCGACCTGTCGAAGAACCAGGCAGACTATGTCTGTGACGGCGTCGACGACCACGTGGAGATCCAGCAGGCGCTCGCCGCTCTGCCGGAAGGCGGTAAGGTCGTCCTCTCGGAAGGTACGTTCAACTGTGCGGGC
>DALN01000084.1:0-1249 GCA_002499455.1 Methanoculleus sp. UBA77 | reverse complement strand
GGGTTCAGCGTCAAGGGCAGCGGCTACAGCAGCGGCGTCAAGTGGCTCGGCGTGGTGACCGTCCGTGCAAGCCACGCGCAGATCCACAACATCACGGGAACCGCGGATACGAGCATCCAGGCGGTCTTCCTCCTGATCCACGACCCCGCCGTGTATGCCCCGACCCTGCAGGATGTCGAGTTCGTCAACTGCAAGGCCGTGGACACCGGGACTTACGGGTTCCTCCACAACGCCTGGGGATCGTCCAACAAGACGATCAAGGACGTCCGCTACGAGAACTGCGCTGCAATCAACTGCGGCAAATACGGAGCGTTCAATCCCTGGATCACCGGGTTCGACTTTGCCGAGCTCAACGACATGGACGGCCTCCGCGTGACCAACTGTCTTGCGGAGGGCAACCTGGAGTCCGGGTTCCACTTCGAGTTCGANNCGACATGTCGACCCACTACTTCGGGTGCGGCTACTACGCCCCGAACGCCGACGTGACGTTCAAGAACTGCACGGCGGAAGGCAACTCCATGAACGGGTTCTACACGACGAACGGCGGCAAACTCTACGACTGCGTCGAGAAGGAGACCGGCATCGGGAGGACCGACTTCTCCTACCGGGCGCCGGCCGGCTACTACAGCGTCCCGTCCCGCTCGGTCAACCCCGCTCTCGTGATGGAGAACTGCACGAGCATCGATGCAAACGGCTACGGCCTTCAGGTCGACTTCGCCAAAAACATCCAGATCGATGGCTTTAATCTGGTGAACCCGGCCGGGGTCAACGGTAAGGGTTCCAGCCTCGGCGGCACGAGCGGTGTGTTCAGTGACGCGTCGGTCGATATCGTCGCCTCCGGCGACCGGGTCGAGACGCTGGTCTGGGCCAGAGGCAACCAGAACGTCGAGTACACCGGAGAGATCACCTCCGGCTCCGACAATGCGTTCGTGGTTGAAGGCGGAGGGAACGTCCGGACCACAGGCATGAGCGTCGTGTCTGCCGGCGAGTGAACCTGCCGATACTCCGGGCCCGGACGGGGCCCGGCCCCAAAATTTTTTGATTTTTCGGCTTTGTTGAAACCCCCTCCCAGAGGGCGGATAATCTCCAGATAATCCATATCTCCCGACGCACGCGAAGGCGCGAAGAACGCGAAATCTGGATGGGTATTGATTGTCTCCCTTCGCGGCTTCGCGTGAGATCCGCATCGCCTATCTCTATCGGCAACCGAGTGTTATCCAGAGGTTGTGGAATGCATTTCAACAGGGCC
>DALN01000053.1:7908-10725 GCA_002499455.1 Methanoculleus sp. UBA77 | reverse complement strand
CCGCTTGAGGTCATTAGACGAGGCCGCATTGCTCGATTGCAGATGTAGGAATTAACGGAGTACTGGTGCTGCGGTGCTCAAACTCCAGCCCTACGGCCCATCGCCACTCGCACCTTCGGTGCTCGAGCTCCGCTCCTGTCGGAACGTCGTTGCTCGAAAACCCTCCGGGTTTTCTCAAACTCCTGCCGTTCCGGCAGTCGTTTACCAGAACCGATGCGTCTTCACATAATTCCGCTCGGCCTTCAGGATCTCGCGGTAGAACGCGTCCCCCTCAGAGAGGGTCGCGAGGATACGCGACGCCGCCTCCGGCCCGACGCCCTTTGCGGCGAGGGCGATCACCGCCTTCTTCCCGCTCGAGAGGACGATGTTTGCGTTCCGGAGGAACCGGACCTCGATCGCCCGCTCCTCCCCGGACTTGTTCTTCTTCGTCACCGCCGGGATGAGCTGCTCGTCCCAGGGTTTTAACGCCGCGATGAGCCGGGCGGTGCAGAGGGGGCACTGCGGACGGTCGGGGACCCGCTCGACGACGGTCCGGCTCTTCCACTTCCGGCAGTTCATGCAGAAGAGGACGACGTCCTCCTTTTCGAGGCGGCGCATCAGCGTCCCGATCACCGCCTGGTCGACCATCGGCGGCGGGATCATGTCCCGCGAGGAGGAGAGCCCCTCGCTGCCGAGCGGGCTCAGCCGCCCGGAGGCAACGGCAACCCGGCCGTCCCGAAGGCCTTTGAGGATCTCCTGCGCCGCCTCGACGTCCATCGAGCCGCTGAAGAGCTCCCGGTAGGCCTCGGCCGCGATGACGGTCTCGTCGAAGAGGTCGATGAGCCGGTGGATGCTGAACCGCTCGTAGTCGGCGTCGGCGTCGATGGCGCCGAACTTCTTTGCGACCTGCACGAGTTTCCACTTGAAGAGCGCCGTCCGCTTCAGGGCGAGTTTGAGGATCCCGGCAAGGTGCGCGGGCTCGAGCGCCGCAAGGGTCTCCTCGACCTCAAGCGACCGGACATGGGGGGGCAGGCGGAGGAGGAACCGGTAGGCGCCGACCTCGATCCCGACGGTCGTCCCGTACCGGGCGGACAGAAGGACCGAGAGCGCCCGGGCCAGTGCCTCGTTCGCCTTGTGGCCGCCGCAGATGTTGCAGACCACGCCCTCGTCGGCGTTCTCGAGGGTGACGAGCCGGTCCGAGGGGACCGGATAGCGGCCCTCGTCCATCCGGGCAATCCACCGCTCCGCGTACCGGACCGCTTCCGGGATATCGGAGTAGCGGGAGAAGGCCCGGGTCCGCCGGAGCGCCCCGACCTCGCGGGCGACGGCGAACGGGACCGGGATCTGCTCGCCCTCCCATGACGGGACCTCCCCCTTCGCCTTCGTGGCCGGCTCGACCGTGATCTGCCCGCCCTCGATCTCGAGCACCCGCCAGAGCTGGCCCTTCGTGATGAAGACCGCACCGGTGTGCATCCAGCCGAGGACGAACGACTCATCAAGCGTCCCGACCGTCCGGCGCGAGACGATATCGAAGATCGCCATCTTCCGCTCGTCGTGGATCATCGAGAGGTTCTCGACGAGGTAGCGCCGGGCCCGGCCCGTCCGGACGATCCGGGTTCCGTCGAGCCGGATCAGCCGGTGCTCGACCATCTGGCGGCAGACGTCGTCGAGAAGGGACCCGGTGCCGGCAAAGACGCCTGAGCGCTCGATCATCTCCCGGACGCGGGAGACCTCGATCTCGCCGTACTCGACCGCTATCGCCGCCACCTGGTTTGCGAGAACGTCGGCGGCGCCGGCGGGCGGGACGATCCGCTCGCACTCGTTCGCCTTCGCCCTCCGTGCGATCACGAGCGACTCGAGGAGGTCGTCAAACCCCGTCGCAAGGACGGTGCCGCGCGAGACGGTATCGAGGCGGTGGCCGGCCCGGCCGACCCGCTGGACCAGCCGCGAGACCTGGCGGGGGGAGCCGAACTGAACGACGTGCTCGATGTGCCCGATATCGATCCCGAGCTCCATCGAGGACGTGGCTATCAGCGTCCGGACCTCGCCGTTCCGGAACCGCTCCTCGGCCTCGACCCTGACGTCCCGCGAGAGCGAGCCGTGGTGGACCTCGACGTCACCGCGGGGATAGAGTTCGTGGCCGAGGGCTTCCGCGGTCACGCGGGTGTTGACAAAGACGAGGGTGGAGCCGGGGGCATCGAGGCACCTCCCCACGGCCCGCGTCTGGCTGGCGAAGTCCTCCCCGGCGAAGCGGACGCCGATCTCAAGGCTGCTTGCCACCGGCACCTCCACAAGCGAGAAGGGCCGGCGGCCGCAGAGGAACCGGCCGATATCGTCCGGGTTCCCGACGGTCGCCGAGAGGCCGATCCGCTGGAAGTTCCCCGCGTAGGCGGCGAGGCGCTCGAGCCCTACCGCGAGCTGGGCACCCCGCTTGCTGTCGGCGAGCTCGTGGATCTCGTCGACGATGACATGCCGGACGTTCTTTAAGTGCTCGCGGAGGCGCTTGCCCATGAAGAGGGCCTGCAGGGACTCCGGCGTCGTGATGAGCAGATCCGGGGGATTGAGCGCCTGTTTCCGCCGCTCGTTCTGCGGCGTATCCCCGTGCCGGACGCCGACCGAGAGGCCGAGCTCCCGGCACCACCACTCCATCCGGGCGAGGATGTCGCGGTTGAGGGACCGCAGCGGCGTGATGTAGACCGCCTTGAACCCCGCGCCGGTGGTCTCGAGGAGCCGGTCGAAGACCGGGAGCATCGCGCTCTCGGTCTTTCCGGTGCCGGTCGGCGCCACCAGGACCAGGTTCTCGCCCGCAAGAAGGAGCGGGATGGCCTGCTCCTGGGC
>DALN01000053.1:2209-7811 GCA_002499455.1 Methanoculleus sp. UBA77 | reverse complement strand
GTTTCGTCGATGCACCGGGAGAGGGGGCCGAGCCTGCTCTCCCGCAGCCGCCCGATGTCGATCCCTCCCGCAAACTCATTGAAGGCCGGGACGAAGAGGAGCCGGGTCCGGCCGGCGCCGGCAGGCACGCCCTCCGGGAGGCATCCCCCGTCGAGGTCGGCGTAGAGATACGCCGGCCGGGCGCGGGCGGCGCACCCGACGGCATCCACGAGCGAGACGACCGGATGGTGGTGACCGAGGACGATGAGGCGGCCGAAGAGGTCGGGGTCGGGGCGGGTGTGGCCGTGGAGGTAGCCGACGCCGTCGATGACCGCGCCGCCGGCGGGCAGGAGTTCCCCGGGTTCGAGGAACCGGCCGATACCGCCGTCGTGGTTGCCGGGGGCGACGGCGAGCGGGACGCGGTCGCGGAACGCGTCGAGGACGCCGGGGAGTTCCCGGTACTCCTGCCGGCTCGTCACCGGGACGTTGTGCTTGACGTCGCCGAGGAGGAGGAGGAGATCGGGCTCTGTCTCCTCGATACAGGCGAGGACCCGGTCGGTCCGGGCGGCGCTCCGGCTCATGATGTGGACGCCGTGGCGTTCGAGGCCCGACTCGATCCCCATGTGCAGGTCGGCGACGACCAGCACACGCCGGTCCTGTTCGACCAGGAGGGCCGGGCCGCTCTCGATAAAGTGCAGTTGCATGTCGTGTTAGATCAGTTTGACCATGCCCGATGCGGGCTGGTAGCATTCTCCGGCGGCAAGGAGTTCTTCAAGTGCCGCACGTGCTTCCCGTGCGGAGAGGCCGGACCGCACTCCCGCGGCGACGGCGTCGTCGAGACTGACTCCCCGCATACCGCCTTCCTCCTCGAGCGCGGAAAGGAGGAGGTCGCGCCCGGCGACGGGCACGATCTCGCCGACGGCGATATCGGGCCGGACACTTTCAAGCGCCGTCCGCACCATCCCCGCCATCTCGCGGACCTGCTCTTCCGTAGTCCGGTAGAGCCTGAGGGCCGTCGCGGTCCGCTCGTCGTTGCCGTCGCGGAGCGCCTCGAGGCGGTCGAGCGTCGCGCCGGCGGTCTCAAGCACCCAGAGGTCGCGGACGGTGCGGTCCACCGCACAGAGCGCCTCGGCCTCCACTGCGGCCTGCGCCCTCGGCCCGGAGCCGGTGAGCACCGCCCGGCCGGTGACGGCGACGAACGCCGGCGGCTCGATGTAGCCGAGCGTCTCGACCGTGTCCGGGCTCTGCCAGTCCGCCGTGACCCGGAACGTCCCGGTCGGGTCCGCGACCCGGGCCTGGACCAGGTCGCCGCTCCCCCTGCGCTCCGTGACGGCGCCGACGATGAAGAGGCTGCGGCACCAGGCGCCGGTGGGCGTCACCACGTACGAACCGTCCCGGCCGTCGCGGGAGTCCGCCGTGTGCCGCGCGGCGGAGAAGTCCTGCGCAAATACCCGCTCTATATGCTCCATGAATCCGTCCGTTCGAGGAAGGGGGTGAGGATATACCGGGAGTTCGTGTGGAGATCGGGCCGGATCTCCCGGCCCGGCATTTCCGTGAAACTCTGTACCTATCTTTTCGTCTTCAGCTGATTCCGCAAGGAGTTCCCGGTCTTCAGGCCGAGAGGGAATTGCGATTCACTGATCTAACTTTATACACTTTTGAGTGAAATAGATATCTGTGCTCACCACAAAGACCGTCATCCTCAAGATGGACTGTTCCGACCCCGATCTTCTCGACCGGACGGTACGGACCTACACCGAGGGGATGAACTACGTCTCTGCGGTTGTGTACAACCTCGGGAAACCCAAGGGTTCTGCTGCCCTCCAGAAGATTGTCTATCCCGCTCTTCGGGGGCAGATCGGTCTCAAGTCCCAGATGTCCTGCAATGTCGTCCGGCAGGTCACGGGAACCTACCGGACACTCCAGGCACAGGTTCGGGCGAAAAAGACCGGGTGGCAGCAGATCACCTACGCCCCCACCTCTATGACCTTCTCCTTTGGGCGAGACTTCTCCCTTGATGGAGATAAGATCGGTCTTACGACCCTCGAAGGGAGAAAGAAGTACCGGTTCTTCCGGTACCCTCACATGGAGCGGTATCTCGACGGAACCTGGAAGTTTGGCGCGTCGAAACTGGTGAAACACAAGGACGGGACATACTACTTCCACCTCTGTTGCGAGAGGGAGACAGAGACCCGTGAGGTCGCGGAGTCTTCGACCTTTATGGGAGTGGATGTGGGGCAGAACTTCCTTGCGGTTGCCTCGACGACCGACAAAAAGTGTCGGTTCTTCTGTGGCGGGAAAGCCAAGGATCTCCGCAACATCTATTCTACTATGCGGAAACGGTTGCAGTCAAAGGGCACCCGGTCGGCAAAGAGGATGCTGAAGCACCTCTCCGGCCGGGAGAGACGGTTGATGACTGATATGAACCACCGCGTCTCGAAGGAGATCGTTTCTTTTGCTGTTCAGAACAGGGTCAATGTGATCGGGCTGGAGGATCTGTCCGGGATCAGGGATCGGCCAGATACCCCCAAGAAGCGGAGATACACCCATCATTCCTGGGCGTTCTTTGAACTTCAGTCCTTCATCGAGTATAAGGCGCGGGAGAAGGGTATATCGACGGTCTATGTCGATCCGGCATATACTTCCCGGACCTGCCCTCGATGCAACCATATCAGCAAGAATAATCGGAATGGAAGGTCGTTTGTCTGCGAATGCTGCGGGCACTCCCTCCATGCCGATCTTATCGGTGCTCGGAACATCGAGTCCAGAGCACGCACCTACAGGTATACCCTGGAGGTGCAGGGGTGCAGTCAACCACCCGGACGAGAACTATCGACATGATAGAGTCTCAAGCCCCGTCCTTCAGGGCGGGGTAGTTGACCCCTCTAAAAAGGATCACCGGAACGGATGACGATCCTTTTACGATGGACGAGCACCAACACCTATGCAAATGGACGGCAACCACACCATCTGGATAGAGAAGTATCGGCCCAGAAGACTCGATGAGATGGTCGGACAGAAGGAGATCGTGGTGCGCCTCCAATCCTACGTCAGGACCGGGAACCTGCCGCACCTCCTCTTCACAGGCAGCGCGGGGATCGGGAAGACGACCGCCGCCGTAGCGCTCGCGCGGGAGTTCTTCGGCGACTCCTGGCAGACGAACTTCCGGGAGATGAACGCCTCCGACGAGCGCGGCATCGACGTCGTCAGGAACCAGATCAAGGAGTTTGCCCGGACGTCCCCGCTCGCCGGCGCGGCGTTCAAGATCCTCTTCCTCGATGAAGCCGACGCGCTGACGACGGACGCCCAGGCGGCTCTCCGGCGGACGATGGAGACCTACGCCCGCACCTGCCGGTTCATCCTCTCCTGCAACTACTCCTCAAAGATCATCGACCCCATCCAGAGCCGGTGCGCCATCTACCGGTTCAGGCCGCTCGATGCCGAAGCAGTCGCCGAGGAGGTCAGGAGGATCGCCACGGCAGAAGGCCTCACGGTCACGGATGGAGCGCTCGACGCCATCGTCTACGTCGCATCGGGAGATATGCGGAAGGCGATCAACGCCCTGCAGGGCGCCGCCATCCTCCGGCCCGATATCGACGAGGAGATGATCTACCAGATCACCGCGACGGCCCGGCCGGAGGAGATCGACGAGCTCCTGGACCTCTCGATCGCAGGAGAATTCGACGGGGCGGAGAAGGCGCTCTCCGACCTGACCCGCGGCCGCGGGATCGCGCCGAACGAGCTGATCAACCAGTGCTACCGCGCACTGGTCCGGCGCGACATGGACCGGACGCTCAAAGTGAGACTGATCGACGCCCTCGGCGAGACCGACTTCCGCCTCTCGGAAGGAGCAAGCAGCGAGATCCAGATGGAGGCGCTGCTCGCCCGGTTCGTCCTCGCCGCAGAGGAGCACCGGTGAGGGTTTCGTCGTGGCCGAAGAGGTAACCGTCGAGGTCACCGACAACGTCGGGGAGTGGACGAAGTTCTTAAAGAAGCAGTACAAGCGGGAGCTCGCCGAGCTCTCCCGCGAGTACCCCCATAACCGCTCGCTGTACATCGATTTCCGGAAGATCTTAAACAACAAACTCGCGTTTGCACTCCTGCAGAACCCGGGCAAGGTCATCGGGGATATCCGGGACGCGATCGTCCAGAACAAGCTCATCAAGCTGAAGGACGGCCAGGACCCGGACCTGATCAACATCCGGTTCACGAACCTGCCGCAGAAGACCAACGTCCGGGACATCAGGGCCGACCAGATCAACACCTTCGTCGCCCTCGAGGGGATCCTCCGGAAGACCACGGAGGTCCGTCCCCGGATCGTGAGCGCGGTCTTCCACTGCCGGACCTGCGGGAAGAACACCGATCCAGTCCCCCAGGGCTACGGGCGGTTCGACGAGCCCGACGTCTGCCCGAACTGTGAGAGGAAGACCCGCCTCGACCTGGTCATGAACCGGTGCCGGTTCGTCGACGCCCAGAAACTCCGGATCCAGGAGTCCCCGGAAGGCCTCCGGGGCGGCGAGCAGCCCCAGACGCTCGATATCGACGTCACCGACGACCTCACCGGCATGGTCTCGCCGGGCGACCGGGTGGTGGTGAACGGCATCCTCCGGTCGGTGCAGCGGGTCAACTACGGCCAGAAGAGCACGCTCTTTGACATCTATCTCGAGTGCAACTCGATCGAGATCGCCGAGAAGGAGTTCGAGGAGGTCTCGATCACCGAGGAGGACGAGGCAAAGATTGCAGCGCTCGCCCGCGACCCCCTGGTCTACAAGAAGATCGCCCGGTCGATCGCGCCGACGATCTACGGGACCGACGACGTGAAGGAGGCGATCGCGCTCCAGCTCTTCGGCGGTATAGCAAAGGATATGCCGGACGGCTCCCGTCTCCGTGGCGACGTCCACGTCCTCCTGGTGGGCGACCCGGGTATCGCAAAGAGCCAGATCTTGCGCTACGTCGTGAAACTCTCGCCCCGCGGGATCTACACGAGCGGCAAGTCGTCGACCTCCGCCGGGCTGACGGCGACGGCGGTCAAGGACGAGTTCGGCGACGGCCGGTGGACGCTCGAGGCCGGTGCGCTGGTCCTGGCGGATATGGGGATCGCGGCCGTCGACGAGATGGACAAGATGGCAAAAGAGGACCGGAGCGCGCTCCATGAGGCGATGGAGCAGCAGTGCTACGACGACGAGACCGAGGTCCTCACGGAGAGGGGGTGGAAGCTCTTCCGCGACGTCACCGCCGACGACCGCGTCGCGACCCTCTCCCCCGACGGCAGGCTCGAGTACGCAGCCCCGGTAGGATTCACGGCGTCGGAGTATGAGGGCGATCTCTACTACGTCAAGTCGCGGCAGGTCGACCTCGCGGTCACCCCGAACCACCGGATGTACGTCAACCTGAACCGGCGGGCCGACGAGTGGGAGGGGTTCCGGCTCATCCGCATGGACGAGCTCCCGGCCCACAAGCGGATGCGGTTCAAGAAGAATGCCGTATGGGCAGGGGAGCGGCGGGAAACCTACGAGATCCCATCTGTCGCCAAGTTCCCGAACCAGAACGACGAAGGAAAACTTACCGAGCCCGTCACGGTCAGGATGGACGACTGGCTTGAGTTCCTGGGCTACTTCCTCTC
>DALN01000053.1:1897-2085 GCA_002499455.1 Methanoculleus sp. UBA77 | reverse complement strand
AAATGCCACGAGAAGTACGTCCCCGACTACGCAAAGAGCCTCCCTCCGGAGCAGATCGGGATCCTCCTCGACGCGCTCATGCTCGGCGACGGCTACGTCAACAAGACGACCGGGGTCTCGATCTACACGACCTCGTCGAGGAGACTGGCCGACGACGTCACCGAACTCCTGCTGAAGAAGGGATGGTC
>DALN01000053.1:1294-1882 GCA_002499455.1 Methanoculleus sp. UBA77 | reverse complement strand
CACGACATCTACCAGGTGACGTTCATCCGCGACGGCCAGAACGAGCCGAACATCAACTCAAACGGGCAGCGCCACATCGAGACACGGCCCTACAAGGGCATGATCTACTGCCTTGAGGTCCCAAACCATATCCTCTACGTCCGGCGAAACGGCATCCCGGTCTGGTGCGGCAACTCGATCTCGGTCGCAAAAGCCGGCATCACCGCGACCTTAAAGTCCCGGTGCGCCCTCCTCGGCGCGGCNNTCGCTCCTCTCCCGGTTCGACCTCATCTTCGTGATGACCGACCAGCCCGAGACCGAGCGCGACGGGGCGATCGCGCAGCACATCATCAAGACGCATTCCGTCGGCGAACTGATCAAGCAGCACGAGTTCTCGCCCCTGCCGGACGTCGATGAGGCCTACATCCAGCGTGCGCTCGCGCCGGTCACCCCCGACATCGACCCGACGCTGCTCCGGAAGTACATCGCCTACGCGAAGAGGAACTGCTTCCCCATCCTCTCCGACGGGGCGAAGGAGGCGCTGATCGCCTACTACATGCGCCTCCGGAACCTCGCCGGCGGGAACAAGCCCGTCCCGGTCACCGCCCG
>DALN01000053.1:0-1197 GCA_002499455.1 Methanoculleus sp. UBA77 | reverse complement strand
ACCGGGGTCACGAAGTCGCAGCGCGACATCATCCGGTCGGTCAAGGAGGCGATCCGGAACGCCTCCGCCGACGGAGGCGGCCAGGCAAAGGTCGAGGAGGTCATCGACGTCCTGGTCCAGCAGGGATTCGCCCGCGACAAGATCGAGCATACCATCGAGCAGCTGAAACGCGGCGGCGAGGTGCTCGAGCCCCGGCACGGGCTGGTGAAGTTGATAGGATAGGAGAGGCTCTGCCCTTTTTTCGCGAAGGGCGGCCCGGGCTCCCAGGAGGGAGGGCCCGGCCTAGAGCAGATCGTTCAATTCTTCGACCGTCAGCTCAGCCTGCTTTAAGATACGCGACAGTGTTGAGCGCTTGAGCGGTTTATGCATAGGGACTGTCAGTTTCAGTGTTTTATCTGGCAGATGCTTATGCAGGCGGATGTGGCTGCCACGCGTGCGGACGACAACCCATCCGTCCCTTTGAAGGGCGATGACGATCCTGTCGTAAGAACAGGGACCTTGCTCATACAGCAATCTCAACCTGTTCGGCTGTTTCGCTACAAACGAGATCATCCTCAACAACTTCGAGATACAGCTCGATAGCTTCCCTGATATTTTCCAGTGCTTCTTCCCTCGTATCGCCTTCGCTGATACAGCCGGGAAGGCCTGGCACATAGACCGTATATCCCCCTTCCTCACTGGGTTCGAGCACTACACGGAGTCTCATATTCTAACCTATCAAACCACTGGACTTATACTTAATTGACATCACCGTTCGAGGCCGTCCTTCCTGTAGCTTCGCAGGACCCCCGCCATCCCGGGGCGCACCTTCTTACTCCCGCACCCCAAACCTACTAACCATGATCACCGACCGCGAGAAAGCGGCGTTCGAAGCCGGGATCAAGCTCGGCGCCCTTTACCACCAGTTCGTCGGGACCCCCATCGCCCGCGAGACCGCCGGCGCCGTTGAGACCGCCATCGAGCAGGCCGTCGGCCTCCAGCCCTACGTGACGGATATCACCGTCCGGCTGAACCGCGACATGATGGTCTCGAACCGGTTCGGCTACTCGGAGCTTGCCGGGAAGATGTTCGATGTCGCTATCACGACAGAGGTCGGGGCGACCGTCTGCCGGGCCCGGCTGCACCTCGAGGACGACTACCCCATGATGGAGATCGTCGAGTTCCATGAAACCACCCGCGATACCGATCACTGACGAC
>DALN01000038.1 GCA_002499455.1 Methanoculleus sp. UBA77 | reverse complement strand
GCACGTAACTACTCAATGAGGTGTATAGCCTTGACTACATATGGAATTGAATTTGTGCCCGGAGCAATCAACGTCAAGCAGGTGGTGAACTACACCAAGCTTGCAGAGTCGAAGGATATCGACTACGCTTGGATTACCAACCACTACAACAACCGCCACGCGTACCCGACCCTCGCCATGATCGCGGCAAACACTGACTCGATCAAGATGGGCCCGGGCATCATGAACACGTTCACCGACACCCCGGCAGCCATCGCGTCCTTCATGGCTACCTTAAACGAGATCTCCGACGGACGTGCCGTCCTCGGTATCGGACCCGGTGACCTCTCCACCCTCCCGAAGCTCGCCATCGACCCCGTCAAGCCTGTCGGCCACCTGCAGGAGGGTGTCACGCAGATCCGCAAGCTCCTCGCTGGTGAGGAAGTCAAGAAGACCGGTGAGATGGAGTTCTTCGACTACGACGGTGCCAAGCTGACCGGTGTCACCCTGCCCGGCAAGAAGGGCATCCCGGTATACATCGGAGCCCAGGGGCCCAAGGTTCTCGAGCTCGCCGGCACGATCGGTGACGGTGCCCTGATCAACGCCTCGAACCCCAAGGACTTCGAGGTCGCCATCCCGATCATCAAGGCAGCAATGGAGAAGGCCGGCAAGAAGACCTTCGACGTCGGTGCCTACACCGCCATGTCCATCGACATGAACGAGAAGAAGGCCCGGAACGCCGCAAAGATCGTGGCCGCATTCATCGCCGCAGGCTCCCCGCCCGCGCTCCTCCAGCGCCACGGACTCGACCTCGCCAATGTCGCGAAGATCAAGGAAGCGCTCGGCCGCTTTGACTTCAAGGCCGTCGGCGGACTCGTCGGCGACGCGGAGATCGACGCCTTCACCATCGCCGGAACCCCCGACATGGTCAAGCAGAAGTGCGAGGACCTCGCAAAGTCCGGAGTTACCCAGATCATCTTCGGCTCGCCTCTCGGCCCCGACATGACCACCTCCATCCGCCTCCTCGGCAAGTACATTGTGTAAGGCAGGAAAACACTCATCACTTTTTTTCGTCCGGGCTTTGTAGAGGATCGTCTCTGGAGGTACCATGCCGCCTGGTGCCGTCTGCCCCTGCCTGACAGGGTTTTATACGGTCGGCACACTAACCGAAGTACGAAGGGCCATGTTTACGATCCGTGAACTCCGGACGGAACGAGGGGTTATCCAGTACCGCCGGGAATCCCTCACCGGTATCAGGTGCCGGATCAGCCCTGCCCGGATTGAACGGCGGATCGATGGAGCTCCCGACATGCCCTCTGCTCGTGACGGCTGCCCGTTCTGTCCCGATGCCATAGACGTCTCCACTCCGACGTTCGAGGACGGCAACCGTCTCCGGTGCGGTGAGAGCGTGACGTTCCCGAACCTCTACCCCTTTGCGGAACGCCACGTGGTCACGGTGATCACGCGGAGTCACGCGGCCGGCCAGTTTGACCGGAAATGCCTCGCCGACGCCATATCCGGCACGGCAGAAGCCCTGGCCGGGTCTCGGGGCTACACGAGTATCAACTGGAACTGCCTGCCGTCGGCCGGTGCAAGCATCGTCCACCCCCACCTGCAGGGCATCGCCGACCCGGAGCCCACTCACCTCGCGGGTCTCTATATCTCCGCCGGACACCGTTACCTCACCGAGCACGGCCGCCTGTACTGGGAAGACCTGATTGAGCACGAGCGCTGCTCCGACCGGTTCCTCTTTGAGGATGAGATCTTCTGGTCGGCAAACCCCGTCCCCCTTGGCGAGCGGGAAGTGCGAGGACTCCTCCCGATATCGACGCTTGAGGAGTTCGAACCCTATATCGAGCCGCTGGCTGGCGGACTCCAACGGCTCATTGCATTCTATCGGAACCTCGGCACATATGCCTTCAATGTCTCGATCGTCTTTGATGCTCCCGGGACTGCCGGCCATGGTCACCGGGCTTTCTGCTCCGTCATCGCGCGGATAAACCCCAACAGCCTCTCCATGTGCGACTCGGCGTTTATGGAGCGGCTGCATCTGGAACCGGTCATCCTGACGCTCCCGGAAGAGATGGGCGCCCTCTTCCGGGCGAAAAGTTGATTCCCTGCCGCGGTTGAAATTTTATCATGAGAGAGCCGCACAGGTTCCTGATCGGCGGGGAATGGCGGAGAAGCGATGAGGTTCTGGATGTCCGGTTCCCCTATACCGGGGAGACGGTCGGCCGGGTCTGCCTTGCCGGGAGCGCGGATATCGAGGACGCCCTTGAGTCTGCAGAGAGCGGTTTCTCCGTCACCCGGCGCCTTCCCGCTCACCGCCGCTCGGCGATCCTCCATGCCCTGGCAGACCGGATACGAAAACGCGCCACGGATCTCGCGGAGACGATCGTCCTCGAAGCGGGGAAGACCAGGGCGCTTGCGGAGGGCGAGGTTCTGCGCGCCATACAGACGATTGAGGCATCTGCCGAGGAAGCGCGCCGGATAGACGGCACGATCCTCCCCCTTGACTGGAACCCGGCCGGCGAAGGACGGATCGGATGTATCCAGCGGTTCCCGCTCGGCCCGGTGCTCGCGATCACGCCGTTCAACTTTCCGCTCAACATCGTCTGCCATAAGATCGGGCCGGCCATCGCCGCCGGGGACTCTATCATTCTCAAACCCGCGTCGGCAACTCCGATCTCCGCGCTGATGATCGGAGAGATGGTGCTTGATGCCGGGTTCCCGCCCGAAGCGATCAATGTCGTTCCCTGCCGTTCCGAACTTGCTGAGAGGATGGTGCAGGACGACCGGATCGCCTGCCTGAGTTTCACCGGGAGCCCGGACGTCGGGTGGCGCCTCAGGAGCATCGCCGGCCGTAAGCGGGTCGGGCTGGAACTGGGCGGCAACGCGGCCGTGATCGTCCACTCTGACGCCGATCTCCCGTTTGCCGTCGGCCGGATCGTTGCCGGAGGGTTCTCGAACGCCGGCCAGGCCTGCATCTCGGTGCAGCGGGTGTATATCCACCGGCCGATATTCGAGGAGACGCTCGCACTGCTCGTCGACCGGGTCCGCGCCCTCACCGTCGGCGACCCGCGCGAGCCGGGTATCGATGTGGGCCCGATGATATCGGAGGAGGCCGCCCGCGCGGCGTCTGCAAAGGTGCAGGATGCGATCGCGAAGGGCGCGAGGGCGGCTGCCGGGGGGACCCGCGATGGCCCGCTCTTTAGCCCCACGGTCCTCCTCGATACGACCCCTGAGATGGAGGTGAACCGGACCGAGATCTTCGCCCCGGTGGTGACGGTCACCCCCTACGAGACGTTCGAGGAGGCACTCGCGCTCGTGAACGACTCCGAGTACGGGCTGCAGGCCGGTCTCTTTACCCACGATGCCAGGCTGATCGCCCGGGCGTTTGCCGAACTCCGGGTCGGCGGGCTGGTGGTCAACGACGCGTCAACGTTTCGGATGGACCACGCCCCGTACGGCGGGGTCAAAGGCTCCGGTATCGGGCGCGAGGGGCCGAAGTACGCGATCGAGGAGATGACGGAAGGGCGGATGATGGTCTTCTCCCCGTGATACCCGGAAGAGCATCTTTCGGCGGATAGAATCTCCGGGTCCGCGCCGGCTTCAGGGGGCTCGTATGGATGGTGCGGCCTCACGCGAAGTGCGACTGTCGGCACGACAGGAGCATGGGCACCGTTAGGTGCGGAGGACGCGAAGCCGTGAAGGGGAGTTACAGGTAACCATACCGAACTTCGCGTTCTTCGCGATGCTCAATCTCGCTTCGCTCGCACATCGCAGCCTCGCTGCCCTCGATATCCACGTTTGTTCGCGCATCGCGTGAACCCGCGGTGCGGGGCGGCGACGCAGCATACTGCAAAGCGCTCTCCAGCGCCGAAAAAAGAAGTGGTGTTGGGGTTACTCGGGCTTGCTGATGAGGGCCGTCTTCGAGACGATCTCGCCGGTCTTCTTGTGGGGCTTGCGGATGACCGCGTCCATGCCCTTCTCGAGGTCGCGTGCTTCCTCGCAGAGGATCATGGCCTGGCGCATCATCTCGTGAGCGCTCGAGACGATCGGGATGTACTTCTCCCATTCCTTCGTCATGAAGCAGCCCTTGACGTTGACGCCTGCAACCGCCTGGGCGATCTCGTAGGCGGCACGGGCCTTCGCGAGCGCGTAGGGGTTGGTGAACTCGCCCTCGACTGCCTTGTCGGAGGTCATGACGACCTTCGGGAGCGCGAGGTCTGCGCCCTTCTTGCCGGCCTTGACCTGGTCGATGACCTTGTCGAGCTCCATCTGCATCTTCCGGAACGCGCCGGTGATGGCGAGGACCTTGACGAGGTTGCCGTTGTAGTCCGCCATCTCGATGGGGTCGAGGAACTCACGGCGGGCGCCGATCATGGCGTCGGCCTTCATGATGATGTAGCCGAAGGTGCTCGCCTTGAGCGCGTCGAACTGCTCCTTCTTGGTGGTGACATCGTCGGTGATGACGATGCAGGGGATTCCGGCTGCTGCAAGGTCCTCACGGGCCTTGGTGGGTCCGGGGAGGATGCCGTTCGGGGAGACGACGATACAGAAGTCAGGGCCCCATGCCTTCATGTTGCTGACAACGCGGTCGATATCTTCGGGCTGCAGCTTCGTACCGGAGGTCGCCATGAAGGTGATGATGTCCTCACGGTCGGCACGCTCGTCGAGAAGGAGTTCACCCATTACACCGCTGGCGATATTTCCCAGTTTTGCAATTCCTACTTTTACAACCACTTTTAACACCTCTCAATGTTGAGAACACGATAGTATCGCCAAATTCTCATATAAACGTTTTGAAATGCCCTGGATGTTCTCCCAAAACACCGTTGCCGGAAGCGGATACTCACCTGGCCTGGTAGGCATATACTCATACTCCTATCGGACAGATCTCGCGCCCTTGATGGGTAAAACAGGAATCATCCGTAAAATTCTCTCTTTCGGCCGGCCGCAGCGTGACCTCCCGGTGCCCGAACACCGTTCCCGAAACTCTCCGGACCTTTTAAACTCTGGTTGTCCGGCGGCCGCCTGCCGCGAGGCCACCTGTGGGGGGAGCCATGCCGGGCAGTCATGGTTCAATGGCCTGATAGCCCGCGCAGTGGCGTTTCTGCCATCTGCAGGCCTCAGGCTCTTCTGGAGTTTATGCGGTGTACTTATCGGGTTCCGCAGGTGGTTAAGGAAAAGTGTTTAAATTTCACATGCCAATATATGGTTGATGAAACAAGGTCTGCTTACCGATCGCCAGAAAGAAGTGCTACGCTACCGGAAGAAAGGGCTGACACAGCAACAGATAGCAGAGATCATCCACACCTCAAAAGCGAACGTCTGCACCATCGAGAAGGCTGCTCTCGAGAACATCTCTCGCGCGCGCGAGACGCTCGAGTTCCTCTACACGCTCGACGCCGTGCACCTCTGCACGCTCCAGGGTGGTCTCGACCTTCTCAAGGCTCCTGAGCTCATCTACAGCGAAGCCGAGAAGGTGGGGCTGAAAGTCAAGTACGATACGATAACACTCATCAACAGGCTCAGAGATACGAACCCCGACCGGTTCAGGGGCAGACAGGTTCGCGAGGATGTTGAGGTCTACATCAACGAAGACGGCGACCTGTACTTCGGGTGATGGGGTCGCGAAGCGCGCGCACGTGTGGGCCTCATCTCCGGGTGCCTGAGCTCTGCAGGGAGTGGTTTCCCTGTCGTGCTACCTGCAATGGGTCTTATGCAGCCCTTTGTTCATCCATGCAGCCCTTCAGGCTGCCGGGCCGGTGCCGTACCCGCAGCATATACCCCTCCTGCGAAACACCTGGAGAGTCCAATAATAAGATTTATATCTCATTTTCAGCAATGTTTAAGAAACCGCTCTGTACTGCCCCGTCCGGATCCGGGGGATAGCAGGCTCCTATGTGGCCTCTGTTTCCCGATATCTCTCTGGTTCCGCTGAAAATGCGGATCAGAGACCCGCGGCGGGGCGACACGGACAGAGCGGGTACCAGACAGAGTGAAGGCCGAACCCTCCTCACGGAGGGCCGATGTCGATACGGAGTTGTGCTCGTCACAACGGGATGACAGGAGCTGGATCTGATCGAGACGCTGGGCCAACGCACGTGCAGCGCGCCCGGTTCCGGGAGAACTCTTCCCGGAAGCGTCAAAGAGTCAGGATCTATTGGCGACGACTGGAACCTACTCGGGTGGCACACCCGGGCGGCGGCGAAGAGAGCGATCGGAGAAGATGAGGGGAGACTGATCTCCTCCTTCTCCCTGCTCGCGCTGCTTCCATCAACTGTTTCCCTTGCGCCATGCCTTCTGGGCGTGGCGTTCGATATCCCGCCCCTTACGGGTTCGCCAGAAGACCGAATGTGCCGGTGCAGCCGGCATGCGATTCGGCGTATGCACCGCTCTGCAACAGTCTGCAGCCGGTGCATCAGACTACAATGCATGAAGGGTTGATTGAAACATGGCGAACATTCACAGGCCACGCAGAGGATCTCTTGCGTACAGCCCCAGAAAACGGGCAAAGAGCCCGATTCCCCGCTACGGCTCATGGCCGGAGTACACGGGAGCACCGGCTGTGCAGGGATTTGCAGGGTACAAGGTGGGGATGACCCACGTCATCATGGTGGATGACCACAAGAGCAGTCCCACCGAAGGCCGGGACGTGATGGTGCCGGTGACCGTGATCGAGATCCCGCCCATGAGAGTGGCTGGTGTGCGCGCATACAGCGAGGATACCTACGGTAAGCACGCGCTGACCGAGGCCTGGACGACAGATCTCGACGAGGAGTTGTCCCGTCGCATCAACGTTCCGAAGAACCACGACACCAACGCGGCTCTTCTCGCTATCCGGGGCGCAATCGGCGAAGGCAAGGTCGCAGAGCTCTACGCCCTGACCTACACCCGGCCCGCAGAACTCACCGGTGTCCCGAAGAAGGTCCCCGACCTGATGGAGATGCGGATCGCCGGCGGAAGCCTCGAAGAGCAGATCGAGTATGCAGCCGGAATTCTCGGGAAAGAGATCGAGTTGACCGGAAACCTCGAAGTCGGCGAGTACGTCGACGTGACCGCGGTCACCACCGGTAAGGGCACGGAGGGTCCCGTCAAGCGCTGGGGCGTTCAGGTCCGGAAGCGGAAACACTCCCGCGGCGGCAAGAAGCGCCACATCGGCAACCTCGGTCCGTGGAACCCCCACCATGTCAGGTGGCAGGTGCCCCAGATGGGCCAGATGGGTTACCAGCAGCGCACCGAGTTCAACAAGCGCATATTGAAGATCGGCACCAACGGCGACGAGATCACGCCGGCAGGCGGGTTCCTGCACTACGGTCTTGTGCGCGGTCCCTACGTGCTGATCAAGGGTTCCGTCCCCGGCCCGAACAAGCGGCTGATCCGGATCCGGCCCGCAATACGGCAGGGTGAACACACCGTCCGCGTCCCGACGATCAACTTCGTCAGCACGCAGAGCATGCAGGGGTGAGCAGCGATGAAGGCACAGGTTCGAACACTGACAGGCGAGGTCGCACACGAGATCGATCTCCCGGAAATCTTTACTGAAGAGTACAGGCCCGACCTGATTAAGCGGGCAGTCCTCGCGCTCCAGAGCACCCGGTTCCAGCCGCACGGCACCGACCCCTACGCCGGCATCCGCACCTCGGCAGAGTCCTGGGGCAGCGGGCGGGGCGTCGCTCAGGTTCCCCGTCTGAAGAACGGCAGCAGAGTGGCCCGGGTACCCCAGGCAACCGGCGGACGTGCAGCGCACCCCCCGAAGGTCGAGAAGATCCTCGTCAAGGAGATCAACCGCAAGGAGAAGAGGAAGGCTTTCCGGTCCGCTGTTGCAGCCAGCATATCTGCTGAACTCGTCCAGGGACGCGGGCACCTCTTCGAGGTCGCGGGCAGCCTCCCCCTGGTCTTTGAGGACCGGTTCGAGGAAGTCACCCGGACGGGCGACGTCATCGCCGCACTCACGGCTCTCGGTGTCTATGCCGACGTCGAGCGCGCGAAGGGCAGCAAGAAGGTCCGTGCAGGGCGCGGAACCATGCGTGGCCGCCGCTACAAGCAGCGCAAGAGCGTTCTCATCGTCACGGGGAGCGAACCTCTCCGGGCAGCCCGGAACCTCGCCGGCGTCGATGCCGTTGCGGTCGACCAGCTGAACACCGAACTGCTCGCACCCGGCACGCAGGCAGGACGCCTGACGGTCTGGACGGAGTCTGCAATCAGGAGGCTGGAGGAGCTCTCATGATACTGAAATACCCGTTCGTTACTGAAAAGGCAACGATGATGCTTGAGGGCGAGAACAAACTCCAGTTCATCGTCCAGAGGAACGCCACCAAGCCGGAGATCAAGCGCGAGCTGGAGTCCCTCTTTGAGCAGGAAGTGGCCGAGGTCCGCACCATGATGACCATGAAGGGCGAGAAGAAGGCCATTGTAAAGTTTGCCGACGAGAAGGCGGCTGAAGAGATCCTCAGCCGGCTGGGGATAATGTAAGGTGAGTGACGATGGCACACCGAATTATAGCACAGAGCCGCGGTAAGGGCGGCCCGTCTTACCGTGCACCGTCGCACCGGTATAAGGCCGAGCTGAAGCACCTGGGAACAAACACCACTCTGGTCTCCGGAAATGTCGTGGATATCGAGCACGATCCGGCCCGCCACGCACCGATCGCTCTCGTCAAACTCGAGAGCGGCGAGAAGGTCTACATGCTTGCCACCGAAGGTCTCGGTGTCGGCGACCAGGTCTCGTGGGGACCCGGCGGTGCCGTGAAGAACGGAAACACCCTGCCGCTCCGCGAGATCCCGGTCGGTGCATACGTCTGCAACGTCGAGGCCCGGCCCAACGACGGCGGCAAGTTCGTCCGGTCGAGCGGTGTCCAGGCCCTTGTCATCGGCAAGGCCGAGGACGGCAGGGTCGGCATCAGGATGCCGAGCGGCAAGAACAAGTGGTTCAACGGTGTCTGTATGGCAACCGTCGGTATCGTTGCCGGCGGCGGACGGGGCGAGAAACCGTTCGTCAAGGCAGGAAAGAAGGCTTTCCACGTCAGGTCCTCCGCCGAGCGGTGGCCCCGCGTCAAGGGTGTCTGCATGAACGTCATCGACCACCCGTTCGGCGGCGGTGGGCACCAGCACTGCGGGCGCCCGAAGACCGTATCCCACGGCACGTCCCCTGGACGGAAGGTCGGGCATATTGCCGCACGGAGAACCGGCAAGTGGAAGAAGTGAGGGGTGAAGCATGGCAAAGAAGACACAGAAGCGAATGCCGCGGCGGCGTGAGGAGTTCACCTACCACGGCTACTCCGTTGAGGATCTGCAGCAGATGGCTCTCTCCGAGCTGCTGCCGCTCATGCCGGCCCGGGCACGCAGGAAATTCGACCGCGGCCTCTCCCGGGAGCACGAGAAACTCCTCGCTGACGTCCGGTCGGGAGACGACAACATCCGCACCCATCTGCGTGACATGATCATCATGCCCGAGATGGTTGGAAAGACGATCGAGATCCACAACGGGAAGGAGTTCCAGAAAGTGGAGATCCAGCCCGAGGCAGTCTTCCACTACCTTGGTGAGTTTGCACTGACCCGCAGGAAGGTTTCCCACGGCAGCGCCGGTATCGGTGCGACCCGGTCGAGTAAGTACGTACCGCTGAAGTGATGGCTATGGCACGAACAGAGTATTCAGCAAAGATTGAGGGCGAGAATGTCGCTCGCGCAAAGGCGAACGAGCTTCCTGTCTCTCCCAAGCACTCGATCGAGATTGCCAGGTTCATCCGGAACATGACCACTGTCGAGGCAAAGGCATACCTTGCCGATGTGGTGGCGCTCAAGAAGGCCATCCCCTTCAAGCGGTTCAACCGGAACGTCGCCCACAAGCGTGGCCTTCAGAAGTGGGCCGCAGGCCGGTACCCGGTCAAGGCCGCAGAAGCCTACATCAGGCTGCTCGACTCGGTCGAGAAGAACGCCGAGTACATCGGCCTTGATGTCGGCAAACTCCGGATCGACCACGTTGCCGCGAACGCGGGCCGTGGCCTCCGGGCGTTCTTCCCGCGTGCAATGGGCCGCGCCACTCCGAAACGCAGGGAGACCGTCAACATCGAGATCGTTGTGACCGAGGTGGCGTAATGGCAATAGAGAAGAAATTTATCACTGACGGTGTGCGCAAGGTCTGCGTCGAGAAGTTCCTCACGAGAGAACTCAAGCGCGCAGGCTACGGCGGCATGGACATCACCCGGACGCCGCTCGGCACCCAGGTGACCATCTTTGCCGAGAAGCCCGGTATCGTTATCGGGAAGGGCGGCAAGCAGGTCCGGCAGCTCACGCAGGACCTCGCCACGACCTACGAGATCGAGTCTCCGCAGGTGGAAGTCCAGCAGGTCCAGAACCCCAACTTCAACGCCCAGATCATGGCTGAGCGGCTGGCGAACGCTCTCGAGCGCGGCTGGTACTTCAGGAAGGCCGGACAGAGCACGATCCGCCGTGTGATGGACTCCGGTGCTCTCGGCTGTGAAGTCATCATCGCCGGGAAGCTGACCGGCGCCCGGGCGCGGACCCAGAAGTTCACCGAAGGGTATGTCAAGCACTCCGGCGAGCCCAGCGAGACGATCGTCGAGAAGGGCTACGCGATCGCGATCAAGAAACTCGGCACCATCGGTGTCCAGGTCAAGATCGTCCCGCCGGATGCGAAGCTGCCCGACACCTTCGAGACCCTCGCACCCGAACCGAAGAAGGCACCGGCCGAGATCCCGGAGCCTGAAGAGGTCGGCGAGGAGTTTGAAGAAGAGTTCGAGGAGATTCCCGGTGAGGAATACATGGAGGAGAGATAAATGGCAATCTTTCGTGCAAAGGAAGTGAAGCAGCTCTCCGACACCGAACTTGTCGAGCAGGAGCAGAAACTTTCCCTCGAACTGATCCAGGAGCGGGGGAAGGTCAGCGCCGGCGGTGCCACTGAGAACCCCGGGAGGATTCGCGAGGTCAGGAGAACGATCGCGCGCATCCGGACCGAACAGAACGAGCGGAGGAACGCATGATCTCTCCCCAGAACGTCCTGCGGCACGAACTGATCGGCCTGGACGTTCTGGTCGTCCGCGCGAGTAACCCGGGTCATGCCGGGGTGACCGGTCGCATCATCGATGAGACCAGGAACACCCTGATTATCCTGACCGGGCGAGGAGAGAAGCGGATTCCAAAACGGTTCAGCGTGTTCCGCCTCCGGCTTCCGGACGGCACGACCGTCGATGTCGATGGCTCGAGCCTGGAGACACAGCCGGAACGGCGGATCAACATGCGCATCAAATAAGTGAGGATGAATATGGCACGAAACATTGGGTTGGACGTCCCCATTCCGGAGACGGAATGCACGGACGCAAATTGTCCGTTTCACGGCACTTTGCCGGTACACGGCCAGGTGATTACCGGCAAAGTCGTGAGCGACCGTATGAACGGTTCCGTCGTCGTGGAGCGCGAATACCTCCACTACGTCAAGAAGTACAAGCGATACGAGAAGCGGAGATCCCGGTACCACGCCCACAGCACCCCCTGTCTTGCCGCGAGCACGGGTGACGTGGTCAAGATCGCAGAGTGCCGCCCGCTCTCGAAGACGAAGAGCTTTGTGGTGGTCGAGGTGATGAAGGAATGAAGGCAATGCAGGCGACCATTCCGCGGGCTCTTGCTACCGGCTCCCGGATGGTCTGCTCCGACAACACCGGAGCACGGCTTGTCGAGATCATCTCGGTCGACGGCTACCATGGCGTCCGGCGCCGGCAGCCCTGCATGGGTATCGGCGATGTCGCGACCGTGAGCGTCAAGAAAGGCACCCCCGACATGCGGAGGAAGCTCGAGAAAGCTGTGGTCATCCGGCAGAAGAAGGAGATCCGCCGCCCGAACGGTATCCGGCTCTCGTTCGAAGACAACGCCATGGTGCTCATCAATGAGCGCGGCGAGCCGAAGGGGACCGAGATCAAGGGTGCCGTCCCCCGTGAGATCGCGGAACGTTACCCCAAGATCGCCTCCATGGCGACGATCATCGTGTAAGGTGTGGTGAAGCAATGGTACGCATAGCAAGCAAGCAGCCAAGAAAACAGCGCAAGGCGCGCTACAACGCACCGAACCACACCCGGGGCCGGTTCCTCTCCGCACCGCTCTCCCCCGAACTCCGCGGCAAGTACAATGTCCGGAGGACCCGTGTGGTCAAGGGCGATACCGTGAAGGTGCTCCGTGGAGACTTTACCGGTGACGAAGGCGTCGTCGATGCAGTAGATATGAAGATGTGCCGGCTGATTGTGCACGGCGTGATGGTGACGAAGGCGGACGGAACCGAGGTTCCCCGGCCGGTCGATCCCTCGAACGTGCTGATCACGAAGCTCAACCTGAAAGACAAACTCCGTGAGGAGAGACTCGGAGGCGGAGCGTAATGTCAAATCACCTCAAGCGGCTGGTAGCGCCAGGATCCTGGCATATCCCGAAGAAAGTACAGAAATTCGTCATGAAGACCGCCCCCGGTCCTCACAACGCCGGCGCTCTGCCGGTCGGTGTCTGGCTCCGCGAGCACATCAAGGTCGCCGAGAACGCGAGCGAGGTCCGGAAGATCCTCCACCAGCGTGACGTCATCGTCAACGGTCGGGCCTGCAGGAACCCACAGATGGGTCTTGGGGTCTTTGATATCGTCTCGATCCCGAAGCTCGGAAAGAACTACCGCATACAGCTCGACAAGCGGGGCAACCTCGTTGCCGTCGAGATCTCTGCAGAGTCCGCAAAGACCCGGCTCTGCAAGGTCCGGAACAAGACCACGATCCGCGGCGGCAAGGTGCAGTTGAACCTCGCGTTCGGCGCAAACATCCTCGCTGACAACACCTACAAGGCGAAGGACTCCATCGTGGTGACGCTCGGAGTGGACGGCGAAGACCGGTTCCGGATCGTCGATCACTTCCCCTTCGCGGAAGGCAACGTGGCCATGATCGTCGGCGGAAAACACTCCGGCAAAGTCGGCCGGATCGTCGATATCATCAAGACCGCAGGTGCCGTCCCCAACCGCGTGATCCTCATGGACGATGCGGCTGGCGAGCGTTTCGAGACCATCGAAGATTACGTCTTCATGGTCGGCCGCTCCGCGATTGCACCTGAACTGGAGGTCTCGGCATGAGCGCGATGCAGGAGATCTACATCGACAAGGTCGTCGTCCACATGGGCGTCGGCGAGAGCGGTGAGCGCCTGGTCAACGCAGAGGAGCTTGTTCGGCAGATCACCGGCCAGAAGCCTATCCGCACCATCGCAAAGCGGACCCAGCCGGCGTTCGGTATCCGGAAGGGCGCACCCATCGGGTGCAAGGTCACCCTGCGCCGGGAGAAGGCCGAAGAGTTCATCGATACCGCACTCGATATCATCGAGCGGCGGCTCGCGATCTCCCAGTTCGACCGGACCGGCAACGTCTCCTTCGGTATCGAGGAGCACACCGACTTCCCGGGTATGTCCTACGATCCGACGATCGGCATCTACGGCATGGACATCAACGTTGTTCTCGAGCGCAAGGGTGTGCGGATTGCACGCCGGAGCATCGAGCGCAGGAAACTGCCGGGGGACCAGAAAGTGAGCAAAGAAGAAGCGATCGCGTTCATGCGCGAGCGCTACCAGGTGGAGGTGTAAAGCATGGCAGAAGAGTCTGGGGCACCTACCCCGGGCGAGAGCGTCCGGAAGTTCGGCCGCGGCGCGAACGAATGCCGCATCTGTGGCAGGAAGCAGGGCCTTGTACGGAAATACGGCATATACTTCTGCCGCCAGTGCTTCCGCGAGTGGGCAGGGAAGATGGGCTTCAAGAAGATGAACTAGAGGGTACGAATATGGCACGACTGAATCCAATCGCTGACGCGATGAGCACGATCAAGAACGCCGGTGACGCTGGTAAGAGCGAGGTTATTGTAGAACCCGCGAGCAAGCTCCTCGGCGCGATGCTCCGCGTCATGCAGGAAAACGGCTTTATCGGCGGCTTCGAGTTCATCGACGACGGCCGCGGCGGCCAGTTCCGGGTCCAGCTCTCCGGAACGATCAATAAGTGTGGCGCCATCACCCCCCGGTTCGCGGTGGCGATGGCTGATATGGAATACTGGGAGTCGCAGTACCTCCCCGCAAAGAACTTCGGTATCCTGATCGTCTCGACCTCGAAGGGAGTCATCTCCCATGCCGAGGCCCGGAGCGCAGGTATCGGCGGGCAACTGCTGGGATATGTCTACTAACGGAGGGAGAGAGTAATGGGAATTACACGAAGAGTCGAGATCCCTCCCGGTGTGGACGCAAAACTCGAAGGCAGCGTACTCACGATATCGGGGCCGAAGGGCACGCTGGTCCGTGACATGCGCTTCCCGCAGATCGATGTCACAATCGAAGACGGCGAGATCGTCGTCTCCACGGCGTCGGATAAGAAGCGTATCCTCGCCATGAGCGGCACGATCGAGGCCCTGGCAAAGAGTATGATCCGGGGTGTCGTTGAGGGCTACGAGTATCACATGAAAGTGGTCTACAGCCACTTCCCGATCCAGCTCAAGCAGCAGGGCAACCGCCTCGAGATCAACAATTTCCTCGGCGAGAAGCAGCCGCGGGTAGCGAAGATCCTCGACGGCGTCACTGTCAAGATTGGCAGTGACGAGGTGACTCTCACCGGTATCGACAGGGAGAAGGTGGGCAACACGGCCGCAAACATCGAGCACGCGACGAAGATCACGAAGCGTGATCCCCGGGTGTTCCAGGACGGCATCTACATCACCGAGAGGGCGTGAAGAGAATGGACGAGACAAGAAGACTGATCCGCGTCCGTGCCCGGCACAACAAGCCTGCCTTCAAGAGGCGGGGACTGCACCGCAAGTCGAGGCTCGAGGATGTCTGGAGACGTCCGCGCGGTCTGCACAACAAGCAGCGCCGGCAGTTCAAGGCAAAGGGCGCTCTTCCCCGGCCGGGATACGGGAGCCCTGCTGCAATCCGCGGCATGCACCCGAGCGGCTATGAGGAAGTCCGGGTCTTTTCCCCGGCAGACCTTGCGGGGCTGAACCCGGAGTTCCAGGCCGTCAGGATCGGAGGCTCTGTGGGCAACAGGAAGCGTGGAGAGATTCAGACCCGGGCCATGGAACTGGGGCTCAAGGTACTGAACGCAAAGGACCTCACTCGTGCGGCCGAAAAGCCTGCCGCAAACGAAGAGGAGGCGAACGAGAATGAGTGATCTCGCCAGCCAGAGGCGAATGGCAGCCGCCATTCTCAAGTGCGGTGCGAACCGCGTCTGGTTTGATCCCGAGCGCCAGGCCGATATCGAGGCGGCGATCTCGAGAAGCGACCTGCGTGAGCTCATCACGGAGGGTGCCATCAAGGCGCACCCCGTCAAGGGGAACAGCCGCGGCAGGACGCGTGCGCGGATGGCAAAGCGCTCTTACGGCCACAGGAAAGGCCAGGGGCGGAGGAAAGGTGCCGCTGGAGCACGCGGTTCCAGCAAGCGGGCATGGATACACAAGATCCGGGCGCAGCGCCGCGTTCTGCGCGAGATGCGTGACGACGGCAGCATTGACCGGAGCCTGTACCGCGTAATGTACCGCAGGGCTTCCGGAGGCCAGTTCCGGAGCGTGGCGCACCTTACGTCTCATGTCGAGACGACGGCAGGGAGGATGAGATAATGGCAACCGGCCCACGATACTTCGTGCCGTTCAGGAGAAGGCACGAGGGCAGAACTGACTACTACAAGCGGATGGCGCTCCTGGCGTCGGGAACACCGAGGATGGTCGTCCGGAAGACAAACCGGCAGATCATCACGCAGCTGGTCGTCCCCGAACTTGAGGGAGACCGCACCCTGGTGGCTGCATACTCGGCAGAACTTGCCGACTACGGCTATGAGGGTTCGACCTCCAGCACCCCGGCCGCTTACCTGACCGGTATGCTGTTTGCGGTCAAGGCGTTGAACGCAGGGTATGACGAGGCTATCCTGGACATCGGGCTGCACCGGGCAAAGCCTGGAGCGCGCGTCTTTGCCGCTCTCAAGGGTGCAGTGGACGGCGGTCTCGATATACCCTACGGCGAGTCGATCCTCCCCGACGAGGAGCGGCTCAAGGGTGCCCATATCGCCGGGTATGCTCCCGAGCGGGCGGGCAACCTGGTGGCGAATGTAGAGGCTGTGGCTCTGGCCATCAAGAAGGAGCTGGTGTGACATGGCATACGTACAGGAAGAATGGATTCCGCTCACCGGTCTCGGGCGCATGGTCGCTGCAGGCGAGATCACCAGTATCGATGAGGTGCTCGCAAGCGGCAGGCCTATCAAGGAACCCCAGATCGTTGATCTCCTCCTGCCTGACCTGGAGGACGAGGTGCTGGACATCAACATGGTCCAGCGTATGACGGACTCGGGTCGCCGTGTGAAGTTCCGCACCGTCGTGGTGGTCGGCAACAGGAACGGCTACGTCGGGTTCGGCCAGGGGAAAGATGCCCAGGTCGGCAACGCGATCCAGAAAGCAATAACAGATGCAAAATTGAACCTCATCAAGGTCTCCCGCGGATGCGGGAGCTGGGAGTGCGGCTGCGAGACCGCTCACTCGATCCCGATCGAAGTGACCGGGAAGGCAGGCAGTGTCCGTGTGACGCTGAAGCCCGCCCCGCAGGGAATCGGTCTCGTGACCGGGGATATCCCGAAGAAGGTCCTGCAGCTTGCAGGCATCAAGGATGTCTGGGCTCTCAACAAGGGACAGACCCGGACGACCATCAACTACGCCAAGGCGACGTTCGAGGCGCTCCGGCAGACGAACCTTGTCAGGATTGGGGGGACGGAGTAATGTACGCGGTAGTGCAGGTGCGCGGCGTGGTCAACACCAACCGCGAGATCAAGGATACCCTCAAGATGCTCCGTCTGCACCACATCAACCACTGCGTCCTCGTGCCCGATACACCTGCGTATCTCGGCATGATTCGCAAAGTGAAGGACTTCGTGGCGTACGGCGAGGTGGACGCAGATACTCTGGCCATCCTCCTGCGCACCCGGGGCAGACTTACCGGTGACGGGCGGCTGACCGACGAATATGTCCGTGCGCATACCCCATATGCCGACATCGACGAATTCGCCAAAGCACTCTGCAGCGGTGAGACGAGCCTCCGTGATCTGGCTGAGATCAAGCCGGTGCTGAGACTGCACCCCCCACGAAAGGGCTATAAAACCATCAAGCGAACCTTTCAACAGAGCGGGGCTCTCGGCTACTATGGTCCTGAGATCAACGATCTCCTCTACAAGATGAGGTGAGACTGATGCCCGTAAACAAGCGATCAAAATACAGAGGTTCACGGACCTGCGGCGGCGGTACGCACAAGAACCGGCGTGGCGCCGGCAACAGGGGTGGACGGGGTAGAGCCGGGCAGCGGGACCACCGCTTCTCCCACTTCTACCTTAAGGGTGAGATATCCAACGGCAAGCACGGTTTCGTCAGCAAGACCTCCGTGCCGGTATCCGCTCTCGATGTCGGAGAACTGGACCAGATTATCGAGGTGCTGCTCCGTGAGGGGCTTGCAACCCAGGAGGGCGATCTCATCGCTCTCAACGCCACGGAACTCGGCATCGACAAGGTGCTCGGTGGCGGCCAAGTCACCCACAAAATGAGTATCTCCGCCAGGGAGTTCTCGGAACGAGCCCGGGCGAAAATAGAGGAGTTCGGCGGTCAGGCAGTGACCGTCTGATCTTCTTTTTCAGGTGAAATTATGGGAGATCTGCTGGATAGATTTGAACCCATCCTTGCAGCGATGCCTGCAGTCAGAAGTCCGGAGGGGCACGTCCATTTTAAGAACAAACTCATGTGGACGCTTGCTATTCTCCTCCTGTACTTCTCGTTGACCAACATCGATATCTTCGGGCTCTCTCCGCAGTCACAGGATATCTTTGGAATGTACCGTGCCCTGCTTGCTGGTGCAAGCGGCTCGCTTCTGCATCTCGGTATCGGGCCGATCGTCACCGCGTCGATCGTGCTGCAGCTGCTCAAGGGCGCCGGAATCCTGCAGATCGACACCAGTGAAGCACGTGGGCAGGTCATGTACATGGGCCTGCAGAAGATGCTCATCTTCGTGATGATCATCGTCGAGGGACTCCCCATGGTCGCGAGCGGGCTGATGATGCCCGATCCGTCGATAGCCATGCAGTTCTTCGGCGGGAATATGCTCGTGGTCTCGCTCCTGATCTTCCTCCAGCTCTGTCTTGGAGGCCTGCTGGTGGTCTTCATGGATGAGGTCGTCACCAAGTGGGGTATCGGATCGGGTGTGGGGCTCTTCATCGTTGCAGGAGTGTCCCAGGGTCTGGTGAACGGGTTCCTGAACTGGCAGACAGGCACCGATCCCTTCCCGATCGGGTTCTTCCCGCGGCTGTTCGCGATTGCGACGTCGGGGGCGAACTTCCTTGAATACTTCGGGACGGACATGCTCGCCCTCGTCACGACGCTCGTCATCTTCATGGTCATCGTCTATGTGGAGTCGACCCGTGTCGAGATCCCGCTCGCGCACACCGCTGTGCGCGGTGCCCGTGCGCGGTTCCCGGTCAAGCTCATCTATGCGAGCGTTCTGCCGATGATCCTCGTCCGGGTGCTGCAGGCAAACATCCAGATGATCGGGATGTTCCTCTCGAACGCCGGGATAACTATCTTCGGCGAGTTCCAGGGGCAGACCCCGATCAACGGCCTGATGTGGTTCATCGCACCGATCAACCAGCCGCAGGACTGGATGTGGTGGCTCTCCGATCTCGGACACGCCCCCTGGGAGATCCTTCTCCGGATGGGCATCGATATCACCGTCATGGTGGTCGGAGGCGCGATCTTCGCGCTCTTCTGGGTCAAGACCGCGGGCCTCGATTCAAAGGACGTGGCCCGGCAGATCCAGCGGAGCGGGATGCATATCCCTGGCTACCGCCGGAGCGAGCAGGTGCTTGAGAAGTACCTCGACCGTTACATCCCGCGGGTCACCATCATCGGCGGTGCGTTCATCGGGATCCTCTCGGTCGTGGCGAACCTCTTCGGTGTCATCGGCGCGGTCGGTGGGACCGGTCTACTGCTTGCGGTGAGTATCACCTACCGCCTCTACGAGGAGGTCGCAAGCCAGCAGATCATGGAGATGTATCCGTTCATGCGGACGTTCTTTGGGAAAGAATGAGTCCGGAAGCGCCGTCTTTCAGACGGCGATGAAGGAATCATTCTTGAAGAAGCGGCGCGAAGCGCTCGCTTCGACCGGGAGTGAGTCCGGAGGCAACGCCGGACCTCCTCCTTTTCTTGCAAAAGTGTCTGCGCAGCCATTTTTCACCCGGCATGCCCGCCGCGGCCTCCCGGGTCCGGGGTGATTCCGAAAGGCATTACTCTTCAAGGCACGGATTTATTTTACAGCGAATGATATCCTAACAGGAGTGATAGAGTTGGGAAAGAAAGTTGTCGTTACGGGGGTCCCCGGCGTCGGGAAGACCACCGTCATCAATGGTGCAATGGAGAAGCTGGCAGCCGAAGGCGTCGCTTACGAGGCTGTTAACTTCGGCACGTTTATGTTCGACGTGGCCAGGAAAGAGAACCTGGTCGAAAACCGCGACGAGATGCGCAAGCTCGGAAAAGACGTGCAGAAGCGCCTCCAGCAGGCGGCAGCCTCGGGGATCGCGGCCATGAGCGGCGATGCAAACATCATCGTTGATACTCACAGCAGTGTCAAGACCCCGACAGGGTTCCTCGCGGGGCTGCCCGAATGGGTTCTCCGCGAACTGATGCCCGATATCGTCGTGCTGGTGGAGACCGACCCGGACCAGATCCTGATGCGCCGGCTCGGTGACGCCTCAAGAGTCCGCGATATGGAGGGTGCCCGTGCGATTGCCGAGCACCAGGAGTTCAACCGCGCCGTTGCCGCGGCATATGCGATGTATACGGGCTGTACCATCAAGATCGTCAGAAACGAAAACTTCCTGCTCGAGAAAGGTATCGAAGACCTGGTGAGCGTACTGAGGTAACCCGGCATGGTGGACCTGAAGAAGCACGGCCCGACGATCGCCCTTGTCTTTACGATGCTCGTGATGCTCTCGTACAGCGTCGAGTGGATACGGGTGACGGTCGGTTCGGTGATGAACGTGCCGCTCGGGTACTTTATCGACGTGCTCGGCGTGCCGTTCTTCGTCATGATTCTGATTCTCTCCGGCATCACGGGCCTGTATTCGTCGCTGGTCCAGAAGTATACTATCGATTACGAGAAGATGCAGGAGACACAGGCAAAGATGCGGGAGTTTCAGAAGGAGTTCCGGGAGGCTCAGCTCTCCGGGGATGAGAAGCGGATCAAGAAGCTCCAGGGGAAGCAGGAGCGGATGATGCAGGACCAGCTCGATCTCTCCCGGCAGCAGTTTACGCCGATGGCAATCATCCTCGTGCTCTCGGTGCCGATCTTCTTCTGGCTCCTCCTGCGGCTCCCGGCGATCGGAACGCCCGTCGACATCTCGAGTGGTATCGTGATGCCCTTCCTCGGGGTTGTCGGCCTCTCGGACATCGCGTTCTGGATCGTTCCCGCCTGGATCCTCTGGTACATGCTCTGCTCGCTGACGATCAGCCAGGTGATCCGGAAATCCCTCAACATCGGGGGGATCTGATGCGGATCACCATCAGCGGCCCGCCGGGGAGCGGCACCACGTCGCTCGCCCGGCACCTCGCGGAGAAACACGGGCTTGCATTCATCTCTGCGGGAGAGGTCTTCCGCCAGCTTGCCCGTGAGCACGAGATGGAACTTGCCGAGTTCGGCAGGTTTGCAGAGAGCGATCCTTCGGTTGATCGGATGATCGACGCCCGGCAGAAGGAGATCGGGGAGAGCACCGAGAACATCATCGTCGAGGGGAGGCTCTCGGGCCGGATGGTCGAGAACGCCGACCTCCGGATCTGGCTCACTGCATCGCTTGCCTGCCGGGCAAAGCGGATTGCGGGGCGCGACGGGATGGATGAAGAGGGCGCCAGGGTCTACACCGAGAACCGGCAGCATTCGGAAGCCACCCGCTACCGGAACTACTACGGCATCGAGATCAACGACCTCTCGCAGTATGATCTCGTCCTCTCGTCCGAGACCTTCGGCGTGGATGCCCTTGCCGCGATCGTGGACACTGCAATCGCATGCCTTTCGCGCCGGCCGGGGACCCTTTAACGGCTCCCCGGCCTCATCGCCTTTAGTTTTTTAATGCGCCTGAGCCGCACCAGTTCCTGCCGCTCCATCTCGTCGCGCTGATCTTCGATGAACCGGCGCAGTTCCTTCAGTTCGGGGATCACCTTGAACTCCAGGGCGTTCACTCTCCGGCGGGTGCGCTCGATGTCGTTGAGCAACTGCTTGATCCCTCCTTCGAGTTCGGCGCTTGCGATGACCTCGGCGAGGAGCTCTTCGTAGGCATCGGCGGCGTCGTCGATGACCGATGAGGTTCCGACGATGCTGTAGCCCCGCTGATCAAGCGTCTTCTTCACCATCGCCGGTTCCAGAGCCGGCAGCTGCACCCCGAAGATGTTCCGGTGCCCGACCGTGTAGGTCGGGATCCCCTCCACCGAGAGCGCTGCAAGGAGCACTCCTGTCTCCCCTTCCATCATGGCGGCGACTGCCGCCATCTCCCGGGCGCCCGTGTACTGTTCTTCGAGTCTCCTGCGTTGCAGGACGGCCTGCTCGGTGATCCTGATCAGTTCGAGCATCATCCCATCGAGTTTCATCGATAACAGCCGGTGTATCCGCTCTGCAAGTGTAAGCCGCTGCCTGACGAGAAGGAGGCCTGAACGGGTGGGTTTAATGCTGTCTACCGGCATGCTGCTTGCCTACAGGACGATATACTGCCATATCCGTTCGGACGGGAGCCCGAATGCTTTTCCACGCGCGATCGCCCGCAGGTTGAAGACCTCATACTTCTTCCGCTCCAGGTACGCGAGCAACGGAAGGACCGAGAACGGATGGCGCCGGGAGAGGGCTTCCAGCTGGTGGAGTCTGATGCGGGTGACCGCCATCTCGACCTCGTGGACGGGCCGCCGGCGCTGGTGCCAGCGGCGCCAGACCAGTTCTGCGGCGTCTATGCTTGAGAAGTCCGGGTCCTGCCGGAGTTCGCGCACCGCCCGGGCGAGGACGGGAACAATATCGGTCTTCAGGAAGAGGTTGACGAACTCCCCCTCCGTCTCGATACCGTACAGCCGCTGGAAGAGGGAGATGGGGATGTATCCACCCGGGATCATGGTCCGATCGATGACCGTGAGGTCGCACGCCTCTTCAGCGCAGTGGAGCCGGATGAGGTTCTTCATGTTGGCGATATCGATCTCAAACCGGAGGTAGGCGGCCATCTCCGGGCACCCGCTGCACCCGGATGGGGCCGGACCCAGCAGCCCTGCGTAGTACTGCCGGTATAGTTCGCCCTCGATCCGGGCAGAGATACCCTGCTCTCCGCAGACCCGGTAGTATTCTGCAAGGACCGGGTGAAACCGCCAATCAAGGAGCGCCTCGAGGATCTCGTCGCAGGACTTCAGGTCCAGAAGGTGGTCGAGGAGTGCGCTGTCGACCTCCCCCGCAGGGATGAGGAGGTCGCGGACCTGTTGCCGGGGGACGTTGTGAAGCGTGCCGCGCAGGACTGCCATGACGTTGGCGATGTCCCACCGGGCGAGGTACTCTCCGGTCAGGGTATGCAGGCCTCCCGGGGCGATCGCCAGGGCCTGCCGGAACGCCCGGGCCAGGCTATGGTTTACTGCCTCTTCGACGAGCTGGGCGCCGGCGAAGTCGTGCATGAGGTCGTCGATCTCCTGCCCGTACTCCTCGCTCCGGCCAAGGTAGGTGACGATCTCCGGTATGCTCATCTGCATGATCCGTAGGTACTCCTCACGCGGGAGAAGGGCAGTCCTCCGGACCCGGAACCGGGTGCAGGCATAGATGCACGACGGGGAGATCACGCCGGGCAGGGGCATGCACCCCCATTGCCGCTGCTTCTTATAAATACGCACCCGACCAATCGGGCATGGCGTGAGGTCCGGCCGCAGGGGTTCACCGGCACACCTCTACCTCCTGGAAGGGACAGCCAGAGCCGGGACTGAAGTCACGACCCGGTTTGAGGGCACGGGGGGTGGCGCATGCAGGTTCATCCCGCTGGAAGGGCATGGCTGAGGGTTATAGCACCGGCATGACGATCATCGTCAACAGTTCGCTCTCTGGATACTCCGGCCCGTTGTAGTAACACTCGTACGCGGTGCCGGCAGGCTGAAGACCGTTCTTCTCTATCCAGTCCGCCATCTCGGTATATGTCGGGACCATCTCCCTGTATGCGCCGCGGTACATGCAGGAGACAACCCTGCCTTCCGGAATAGAGCCCGATCGAATATCTCCCATCCCCGGCAATGCCTTCGGTACGGGGAACCCTATCTCCACGTCAAGGTTCTGCATATCCATGTTGTGGTAGGCAACGTACGGAACGTCTGAGAGATATTCGCCAAGTTCTCCCAGATAAACGGCCAGTTTACCGTAACCTGCACCAATCAGCATGGGCAACTCTTCGACTCGTGCTCTGGTGCGGATCGATAAGGTAGGCTGTTCTCTTTTGTGCAGTATACTGATATCTGATACTCTCGGCATCGTGCTCCTCCTTGCCGGGATGGCATCGTCAGATCCCTGAAATTACCTCTCTGTTTCCTGTACAGAGGTCTGAGATCTCTTCTCCAGTTTGATGATTCCTTCTCTCTCCTCAAATACTTTCTGCCGGCAGGCCAGGTGCGCGGTCGGCAGGTAAGGTTATATCCGGTGCCGCCAACCCCCTCCGATCGCCATGCCTTACTCGGTCGTCACGGGGGACGTCTTTGCCGGTCACGACGATCCCGGTCATCCTGAGTGCCAGGCACGCCTCGATGCCGCTCTTGCCGGGGTCCCGGCGGGCGCCCGCCTCATCGCCCCGGTGCAGGCGACACCCGGAGACCTCGCGCGGGTGCACACCGCGCGGCATATCGAAGCCATCCGTTCGTTCTGTGCGGAATGCCCGCCGGGCCGGGCCCGTTACCTCGACCCTGATACCTACGTGACCCGCCGGTCGTTCGGTGCTGCGCTCTATGCGGCGGGAGCCGCGCTTCAGGCGGTGGAGCGGGCGCTTGAGGGTGAGCACTGCTTTGCCCTGGTCCGCCCGCCGGGGCACCATGCCGTACCGGACCGGGCGATGGGGTTCTGCCTCTTCAACAACGTCGCCGTCGCCGTGGCGAAAGCGCTTCTATCGGTCGACCGGGTCGCCGTCCTCGACTGGGACCTCCATCACGGCAACGGGACACAGGAGATCTTCTACACCTCTGACCGGGTGCTCTACTGCTCGGTCCACCAGGCCGGGGTCTTCCCCGGCACCGGGTGGCCGGATGAGCGGGGTGCCGGGCCGGGGGCCGGGTACACCGTCAACGTGCCTCTCGAAGCAGGCTCGACCAGCGCCGACTATGCCCTGGTCTTTAACGAGGTCTTCATCCCGGTGCTCCGGTGGTTCGGACCGGACCTCGTGGTGGTCTCGGCGGGCCAGGACGCGCTCTTCGACGACCCGCTCAGCTCGATGCGCCTCTACCCGGACGACTTCGGGGCTCTGGCCGGGATGGTGGCGGATGCGGGCCACGCGGCCCTTGCCCTGGTGCTTGAGGGTGGCTACGGGCCATCGCACGCGAAGGCCGTCGGGGCCATATGCGCCGCTTTTGAGGGGGAACGCTTCGCGCCTCAGGGAGGTGCACCCAGGAAGAGCACGCGGCTGCTCGTAGAAGCGTATACCGGTGCGGGACGGGCTGTTCCTGCCTGACGGGATCAGGTTCATCTCCCCGGGGTGCTATAGCGCGACCGCATGCCTCTTCACACCGGGACCCTCGCAGCCCTCGCCCTTCTCCTTGCACTTGCCGTCACGGCGGCCGGTGCCGCCATCACGGCCTACCCGGGGAGCGTCGTCACACTCGCCGGAACGAGCACGGGCAGCGATACCGTCTACCTCTTTGTCACCGGCCCGAACCTGCCGGCCGACGGCGGGAGGCTTGAGAGTCCGGATACGCCTGTCCGGTCGGGGGACGCCGGGACCTTCACGACCGCGGCGGTCGGGGCCGGCGACCGGTGGACCTACCGCTGGAGGACCGGCGGCGCCGGGCTCGATCCGGGGACGTACACCGTCTATGTCGTGGACGCTCCCGTCGACCGGTCGGATCTCTCCGGGCATGCCTACACGACGATTTCCGTGACCCTCGGCATACCCCCGGATACCCCGGTTACGGAGGCTGCCACCCCGACCCTCATGCCGCCCACGGCACCGGCGGCTACTACCGTGGCCCCCTCACCCACGCCAACGGCAGCGGCGCCTGCCGCAGTCATCTTCCCGGTGGCCGTTGCGATGCTCGTTGCGGCGCTTCTGGCATGGCGGTGATCTGGGTCTCGGGCAATTATATATACAATAATGTACTATTTTGTACAGTGATGTTTGTAATATCCGCCGGACCCTCCGCCCGGCCCCTCTCACAACCACGTTGGCGTCCCTGCTGACCCCCATAGCCCTCATATCCGCATCGCCCGTTGAACTCCATACAATACCAAAAAGATACCATGAAATCAAGAGATATTGCAATCGTCGGCATA
>DALN01000046.1 GCA_002499455.1 Methanoculleus sp. UBA77 | reverse complement strand
GCGCGGGAACTCCGGAAGGTCTCCCCCGCCCCGTAATCGGTGGAAGGTGCCGGCGACACTCCGCTACACCCCACGCCTCTCGCACGTTCGTGTATCGACCATATAGAGAAATAGTTCCTGAGGAAAGAGAAGATTCTGCCGTTATCATTCCGGGGTCTCGCCCGGACAACCGGCTCCGGGATCTCGTTTCCCCCGGCGGCGCATTGCAGAAGAACCGGAGCGGCCCGGAAGGGAGGCGGCATTGTCCCGAACGAAAGAGCGAACGGTGCGATTGCCGGTCGCGGTCCGGCGAATTCACGGAGTCAGAAAGGATATTTGATATGGCCGCATATTCAGGTGATGTGACGAAAGAGCCTCCCTGTGATGTTGACGTGTGCGACGAGCTGTGCGAGCATCCCCAGGCGATCTGTCAGGCAAAGAATGAGATGGCGCCGGAGGAAGACGTTCAGCAGGCAACCGAGATATTCCGGCTCCTGGGCGACATGACCCGGTTCAAGATACTCTACGCGCTGTCCAGGCGCGAGTTGTGCGTCTGCGACATCGCGGCGGTGGTGCAGATGGCGCAATCGGCGGTATCGCATCAACTCCGCCTGCTGCGCGGGGCCCGCCTGGTCAAGTACCGCAGGGAAGGTACGATGGCCATGTATTCGCTGAACGACGAGGGTATCGCCGTTCTGCTACAGCACGGCCTCGACCATGTCCGGCGGAGATGACGGGAGGGGCTCCGGGGCGGCCCGATCAGCCGGTCTTCTGCATCAAGCGCATGCCGTTTAAGGTCACGAGAAGCGACGAACCTGTGTCGGCAAGCACCGCCAGCCAGAGATCGACGAACCCGAGAAACGTCAGGGCAACGAAGACCAGTTTGACCAGGATGGCGAAACCGATGTTCTGCTTGACAACGGCCACCGTCCTGCGGCTCAGGTCGATCACGTAGGCCAGTTTGCCCAGATCGTCGGACATCAGGGCGATATCGGCCGTCTCCAGCGCCGTATCCGAGCCGGCCACCCCCATCGCAACGCCGACGCTGGCGGCTGCCAGTGCCGGGGCGTCGTTGACGCCGTCCCCGACCATCACGACGGGACCGAACTCTCTCGTCATCTCCTGGACGGCGGCCACCTTCTCCTGCGGCAGCAGGTCGCTGTAGCAGGCATCGAGGCCGAGGTTCTTTCCGATGAACCCGGCCACCCGGCGGTTGTCGCCGGTCAGCATGGCGATCTGCTTCATGCCGGCCCGGCGAAGCGCCGAGACGGCGTCCCTGCCGCTGCCGCGCAACGTGTCGGCCACCGCGATCATGCCAGAGATCGCACCCCCGGAGCCGACCAGCATGACCGTCTTGCCCTCTTCTTCAAACCCGGTCACCGTGGCCTCGTACTGCGCCGGATTCAGGCCCAACTCATCAAAGAGGCGCAGATTGCCGACGTAGACCGTCTGCCCACCGACGTCCGCCCGGGCGCCGCGGCCGACCAGGGCCTTGAAGTTCGTCGCCGGCGGCAGGGGCAGATCCCCGGCTCTCTCGACGACGGCCACGGCCAGAGGGTGTTCGGACCGTTTCTCGACGGCCGCCGCCACGGCCAGGAGGTCACGTTCGGTGCGTCCGCCGAGAGGCAGGATATCGGTGACCACCGGGCGGCCGTGGGTCAGGGTGCCAGTTTTATCGAAGGCGACGGCCTGAATGGTCCCCATCTGCTCGAGATATGCGCCGCCTTTGATGAGAACGCCGTTACGGGATGCATTGCCGATCGCCGAGACGATGGAGACCGGCGTCGAGATGACCAGGGCGCACGGGCAGGAGATGACCAGCAGCACGAGCCCGGTATAGAACCAGGTCGCAAAGTCCTGGCCGAACAGCAGCCAGGGGACGACCATGGTGCCGGCGGCGGCAAGCAGGACCGCCGGGGTATAATACCTGGCGAAGAGGTCGACGAACTGCTGCGAGGGCGCTTTCCGGGCCTGGGCCTCCTCCACCAGGTGCATGATCTTCGCCAGCGTCGAGTCCGCGGCAACCCGGGTGACCTCGATCTCCAGGGCGCCGTGTTCGTTGACGGTCCCGGCATACACGGTATCGCCGGCGGCCTTCTCCACCGGGAGCGACTCCCCGGTGATCGTCGCCTGGTTGACGGCCGATGCGCCGCTCCTCACCGTGCCGTCCATCGCAATCCTCTCCCCGGGCCTGACGATGATCAGGTCGCCGACGGCAACCTCCTCGACCGGCAGCCTCTGCTCCACTCCGTTGCGCCGCACCAGAGCATCGGGCGGGGCCAGGTCCATCAGCGTCCGGATGGACTGCCGGGTCCTATCCATCGTGTAGGTCTGCAGGGCGTTGCCGAGGGAGAAGAGGAAGGCAACGGTTGCGCCTTCGCCCCATTCCCCGATGGCCGCCGCCCCGATGACGGCGACGGTCATGAGAAGGTTCATGTCGAAGGTGAGGGAGCGCAGGCCGTACAGCCCCCGTTTCGCCGTGCTGTAGCCGCCGACGATCGCAGCCGCGGCGTACAGCGGGATCACGATCGGATCGCCGAGACCCAACAGATCCAGGGCACCGGCCGCTGCCAGGATGATGCCGGAGACGATGGTCGCCTGGGTGCGCCGGTGGGTCCACCACGCAGACGTAACTTCCGGGCGGTGCCGGCCGGCCTCTTCGCGTTCGGCCTTATACCCGCCCTGCTCCACCGTTTTCAGGATTTCGGCAGCGGGAGCGGTATGCTCCACCGTCATCGTCCCGGCGGCAAAGTTGACCTGCACCGAGTACACGCCCGGAAGCGCGCCGACCCGTCTCTCCAGGCCGGCAGCGCAGTCGGCGCAGTCGAGGCCGGAGAGACGGAAGACTGATCGCCGGACCTCCGGCCGATCTCGGGCGGAGACGAGCGCGGCCCGGTAGCCGAAACCGCCGACAGCCCTCTCGATCTCCTCCGGCCGAATCTGCGCCCGATCATAGGTCACTCTCATCATCGCTGCGGCGAAGTTGACGTCCACATCGATGACGCCGTTGAGCCTTCCGATGCTCTTTTCAAGCGTAGCGGCACAGTCGGCACAATCAAGACCGTCCACGGTGAATGTCTCGGTCAGCGCGGCAGGTCCGGGGCCCGCCCGCCAGTGCGGGTCGTCCCCGCTCCCGCAGTCGCAGAGAGGTTCGGCCGATGCAGGCTCATCCCCCGGACAGCAGCCGCAGGTCGCGGCCGGCCCGGGTTCGCCCGGTTGTTCCCGGGAACCACAGCAGCAGTCGTCTCGGCAGGCGATCTTCTCCGCGTCGCTCTCCGGGGACGAATGGTTATGGACCATCGTTACCCCCCGGCCCGTATCCGGCACGTCCGGTGCTTCGCAGCAGCGATGCGCCGGCATCCAGGAGATATACCCGGCGTTCGCAACGGCATGAGCATGGATCCTTTCGGTCATCTCGAATCGGCATAGACAGTTCCGTCTCACTGACGTACAATATATGAATATATATTCAGATATTCAGTATATGAACCCATCCCCGGATGCAGGCTCGACTGAAAAAAATCCGACCCCGGTGAAAGATGCCAATCCAGCCCCGCGGTTCGGGAGCGCTCTGCAAAACAACCGATATTGTGAACACTCTCGCCACGGCAGCGTAAGCCTGGCAGGACTCATGCCGGCCCGCTCCCCGGATAGAATTATGGCCGGGAGCAGGGCGAGGAGGTGCCGCCTCCCCCACCGGCCGGGTGCAGGCACCGCCTACACTGAGGAGAGACGCATATTCCGGACGTATGCAAGCTGTTCGCGGATCCTCTGCGGTATCGGGCGGGGGTCCTCTATCGCCACGGCATCCCGCCACTCGTCGTCCCGGCACGAACAGTCGAGCCCCTCGAACTCCCCCGTATCGAAACGGCAGTTGTAGCGCTCTATCGCTTTGACGAACTCCTCATCGCACGACCCGCAGTTCCGCGCCCAATCGAGCGACTCGACCGAGTAGGTCCAGGGGCTGACATAGACATGGGCATGGTCCCCGAACCGCGCCCGGCACTGCTGCAGGAGGTCGACCAGGCTCCAGAGCCAGGGGGGGCGGTAGAGGTTGCTCTTCCAGAGTTCATGCACGACCGTGTTCTTCTCGACCGTCGTCACCTCGAGATCCACGTAGTCGATCCCGCGGGAGACGCAGTAGGCGACGGTCGAGAGGACGTCGCGCACCGCCTCGGTGTCCGTGAGGAACGGCGGCTTGACGAGCAGGAGCGGTTTTGTCAGCACGCCCATGCTCCGCATCCTCGAGTGGAAGTGGTCGAAGTTGTTCGCCGAGAATCCCTTGTTGATGCAGAGGTTCATCACCTCGGGGTTCGCGGACTCAAACCCGAACGCCACCTCGAGCTGCCGGCCGTTCAAGGACTTCTTCATCTTTGCCACGTGCTCGTCGGGGGAGTAATCGATCCTCGACTCGACGACGACCTTCTTGATGTTCTTGTAGCCGTCGATATACGAGCAGATCTTCTCGATGGCGGCAACAGGCATCTCGCGCTCGTTAAAGATATTGCCGTCGTTGTAGACCGAGACGATCGGGTAGTCCCCGAGATCGACGGCGTCCATCACGTACTCGAACTGCGCGACATACTCCTCGGCCGAGATCTCCCTGCCCCGGGAGGTTGCACAGTAAAACCCGCACATGGTGCACCCCCCGGTCTTCTCGACCCACTCGCAGCCCGTCGAGCGGAGGAAGATGATGAGCCGCTTGATGGGGTGACCATCAAGGTGCCCGATCCGCTCCTCCCAGCCGATGGGAACAGTGAAGTCGAGATCTGCCGGGGCTGACCCATTCTGCCTCCGCAGGCTTCCGGCGAGGCCCCGGATCTCGTCAAGAACGTCACTCTCTGTATGGAGATCGGTCAAAATCTCCGCACCGCTACCGCTATCAGATACTGCCTTCTGAAGAATATGCATCCCCCCTTCTCCCGGGCATGCACCCCACACCGGAGCTGCCGACCCGAGACTGTCGCCTTATCTTACCAGGACATACCCCTGATAGGCATCTGCATATTTATAGTTTATCCAGATGCTCTGTTCAGAGACGAGTGTTCGGCAAACCGTATTCTGTGACGCGAAATACACTGGATCTGAACGCTTACGGAAAAGAGCGCGATTTTCAGCCGCCCGTTACCCGCCGGACGGAAGATTCCTGTACATACGGAACGCCGATTCCCGACGGAGCCCATGGCATCATGCCAATTTATTTATACATTGTTCAGGAGTATACAACCCCAGTGCACCCCAAACCCGCTCCGCGACCGGCCGGTGCATGCACCCTCCGGCACGAGTGGGCCAACAGATGGGGGTACACGGACAGCAGGGGGAAGAAGTACTCCAGAGCCGCTCCAGGCGCAGCGGCCGAAGGGTACCTGACGCCAGGAGAGATGAAGCAATGGTATACCCGGAAGAGAAGGCCCGCGACCGGGATTCGCTCACGGCAAGAGCGCTCGACATCCTTCCTTCATACAACGTCTACCGAAAGACCTACGCCCTTCTCCGGCAGTCCCGGCGATGGAGCCGGGAAGAACTCGCGGCCTACCAGGCACAGGAACTCTCGCGCCTGCTCGACCACGCCTACGAGAACGTCCCCTACTACCGCCGGATCTTCCGGGAGCGGAGCCTCGTGCCGGAGGACATCCAGACCCCCGCAGACCTCACCCTCCTCCCCTTCCTGACCAGGCATGACCTGCAGAACAATCTTGCCGATCTGAAAGCCAGAAACTACCCGGAGTCGGCCTTCGAGTACGTCACCACCGGCGGCTCCACCGGTATCCCCGTCGGGTTCTACTACGAGAAAGGGGCATCCCGGGCCCGCGAATGGGCGTTCATGAAGACCCAGTGGGACCGCGTCGGTTACCGTTTCCGCGACCGCTGCGTCATCCTCCGCGGCTACATCGTCGGTTCACCGGAGGACAACATCTACTGGAAGAAGACGCTTCTTGGCCGGTGGCTCCTGATGTCCTCGCACCACATGAACGAGGAGACCCTCCCCGTCTACATCGACCAGATCCGGGCGTTCCGGCCCCGGTTCATCCAGGCATACCCCTCGATGGCCGTGGTCCTCGCCCGGTACATGGTGGAGCACGAGGTCGAGCCGTTCCCGACCGTGAAGGCGGTCCTCTGTGGGTCTGAGAACCTCTATCCCTGGCAGCGGAGCCTTCTTTCCGAGGCATTCGGGTGCCGGGTCTTCTCCTGGTACGGGAACTCCGAGCAGACGGTGCTTGCCGGGGAGTGCGAGGAGAGCACCAGCTACCACATCTTCCCCGAATACGGCATCGTCGAGCTGATCGGGAAAGACGACCGGCCGGTCACGGGGCCGGGCGCGATGGGCGAGGTGGTCGCGACGAACCTCACGAATTACGTCTGCCCGCTCATCCGCTACCGGACCATGGACCTTGCGACGGAAGCCGAGGGGACCTGCACCTGCGGCCGCGCCTACCCGCTGCTCAAGCGCGTGGAAGGAAGGGTCCAGGACTTCATCGTGACCGGGAGAGGCGAGCTCCTCTCGGGCCTTACCATGAACATCGACACCGACGCGTTCGACAACGTCAAGCAGTTCCAGTTCTACCAGGACAGGATCGGGGAGGTTATCCTGAATGTCGTGAAAAAACCCGCGTTCAGCAAGCGGGACGAGGAGTATCTCTATCAGGAAGTGAGCCGCAGCTGCGGCAGTGACGTCACCATCACCATCAAATATGTCGAGAGCATCCCGCTCACCGCCCGCGGCAAATATCGATACTTTGTCCAGAACCTGCCGATATGTTTCGGCGAACAGGAGGAAGGGAGGATTGAGCACACATCCCCAGATCCCGCCGCCTGAAGCAGGAGGTGTCCAGATGAAGTCTGATCTCCTGAAAGCATCCGCAAACCCGATCACCCTGAAAGCCCTCAGTCTGGTGCCCTCCTACCGCGCGTACCGGGCGATGTATACGCTCCTCCAGGAGTCCCAGTGGTGGAGCCGGGAAGAACTCGCGGCCTACCAGACAAAGGCGCTCTCGCGCCTGCTCGACCACGCCTACGAGAACGTTCCCTACTACCGCCGGGTCTTCCAGGAGCGGAGCCTCGTGCCTGAGGACATCCGGACCCCCGCAGACCTCACCCTTCTCCCCTTCCTGACCAAGGAGATCGTCCAGGCCAACCTTGCCGACCTGAAAGCCAGAAACTACCCGGAGTCGGCCTTTGAGTACGTGCGAACGTCCGGATCCACCGGCACCCCGATGGGGTTCTACTACGAGAAAGGGATCTCCCGGGCCCGCGAATGGGCGTTCATGAAGACCCAGTGGGACCGCGTCGGCTACCGCTTCCGCGACCGCTGCGTCATCCTCCGGGGCCACGTGGTCGACGCGGCCTCAAGCGGCGTCTACTGGAAGAAGGCGCTCTTTGGGCGGTGGCTGATCATGTCCTCCCACCAGATGAACGAGGAGACCCTCCCCGCCTACATCGACCGGATCCGCACGTTTCGTCCCCGGTTCATCCACGCGTATCCCTCCACGGCCGTAATCCTTGCCCGGTACATGCGCGAACACGAGGTCGAGCCGTTCCCGACCGTGAAGGCGGTCCTCTGCGGGTCCGAGAACCTCTACCCCTGGCAGCGGAGCCTTCTTTCCGAGGCCTTCGGGTGCCGGGTCTTCTCCTGGTATGGGAACTCCGAGCAGACGGTGCTTGCCGGAGAGTGCGAGGAGAGCACCCGCTACCACATCTTCCCCGAGTACAGCATCGTCGAGCTGATCGGGAGGGACGGCCGGCCGGTCGCGGGACCGGGCGCGATGGGCGAGGTGGTCTCGACGAACCTCACGAACTATGTCTGCCCGCTCATCCGCTACCGGACGATGGACGTTGCGGTTGCAACGGATAAGCAGTGCTCGTGCAGGCGGCAGTATCCCCTGCTCGAGAAGGTGGAGGGGAGGCTCCAGGAGTTCATCGTGACCCGGAACGGCCACCTGATCTCCGTCACTCCCATCAACTACGAATCGGGGGCGTTTGAGAATATCAGGCAGTTCCAGATGTATCAGGAAGAGATCGGCGAACTGATCATGAAGGTCGTCAGAAAACCGACCTACACCGATGAGGATACCCGGCAGCTGACCCGGGAACTGCGGTGGCAACTCGGCGACGAGGTGAACATCCATGTCCATTTTGTCGACGAGATCCCCCGCACCGAGGGCGGCAAGTTCCGCTACCTCATCCAGAAACTCCCGATCTCGGTCGGGGACCTCTGAGAATCGGTCGACGTAGGAGACGACCCGGCGTGTTCGTCCCGGCATTCTCGAACGTCCGGTAGCCCCCGGCCTGTGCACGCCAGAGAGGGAGACACCGGGGATACTCGTTTGCTGCATGGGTGCTCTCGATCCGTGGGGTGCCCACCCGGAGCAGAAAGCGTCTGTACTCCTGGACGGCGACGGCGCCCGTCAGCGCACCTCCGCGGTCGAGGAGATGGTACGGCGAGGCTCGCCGGGTATGCCGGAAGAGGTCCTCAGCGTAGCGCCTGCCGATCGTCGGGATACCCATTCCGGTCTCGCTGAACCGCCCGGCGATCGTTGCGTACAGCGGCGCGATATCGGTGCTCCACTCGAGGCTCATGCCCGCCTCCCCGGCTTTCCGGATTCTCAGGGCCCGGTCCCGCTTTCGGGTGATCCGGGGGCGCCCCTGAAAGCCGGGGACCTCCCCGCCGGCTCACCTGATATAGGGGACCATCATCTTTTTGATCAGGGGCCTGTTGATGATGTTGCTGTAGGCCCACTCCGCGGCCCTGCCAACGCTGTCTTTTCTGCTCACCTCAAAGAAGATCGAGAGCTCCGGGTTGTACTTCGCCTTGTGCATGTTCAGGTTCGGGTTGTTTGCTCCCGTGTTCTCGAACTCCGGAAAACCCTTCTCCCTGGCGTCCCGGAGCAGGGACCACTGGAGATACTCGTTTGCCGACGAGCCCTCGATCTTCGGTCCCCCCACCCAGAGGATATACCGCTTGTACTCCTGGGTCATGACGACCCCTTTTAGGTCCCCGGCCCGGTCGTAGAGGTGATAGACATGGACGTACTCCGGGTACGCCCGGAAGATATCCTCAAAGTAGCCACGGGAGATCATCGGGGTATTGACCTCCGGCCGGCTGAACCGCTGGCGCACCGTCTCGTAGAAGAGGGTGAGGTCGCTGCCCTCCTCCAGATAGTAGCCCTCCTTCTCGAACTTGCGGAGGCTCGTCCTGAGCCTTGCGTTCAGGGCCCCCCAGAGGGTCTCGAGAGGCGGTGTAAGATCGATCGCATACGAGTAGTGGATCCCCGTCTCGTAGCCGTCCCAGATGAACGGGCGGATGTCGTGAAAGCCCGGAACGAAGGTTATCGAGAGGTAGTTCGGTGCGAGGTCGCGGCACACCTCCGAGAGCCCGCCCGCGACCACCTTCAGGATCGACTCCTTCCGGTTCTGCTTTGCCGCGGCGTAGTCCTTGCTCATCACCACCCCGAGATACGGTATGACCGCCTGCATGGGCGGCGGCGAGAGCACGACGGTGACGCCGTTCGTCCGCCTGCAGAAGAGGGGGCAGACCGCGAACAGTTCTTCGCTCTTGTAGACGCCGTAGGGAAGAAACGTATACCCGGTATGCCGCTCTGTGATCGTTAAGAAGTCCCACTTATGAAAGAGGAGGCCCCAGGGGCTCTCGTCGATAAACGTGTCCCAGGTATCTCTGTCAGTGATGATCTCGACCGGCAAACTCCTTTTCCTCCGCAGGCCCTACCTACTGCGTTCGATCATATATACTTAACGGCCGAGGGGGCCGTCCCGGGGCATCGAGCCGGGCCGGCCGCACGAAAACGGCGCTCATTCCGGGCTTCGGATGCATCCGTTGACCAGGATCACGGTTTTCAGGATAACAACTCTTTTGAACTCCCTCCCGGAGGGGGGATAGCCCCCGGCAGTGCGGCCTCACGTGGTGTGCAACCGACCGTAGGGTGCGATGGTCCGGGGAACGACTGTCCGTAGGATGCGATGGCCCGCAGAGCCGGAGCTTGAGAAACCCGGAGGGTTTCAGACAGGAGTTTGAGCACCGAAGGTGCGGGGCAGGAGGACGAGCAAGCAGGGCAAGGATAGCGCCCATTGTCCGATGCTGCGAGGCACCGGGACGGCGGCGAACCCTAAATTCTCCCGGTCGCCATCATCAGCCGCTTCACAAAGGAGCGGTATGCCCACTCGGAGAACGCGCCGAGGGGATCCTTCTTCTCGACCTCAAAATACATCGTGAGACTGGGGTTGAACTTCGATTTGAAGAGGGCCGGACCGGGGTTGTTCGCACCCATGTTCTCGAACGTCCGGTAGCCTTCGGCACGTGCACGCTCTATCAGGAGCCACTGGAGATACTCG
>DALN01000154.1:4265-4417 GCA_002499455.1 Methanoculleus sp. UBA77 | reverse complement strand
AGGATCAGCATGTTCCCGGCGATGGTGCTGCCGGCCGCAAGCGCCATCATCCCGACCGTGGAGGCGCCGAGGTGCTCGAGGACCGGGAGGGAGAGGGCGACGAAGGGGACGTTCGAGACGAACTGGGAGACGACGACGCTTGTCACGGCGAT
>DALN01000154.1:0-4130 GCA_002499455.1 Methanoculleus sp. UBA77 | reverse complement strand
CGGGATCGCCGCAAGGACCGCGATCCAGGTCAGCCTGACCTCGATATCCGGGACGAGAACGGCCATGGCGACCCTGGTACCGATCAGGAGGACGAGCAGGACGAGCGAGAGGCGGGCAAGACCTGCGAGGGCGGGGTCGCAGATCGCCTCTTCGCGGTGGACCAGGGGGGCTGTGTGGAACTCGTTCGGGAACGCCCGGGCAAGGAAGATGTAGGCGAGCAGGAGCGAGATTGCCGTTGGCACAGCGAGGTAGAGAGGGAACGTGATGAACGGATACTCGATCCCGCCCGAGAGCGCGACGAGGAGGTTCTGCGGGTTGCCGATAGGGCTTACGACGCTTCCCGTCGTGATGGCGAACGCGAGTGCGAGCAGCAGAAGTTTTGCGGATATCCCGTGCCGGCGGGCGAAGTAGAGCATCAGGGGGGTGCCCACGACCGCAAGCGTATCGTTCATCAGGAGCGCCGAGAGCACGCCGGCGCCTATGAGGATGAGCACGACGAGGCTCTTCACCGATCCGGCCCGGGCAAAGAGGCGATAGGAGAGGTGGTAGAGGTAACCGCTTGCCGCAAGCGCTTCCCCGATCACGAACATGAAGAAGAGGAAGAGCATCACGTCGAGGTTGATCGACGCGAGCGCATCCCCCGGCGTGATTGCTCCGGTCACGAGGACCGCGCCGGCGCCGAGAACCATCACCTGCCAGATCCGGAAGTTGATGCTCCCGACTTTGCGGAGAGCGATCAGGAGGAAGACGACGATGAGGACGACGATCGGGATGAGGCTGCCCACGCTACCACCGGTGATGGGAGAAATATGCTGACTGAAGGTTTGCCGTCTGGCCGAAAAAAGAGATCACAGGGGGTCTTGCGGCCCTCAGGCCTCCTGCCCGATGATCTGGTTGATGACGCTCTCGCAGATGTCCCCGGAGTAGTCTCCGATCCGCCGGACGCTCTCGGCGATCTGCCCCGCGGGGATTGCCACAACTGCCTCGGACCGGAGCGCCCGGGTGCTGATCTCGTGGGTCTTCTCCTCGAGGTCGCGCACCCTCTGAAGCGTCGCATTTGCTCTCTTGATGTCGCCCGTATGGAACGCCTCCATGCTCCACGCGAAGATCTCAAGAGCAAGTGCGCTTGCCGCGTCGATGAGATCGAGTGTCTCCGGATCGGGATCGTGTTCGACCAGGATGAGAGCGTTGTATGCTATCCGGGTGGCGTGATCGGCTATCCGTTCGACGATCCTGCTCACCAGGAAGTAGTATGCCGCCTGGTTCACCGCGATCCCCATCCGGCGCGAGAGCGTGGCGTCGGTCAGGATAAGGTTGTTCTGCCGCGCAACGAGCCAGTGCAGCCGGTCCACCTCCGTGTCCCGTTCGATGACGCTCCGGGCGAGAGCCGTATCACGCCCCCGTAGAGAGGCCACCGCGTCCTGCTGCATGCCTCGCGCCAGCACGTGCATCCTCTTGATGGTATTCTCAAACGGCATCTCTGCGGGGTTGAGGAGATCTTTGATCGTTATCGAGGAGTCCGTCTCCCCGACGACCTCCTGGCCTATCGCCATCTGCGTGAACTCCCTGACGAGCTGCAGGACGAACGGCGGCAGCCGGCCTTTCGACTCGAGACGGATGGCCGTGAACCCGGCGATGTAGGCCCCGACAAGAAGGCGGAGCAGGGAGGTGTGGTCCGTCGTGGCACCGACTTCAAAGACTTTGGTCCGGCGAACCGACTCCCCGGTGATCTTCGGGGTGATCAGGAGCGACCCGTCGGGCTGCACGATGAGCCCTACCGGGTCGTTCTTCTGGATATTCGCGGATCTTATCCACTGTTTGGGCAGGGACACGATATACGACGAGCCGCCGGTGATCTGAACCTTTCTGATCTCCATGGACCGGTACGCGTTGGCGCCGTTACGATATATACGTGCTGGTTAGTATATACATCTCTATGCTTTATTGATTGTACATATACTCATATAGTCTCATTCGGAATGGCCTGTCTGGATGGCAGCCTGCATTCCGACGGGGATCGCACGGGCGCTCGCAGAACGGCCTGTTCCGGAAGATAACCGGCAGATCTGCGAGGGGCCACGAGAGCGCTCTGGTTCTGCATGGCTGCTCCTGTCGTCGCCGTCTCTTCTTCCTGGCCGGGAACTGTTCCGGCCTGTTGTATCTCTCCCTTCATCGCCGGCGCACTCCTGGTTACGCCGGGTATGGCGCTCGCCGTCCCGTTCGAGATCGCTGGACTTGCGTCACCCCGGGTTCGTGGGATGGACATCTATGCCGGGGTGGGATAGCATGAAGAGAGGGACCTCCCGGTCAAACAGGAGCTGCAGAAGAAATGCGGTTTAGAGAGAAGAGGATGCACAAAAAGACGACGTCAAGGGGGGAAGTGTCTTGTGCGGATCCAAATCTCTCTAGGTCTATTTAGTCGATAGTTATATATAATTATTTCTGTTTTTCAAAAGTAAAAAATAAAGGTTTTGTCCGGTTGCCCGGGCGTTTGTGGTCTACCGTGTGAGAGCCGCCTCAGCTCGACGCTCTCGCGGTTCCAGCCCCTCTACGGTCGGGTTGTCCGGATACGAGGACCACTCGGTGAACGAACCCTCATAGATCCGGACGTTGGGATAGAGATAGAACCACTTCAGGAGGATGAACTCGTTCGTGGCTTCCCGGCCGGTCCCGCACGAGCAGATGACGGTCTTGGTCCTGTCGACGCCGTGGTCCTCGAGGGCGATATCGAGGTCTGCGTTCGGCTTGAGGAGGGCCGGGTTCGCGTCGTCCATCAGGCTTCTCCAGGGGAGGCTGATCGCGCCGGGAATGTGCCCCCTCATCCGCCAGGGCCCCTGCCCTTCGTACACCTTCGCCGGGCGTGCATCGAGCACGACCACGTCGTCGTTGTCCTTGATCTGCCGGAACTCATCGTACCCGATAGCGTACTCCTCGCGAACCTCGGCGTTGAACGAGGACGGTTCAACGGTGGGGAAGTCCTGCGAGAGTTCACGTCCTTCGCTCTTCCATTGATCGATCCCGCCATCGAGGATGTATACCATGTTGTGGCCGTATTTCGCGAGCGAGTAGGCCATCATCGTCTGGCCGAGCCCATCGCCACGGCCGGAGAACGCGCCTTTTCCGGTGTAGACGACGACCGGTGAGTCCGCCTCGATGCCCGCGCGCCGGAACGACTCCTGGATGCAGCCGATCGAGTTGTACGACGTCGGGAAGCCCCGGTTCGAGACCCGGAGAACCCCTTCGGTCAGGTGGACGGCGCCGGGGATGTGCTCCTGGATGTAGTCGTGCACGTCCGGCTGCACGTCGATGATCCTCAGGTCGGCGTCGCTTATGTGGTCGGCAAGCCAGTCCGTGGTCACCAGTTTGACCTTCCCGTCACCCCGGGGGTAGGGAGCGTTCTGACGGTCGCTCATCGCCTGCATGCGCTCCATGCCGCCGGAGGTAAACATCTTCTCGTCCATTTCCATCACCTCATACGTGGTACTCTCACCGGGTGCCCGGTGAGCCTGGCCTCACAGCGGGCTTGAGACCACATATATCTTGTGCAGGATCCGGTGGAGGCGAGGTCCTGATGGTGTGAGGGATAGTGTGCTTTCAGCGCGTTGAATATCGTTTCAGGAGAATGGTCTCTCTCACTCCCCGGCCCCTTCCGGCCCCAGGTCGATGCTCTCCCCCGGTGAGAGGATCCTGACCTTGCTCGACGTCGTCCGCTCGATCGCCTGCTTGAAGTTCTCCAGGTCCTGGCAGATGGCGGGGAAGGTGTCGTAGTGCATCGGGATCACCAGCCGCGCCCCGGTGTATCTTGCCGCGATCATCGCCTCCTCGGGCCCCATCGTGAAGCGCCCGCCGACGGGGAGGAGGGCTACGTCTGGCCGGTAGAGGTCCCGGATGAGCTGCATGTCGGAGAAGAGTGCCGTATCGCCGGCGTGGTAGACGGTGGTGCCGTCCATCGTGATGACGAACCCTGCCGCGACGCCGCCGTAATAGCCCATGCCCTCGTCCTCCAGCCATGACGAGTGAAGCGCGGGCGTCATCGTGAACCGGACGCCGTCGACGGTGATGCTGCCCCCGATGTTCATCGCCTCGACAGGGATACCTTTCGTTTTCAGGTACTTCGCCACCTCGTTGA
>DALN01000040.1:18316-18584 GCA_002499455.1 Methanoculleus sp. UBA77 | reverse complement strand
CCGGCGTCGAGGACGCGGGGGATGCCGCCGATATCGCCGAGACCGAGGCTGTTATAGCGGTACTTCGCGCATCCGGCGGTGAGGATGATCGTGTCCGCCGGGAGGGCCTTCGCGAATTGAGCGTAATAGTCCCGCCCGCTGTACCGCCCGTCGCAGCCCGCCATCACGATGAACCGCCGGACGGCGCCGGACTTCACGGCGCTGATGACGGCCTCGGCCATAGCGAGGACCGGGGCGTGGGCGCATCCGGTGACGAGGTCGCCGCGGG
>DALN01000040.1:6854-18283 GCA_002499455.1 Methanoculleus sp. UBA77 | reverse complement strand
TCCCGTCCGCCGCGGCGTCGACATGCTTTAATCCGGGGTAGCCGACGAGCCCGGTGGTGTAGACCCGGTCGCGGTAGGAGTCCTTCGGGGGGACGAGGCAGTTCGTGGTGACCAGGACCGGGCCGTTGAACCGCTCGAACTCCTCCCTCTGGAAGGGCCAGGAGCCGCCGTAGTTCCCGACGAGGTGGTCGTACTTCTTAAGGGCCGGGTAGGCATGCGCCGGGAGCATCTCGCCGTGAGTGTAGACGTCGACGCCCGCTCCGCGGGTCTGTTCGAGGAGTTCGGCGAGGTCCTTGAGGTCGTGGCCGGTGACCAGGATCCCGGGCCGCGTGCCCGCCGCGGTGCTGACCTTTGTAATCTCCGGCGTCCCGCAGGCTGCGGTGTTTGCCGCATCAAGGAGGGCAAGGGTCTTGACACCGGCTTCGCCGCACTTCATCACGTAGCCGACCATCTCTTCGGCAGAGTGGTCCTGGAGCGTGGCGGCGAGCCCCTCCTGCAGAAACGCCATGACCTCCTCATCCTCGTAGCCGAGGACGGCGGCGTGGTGGGAGTAGGCACCGATACCCTTGAGCCCATAGACGAGGAGGTCGCGGAGCGACCGCAGATCCGGGTCCACGGCGTCCCGTGCGGCGACGATCTCCTGGGCTTTTGCCGCGATCGCAGCGGGGCTTGCCGGCGCCCAGGTGCAGGCGTCGGGCTCCGCGCTCCCGGCGGGTGGGAGGGCGTCGCGGATGCGCGCCGCTTCATGGATCATCTCCCGGAGGCGGGCGGGATCGAAGTTCACGTTGGTCAGGGTGGCAAAGAGGCATCCCCCGACGAACCTCCCGGCATCCGGGTTCCCGCCGCCGTTCTTCATCGCCGCGAGGTTCCTCGCCGAGAGTCCCTTGAGGATGTAGATCAGGACGTCCTGGAGCCCGGCGGTCTCCCCGTCCTTGCCGCAGACGCCGCGTACGGTGCAGCCGAGGCCCTTTGCCGTCTCTTCACACTGGTTGCAGAACATTCGTACTCACTCCTTGGTATCTTTATGATACAAAGTATCGATTGGATACCTGAGTATAAGTAGGAGAAGGTTTCTCTAATTATACCATGCAGGATGAGTGTACGGTCAATCAGACCGTCAGGTACCTGGGAAAGAAGTGGACGCTCCTGATCATCCTCGAGCTCTACAAGGGGGAGGGCTACACCCGCCGGTTCACCGAGGTGAAGGACCGGCTTCCGGGGATCACGGCGAAGGTCCTCTCGGCCCGGCTGAAGGAACTGGAGGAAGAAGGCCTCGTCGAGCGGAGGGTGGAGGCCGGGACTGTCCCCGTCAGGAGCGAGTACACCCTCACCGAGAGCGGGCTTGAGATCGTCGAGGTGATCAAGGATATCAAACGGTGGGCATTGCGGTGGAAGATCGAGAACCTCGCCTGCGGAGCGCAGGACTGCCGGCGTTGTGTGCTCTAAAGCGGATAGCGAAGATCGAAATCGTCGATCTCATGGCCGAGAGGTCCGTCTCCGGTACGACCCTGACGGGCGGCCACGGTCTGCATGAGGTCAAAAAGCCAGCGTCGACCGACCTGCCCGGCAGAATTCACCTGATGCGCCTTCCGGGACGTGTGGGGAATCGTCGATGATAATCGATAATATTATCGATTATCATCGATCATAATTGACAGATGGACGAGAGGCTGCAGATCGCACTCGAGAGCCAGAACCCCTGGTGGTTCGGAAAAGAGTTCGAAACCGGCGTTGAACGACTTTCTTTCTTTCCCTCCCTAGAACAGTACCTTGATGCACCTGAGGTGCTCCTCCTTGTCGGTGCACGCAGGACAGGGAAGTCGACGCTGGTTTACCAGATCATCAGTTCCCTTCTCAAAAGAGGTGTGCCCGGCAGGGCTATCCTCTTCATCACCATGGACGAACCACTCCTCCTCTCGATGGCAGACGATCCCTGGCTGATCCGTCGCATTGTCGAGGACCATCTCGCCCGCTACCCTGAACTCGAACGGCTCTATCTCTGCATCGATGAGGTTCAGCACTATCCCGCCTGGGTGCCCACCATCAAGACCCTCTATGATACAACGAGTAGGGTCAAATGTATCCTGACCGGCTCCACATCTTCGCTGCTCAGGCAGGAGAGCAGCCGCCTCCTATCGGGCAGGTGTTTCTCCTGCAATGTTTATCCTCTCTCTTTCCCTGAGTTTCTTCGTTTTCAGGGTTTTCTGAACCCGACGATCGTCGAGAAGAGGCATCATTTTGAGACCTACCTGAAATACGGTGGTTTCCCTCGCGTGGTTCTTGAGAAGGACAGGGACCTGAAGATGCAGATACTCAAAAACTACTACGAGACGATCTATCTCAAGGATATCATCTATCCGAACAGTTTGAGGAAGAACAGCGAGATTGTAGACCTGCTCTATTATCTCATATCAAACGCCGGAAACGCCGTTTCGTACAACCTGATTGCCAGGACCCTCAATATCGCGCCGGATACCGTGAGAGAATACATTGAGTATGCCGAGAATGCGTTCCTTCTGTATCCCCTGATGAAATTCGATTATTCTGCAAGAAAACAGGTAGTAAACCCAAAAAAGATCTATTTCGTAGATCCCGGCCTGATAAATGCCGTTGCATTTGCTTTCTCCGAAAATCGTGGGAGACTCCTCGAAAACATTGTCTTCATCGCCCTGATGAAGAAGTACGGCGAGGTCTTCTACCACCGGGACCGCTACGAGTGCGACTTCCTGGTAAGGTCTGGCCGGACGATTGTCCTGGCCATCCAGGTGACACAGTCGCTGCAGGATGACGTCACGAGGCACCGGGAGATGCGGGGTCTCGTCGAGGCGATGATCGCACACGGCCTGGTTGAGGGGACGATCGTTACTGCGTCGGAGTCGGCGGAGACAACCGTCGACGGTCGGACTGTCCACATCGTCTCGATCGCCGAGTGGCTTGAGGAGTTGTGACATCTCGTCGGGATCGTCGCAGGGTGCCGGTCGCTGGCAACGCCGTCACTCTAAATTCGCGATGCTGCGCCGTTAATACGGCTGTGTTGGGTGAACGTGCTCCGCAGGCCCCCGCTCTAGATAACGCCCATCTCCGACAACCGCGTCGGCAGGTACTCCTTCGTCACGAAGTCGAGCCCCCGGCTCGCGAACGCCTGCTGTTCTGACTTAAGCTTCATATCGAGCTGCAGGTTGATCTGGGTCCGCCAGTAGTCGGTCGCAAACCGCGGATCGGTCAGCTCTGCCTTCAAGGCGTTGATGTCCTGCTCCGTGAGGTGGTCGGAGGGGAGGTTGTAGTCGGCGATGTCGGAGGGCTGCACCCCTATGAACTGCGCCTGGGGGGTCGCCAGGAGTTCCGACATGTGGGCGCTCTTGATCGAGCCGTAGGCGACACTCGCGTAGATCCGGTAAGACCAGGGGTCGCCGTCGGTGAAGACCACGACCGGGAGGTTGAGCGACTCGTTGAGCCGTCGTAAGACCCGGCGCGTCGACCGCGCCGGCTGCCCCTTGAGGTGGACCAGGATCGCCCCGTAATCCTCGTCGAACCCGTTCTCCATCAGACGGGCGTACATACCGCCGGTCTCGATGGCGACGACGAACTTTGCGTCGTGGTCGACGAACTCGAGGTTGTCGACGTTGTTCGGGATGGGGTAGCCCGCCTCCCCGACGTCGTCCTGGCAGTGCATCTCCTTCACACCGCGCCGGGTCGTCTCCCGGATCCGCAGGGGCCCGAAGATCGAGGCCCCGTCCTCCTCCGGCCGGAGGTGGAAGGCCTCGCGCTGCACCTCGGTGATGATCTCGAGGTCCTCGATCAGGAGGTTGCTCTCGTCCTGGGCGGCGAACTTCGCCTTCTTCCAGCCCTCGGAGATGTAATACAACTCTCTTAAGGTCGACGACCGGTTCTCCACGAGCTGTTTCTTCAGGAACCAGACGACGTAGGCCATCTTCAGGAGATGGACCGCCCCTTTCTCGTTCGTTGCCGCCCGGGTGCTCTCCTTCTCGCCGTACTTCCAGACCTCGCTCGTATCGTCGTAGGCGATGTTCTGCTTCGTCCGCGTCGGCAGGCGGATGAACGGCACAACCCCGTCACGCATCTGGTCGTACCAGCCGCGAGCGATATGAATCAGCCTCTCCTTTGCCAGCGCATCCATCTCTTCTCTAGACATCGAGATCCACCACCACTTTCACGTTATCCTCCACGCCGCGAAGATCGAGCGACCCGTCGCCCGTCCCCGTGTAGACGATCCGCCAGGCCGCGCCGGGGGCGAGCACGCACCGCCAGACCTTGTTGTATTCTCCATCAAATTCGTCGACGAAGTCCGGCCGGGGCTCTGCGTCCTCGGCCTTATCGCGCGAGAGGTTGTAGAGGACGAGGGGAACCTCCTTTGCCGTGTAGTTATTCACGTCGATATGGACCTTCCCGTCGATCGTCCGCTTCTTCGCGACGACCTTGCGCATGATCCTCCCCTCGATCGGGGAGGTGTCCACCAGGGGGAGTTCAACGATCTCGCTCACTTTCAGGGCAATCTCCGGAATGACCGAGCAGATCGCCCGGGCACGGTCGTCCTGCTGCTTCTTTTTGTCCCGGCGGGAGAGGTAACTCTTGAGTTCCCGGCCGAGTTCCTGGAGGACGAGGACGATCTCGCGCTCGATCTCCGGGATGGACGCGACCGCGTCCTTGCTCTCGCTCGTGAAGGGGACGTTTGTGGAAGCCACGTGGACCATGATGAGCGCCGGGCCCATGGGGAGCCCCTGCTGTGAGAGGCCGTAGCCCTTCCAGTTCACCTGGGAGACGCAGTTCGTGATCGCGCAGGCGCCCTGCTGGTAGAGGAGCGGGACACGGTTTGCGAACCGGAAGAGCTGGGCGCTCCCTTCGGGAGGGATCTTGCCGCCGTAGCCGATCGCCGCCTCGATGACGAACGAGTGGCCGCCGAAGACCGAACTCGGCCGGGTGCGGGCGCTGACGAAGTCGAGCTGGATCTCCTTCTCAAGCCCCTTGCAGATCAGGTCTTCCCCGATCGGGGAGAGGCACTGCTGCGCCAGCGGCGCAGGGACCCTCACGCTCTGCATGGCATCGAGGAGACGCTTGAGTTCCTCGGCGTCGAGCGTCGCGGTCTTCCGGGCGGGGTCGAGTTTTGCAAGAGCGATCATCTCATCGGCGGTCTTTTTCCCCACGCGGGAGAAACTGCCGATGAGGAACTCCTCGACGGTCCCGGTGTTCGCGGCAGCAATACGCTTCAGCGCCCCGAACTCGATACCGTGCGGGTGGGGAAGGACGGGTTTCGGGCACGGCGGGACCTCGCTCGTCACCCGCTCGAAAGTAGTCACCTCGCCGTCGATATCGGCCGTAAGCCGGGCATGCGGGTTGACGATCGCCGTCAGGCGGAGGTAGTCGAGCAGCCGCTTCTTTGCCGCAAGGTTGCTCTTGAACTGGATCTCGATCCGGGTCCCGTGCGTCCGGTCCCAGTCGACCTCCTCGTGGCTGACGATCTCCGGGTCGTTCGTCTCGGTCCGGATCATCAGCTCGAACCGGTGCGCCCGCGCTTTTGCCCCCGTCCGGGAGATGACGAGCGCCGGGGTGCCGGTGGTGAGCTGGGCATACAGCACCGCCGCCGAGATCCCGATGCCCTGCTGCCCGCGGCTCTGCCGGATCTGGTGGAACCGGGAGCCGTAGAGGAGTTTCCCGAAGACCAGGGGGACGTTCTCCGGGACGATGCCGGGACCGTTGTCCTCGACGGTGATCCGGTAGACCTCGGCGTCGACCTTTTTCACGCCGACAAAGATGTCGGGGAGGACCTCCGCCTCCTCGCAGGCGTCGAGGGCATTGTCCACCGCCTCCTTGACGGTGGTGATGATCCCGCGCGTCGGGGAGTCGAACCCGAGCAGGTGCTTGTTCTTCTCGAAGAACTCCGCGACGCTGATGCTCCGCTGCTGCTTCGCCAGGTCCTCAGCAAGCACCATGCCGCGCTACCTCAGCGATGGCGTCCTCAAGGCTCCGCTCCTGCTGCTCGCCGGAGGAGAGGTCCTTGAGGGTCACCGTCCCCGCCTCGACCTCGCGCTTTCCGAGCACCACGGCGAAGTCGGCGGTCTTTGCGGCGTGGGCGAGCTGGGCGCCCATCCCCCGCTGCATCAGGTCGACCTCGGTCCTGATCCCTGCGCCCCGGAATGCCCGGGCGACCTCGAGCGCCCGCGCCCGTGCATCGGGCGTGCAGACGACACCGACGACAGGCCCGCTCGCGAGGCTAAAGTCCCCGATCGAGACCATGACCCGGTCGAATCCGATGGCGAACCCGCAGGAGGCGACATCGTCGCCGCCGAAGAGGTGGGCGAGCCGGTAGGTGCCGCCGCCAAGGATCTGGTTCTCGGCGCCGAGGTTCTGGGCGAACCCCTCAAAGACCATCCCCGTATAGTAGTCGAGTCCGCGGGCGATCCCGAAGTCGGGCCGGTAGGCGATCTTCTGGGAGTCGAGGAGCGCAAACGTCTCCTCGATCCGGGCACGCTCGGGGACGTCGCCCGCGACCTCAAAGACCTCCGCGACGTCGCGGCACTCTCCGAGCGCCGCAAGGGGTTCGGCGAGGTGGGTGAGGTTCTTCTCGACGAGCGCGGCTTTGAGTCCTTCCTTATCGTGCTTGTCGAGGTACGCCATGATCGCCCGCTGGTCGCCGGGGGCGAGATCGGCGAGGAGGTGTTTCATCGGCGCGAGGTGGCCGACGTGGAGGTCGAAGGTGACCCCGCTCGACCGGAGCGCCTCGTCGGCGAGCATGATCACCTCGGCGTCGGCGCTCGCCGTGTCCGCGCCGATCAGCTCGACGCCGAACTGCCAGAACTGCCGGTACCGGCCTTTCTGGGGCCGCTCGTAGCGGAAGCAGTCGGCGAAGTAGCACCAGCGGATCGGTTTCGGGAGTACCTTGCCCTCGTTGACGTACATCCGCAGCACCGCTGCGGTCACTTCCGGCCGGAGGGTCAGCTGCCTCCCGCCCTTGTCCTCGAAGACGTACATCTCCTGGATGATCCCCTCGCCGGACTTCATCGTGAAGAGTTCGAGGTTCTCGAAGTCCGGGGTGCAGACCTCCCGGTATCCCCACCGGCGGGCCGCCTCCCGCATCCGCCGTTCGATAAGCCGCCGCCGTTCCATCTCGTCGGGTAAAAAGTCCCGTGTTCCCCGTGGTTTTTGAAGCATCGTATTCTCCTGAACTAAAGTCTCTTGCGCGAACCCTTATCTTTTGTGCGCTCTGCCCTGCCGAAGAAACGTTCCATGGTGCCTTCGCCGTGCCAGACGTTCTCCCGGTCGACCCGGCCCTGGAGGTAGAGACCTAACAGCACCAGACCGAGGCCGAGATACTCCCAGCCCCCGGCAGCCGCGGTGACAAAGAAACCGAGCAGGCTGATTGCCGTGCAGGGGACGCCATAGTACGCCGCCTTCCGGTAGCCGGCAAGGCCTGTCCGGTAAAATATCCGCAGGTCGCGGAGCCACAGGAAAACGGTGACGGCAACGCCGAACCCTGCGACGTAGACGAGGTAGGACATGAGATGAAGTAATATTATACTTCCACTCCTATTTTTGTTGTGAGACATGCTGCCGAATGCCACCATCAGGGACATCCTCCGGATGTATCGTAACGGTGAGGTATCTGAGGACGAGGCGGCGGAGGCCCTCGAAGGCCTCCGCATAGAGGTGATCGACGGCATGGCCCGGATCGACACCGGGCGGAGCGTGCGCTGCGGGATGCCGGAGGTGGTGCTCGCCGAGGGAAAGGAGCCTGCGGCCTTTGCAGAGATCATGCTCGCGCAGGTGAAGGCGGCCGGTCGGTGCGTTGCGACGAGGGTCTCGCCCGAGCACCTCGCCGCCCTGCAGGCACGGCTGCCGTCGGACGTCCGGATGGAGCACCGGGAGGCGGCACGGGCCGTCATCCTCTCGACGGGCGGCGAACCCGGCCCCCGCGTCGGGACCGTCGCCATCCTCACGGCAGGCACCTCCGATATCCCCGTCGCCGAGGAGGCGAGGCTGATCGCCGAGGAGATGGGATGCGAGGTCAGGACCGCGTACGACGTCGGGGTGGCGGGGATCCACCGCCTCTTCTCGGCGTTGAAAGACCTGATACCGGCAGACGTCTTCATCGTGGCCGCCGGGCGGGAGGGGACGCTTCCCGCGATCGTCGCCGGTCTCGTCGACCGGCCGGTGATCGGCGTCCCCGTGAGCACCGGCTACGGCTACATGGGCGGCGGCGAAGCGGCGCTTGCGAGCATGCTCCAGGCCTGCTCGGTGCTTGCGGTCGTGAACATCGACGCCGGGTTCACGGCGGGCGCGTTCGCCGCGCAGGTCGCGCACGGGGGCAGACGGAGATGAGCCGGGGGTTCTACATCGGGCGGTTCCAGCCCTACCATAACGGCCACCAGTCGGTGCTGGAGCGGATAGCCTGCTCTGCCGACGAGATCGTCATCGGGGTGGGGAGCGCCCAGGTCTCCCACACCGTGGCGAATCCGTTTACGGCCGGGGAACGGGTGCTGATGCTGACCCGGGCGCTCGCGGATCTTGACTGCCCGTTCTACGTCATCCCGATCGAGGATGTCCAGAGGAACGCCCTCTGGGTTGCCCACGTCCGGGCGATGACCCCGCCGTTCGATACGGTCTACTCCTCGAACCCTCTCGTCGTGCAGCTCTTCACCGAGGCAGGGGTCGACGTCCAGTCGCCCGACATGTATGAGCGGTTGACGCACTCCGGCACCGTCATCCGGCAGCGGATGCTCGACGGCGAACCCTGGGAGCATCTGGTTCCCCAGGCCGTGGTGGACGTCATCCGCGAGATCCACGGTGTGGAGCGCCTCCAGCGTATCGCGGGGAGCGACTGATGGGCGGAACCCTGATGGGGATGGCCGCCATAATCGGGTGAATCATGTTCAAGCAACTGCGAGACCTCTTCCGGCGGGCCGAGCCGGCAGAAGAGACCCTGGAACTCTCCTTCGACGCTCTCCCTGCGTGGCTGGATGCCCGGGAGGAGGAGATCGAGAACGATCTCCTGAACACGACGGCCCCGTCGCGGGAGGCGATCGCGGGCGCCCTCGAGAGCCTCCGCGGTGTCGTCGCCCGTATGGAGACGGCGGAGGGTGCCGAGGAGGTTCCTCCCCGGCTCCGCGACATCTCAAAGAAGGCGCTGCCGGGGTTTACGAAGTCCATGGCCCAGATCCTCGCCCGCGAGCCCTCCGGCGACCCGGAGGCCTTCTACGCCGTTGCCGCCGAGATCCTGAAGAACGCGATCCGGGCGGTGAAAGGGCAGGGAAAGTACCTCTCCGCTCTCTACCCCGACGAGATGAAGGAGGTGCGCACCGGTGTCAGGGATCTGGGACGGGAGATCAACACGATGACGGAGGTGATCGCACGCGTCCGGGCGGACCGGCAGGACGTGACGGTTGCCCGGGAGTCGTATGCATCTCTTCTCCGGGTTCGCGAGGAGTACCCGGCCGCCTCCGCAAGGGTTCTGGAGTCCGGGACGGCACTTGGGGAGGCGGAGAGGGGGAGAAAGGAGGCAGAAGAGAGCCTTGCTGCTCTCAGGGTACGTCCCGAGTACGGCCGGTTGCAGGAGGTCGACGGGCAGCTCCGGGACCTCGACGCCGCAATCGAAGAGGCCGGACGGGAACTCGCCGCCCTGCGGGCCTCCGCCGTCCATGTCTTCCGCAAAGCGGAGAAGGTGGCCGCAAAGGCAGGGGAGGCCGATGCAGCCAGAGCGGTCGAGAGGGCCCTCAACGCCTGCACCGGCAGCCTCATGGACGGCCGGGAAGACCCGATCGGGCTGACCGTGGCGGCCATGCCGCCAATCCTTGCCATGATCGGGCGGGGAGATCTTCTCCTCAAGAACCAGGATGAGGTCCGCCTCTTCTCGGACCCCGACACCCTTCCCGAAGCGATGCGGCGGGCCCTGCACCGCGAGCAGGAGCTTGCCGGCCGGCGCGCGGCGTTGCAGGAGAGCCGTGCCGCCCTCCCGGCCGTGGTCGAGGAGGAGCGCCTCACGAAGCGGCTATCGGAACTCGCACGGGAGCGCGATGCCGCGGTATCCGCGAAGGACCGTGCAGAGCGCCAGCAGGAGACGTTGCGGGCCACGTATGCCGCAGAGCGCGAGCACCTCCGTTCTGCTGCAGCCGCTCTTGCGGGCCGGGGCGTGGAGGTGGAGGTCCCCGACCTCCCTCCACCGGCTTCCTGACCCTGAAGGCCGGGAGCAGAAATCGTCAGGCCTCGAGTCCGGAGCATGAGCACCGAAATAAAAGAGAAACCCTGTTTATCCCCTGCGTACAAACACTTAACCGAGTAATCGATGACGACAGACACCGACAGATCCAGGCCCGCGCAACGCCTCTGGATAGCAGTTCCTGCAGTCTCGTTCGGGGGTATCGGGATTGGAGTGCTGCTGTCCCTCGCGGGCCTTCTGACCACCGACTTGCCGGGCATCGCAGGGTGCGTGATCGCCTCGTGTGCTCTCTTCTACCAGGCTTATCTCAAACCCCGCAAGGACATCGTCTCGCTCTTTACGCCGCTCTACGCATTTCTCATCTTTATCGTCCCGAACGACTTCAGTTCCGGACCGATTGTTCAGACATTCTACGCGGCGACGATCACCCTTCTTTCGGTGCGAGTGGAAAGATTGTTTAATGCCCCCAAACCAGGGAAGAAATCAATGAAGCAGATATTAAATGAGTATATCGGCCGGCTTGAGCCGATCCATGCCGTGATCGACGAGGAGACCGGTCACCTGATCGCGCAGGGCCTGCTGACATATAAGTTCGGGCTCTACGGGAACGCTGTCGAGAAGATTACGGCTGCGCTTGCCCGGCTCGAGAAGGTTACCCCGCGTCCCGGCGCGCTGGAACGGGCCCTCCTGGTCCTCCGGGAGCGGGCTGTCGACTTCGCCGATTCCCGCGTGACGACAAGCCCCGAGCAGACCTTCCTTCCGGAAGATTACGACAACCTCGCCATCCGTCTCACCCCCGACCAGATCGAGGACCCGGCAGCGCTCGACCTCGACAACGCGCTGGTCCTGCTCTACGCAGTCGGGATCGAGACCTCTCCCGACGATGAGCAGGCCCTTGAGGAGCACCAGCGTTTCATCATCCAGATCCTGGACTCGTACAAAGACAAACTGACCGCATGAGCGACCTGACAGAGGGGGATCTCTTCCGGGGTCTCCTCGTTGTAGCGGCGCCGATCGTGGCCGCGAATCTGTTGCAGAGCGGTCTTGAGCTGGTCGACCTCTTCTTCGTCGGCCGGCTGGGAGCGGAGGCCATCGCCGGCGTCGCCATGAGCACCTCGGTCGTCATGGTGCTTATGACCATCATCATCGGCATCGTCACCGCGAACACCGCCTTCGTCTCGCGCCATTACGGGGCGAAGGAGTACGATATCGCGGCGAAAGGGATCTCGCACACCCTGATCCTCGGCCTCGTCTTCTCGAT
>DALN01000040.1:0-6823 GCA_002499455.1 Methanoculleus sp. UBA77 | reverse complement strand
GTCCTCTTCACCGGCAGCGTGACGCTGGTCGAGCTCTGGGTGATCAACTCAACGTTCCAGAGTTGCGGTGACGCCATCACCCCCATGCTCCTCGTGGTCTTCGCAAACATCCTCAATATCGCCCTCGACCCGCTCCTCATCTTCGGCTACGGGGCGGTCCCCGCCTTCGGCGTCGCCGGCGCGGCATACGCCACCGTCCTCTCGCGGAGCGTGGTCTTCGCCGTGGCGTTTGCCCTGCTCCTATCGGGCAGATCACCGGTCCCCTTCTCGCTCAGGACGAAGTTTGAGTTCCCGCTCGCCTGGAGGCTGCTCCGGGTTGCGGTCCCGAACTCCATCCAGTCCGGGCTCCGGAGCGTCACGTTCCTTGCGATGATGACGATCGTCGCGGTCTTCGGGACCACGGCCCTCTCCGCCTACGGGATCGTCGGGAGGCTCGAACTGGTCGCGCTCATGCCGGGGTTCGGCATCGCGACGGCGACGGCCGTGATCGTCGGCCAGAACCTCGGCGCCAGAAAACCCGAACGGGCGGAGGCAGGGGTGAGGCTCTCCGCGCTCATGAACGGCGGGTTCATGGCGCTTGTCGGCGTGGTCTTTTATGTCGCCGGGGCCGCGATCATCGAGGTCTTCGACCCGAGCGGCGCGAGTACGGAGATCGGCATCTCATACATGCAGACTGTCGCGCCGTTCTATGTCCTCCTCGCGGTCGCGATCATCCTCGGTTTCGCGCTCAACGGGGCGGGAGACACGAAGAGGCCCATGTATGCCACGCTCATCTCGATGGTCCTCTTCCAGGTGCCGCTTGCGTGCATCCTCCCCGGCCTGCTCGGTATCGGGATCGCCGGCGTCTGGTTCGCGGTGGTCTGCGGGGTCACCCTGCAGGCAGGCCTCCTCTTCTCGATGTACCGGGGCGGGACCTGGAAGGCCACGGCGATATGACGGGGAGGCGATCCTTCCGTCCCCCGTTCGCACCTGGTACCTCGCACCTGCCGGGTGTTCACGCTCGATACAGTGTTGCATCACGCGAAGGCGCGAAAGCGCGAAGGCCGCGAAGAGGAGTATTAACAACTCTGTAAACTTCGCGTTCTTCGCGTCTTCGCGCGAGACAATTGTGGCCAAGACACTATGCTCCGAAGTACCGGAAGACAAAGAGGCCAGGAGCCTTTAGAGTAGAGACCGGCCGGTGAGCCCTAGGTCTCTCCGGCGAGCGAAAAATCAGAGCGAGTCGAGACTGATCCCGCTGAACTCGTCCGCGACCGCGTTGATATCCTTCACGCCGAACGCGGTCTGGACCGTGGCAAGTTCGAGGTCGCGCGCCACATCGCACATATAGTCGAGAATATCGATCGAGAGTTCCCGCTTCTGTTTGGATTTGCGGAGCTGGTCCACGAGGAACGCCATCCGATCGGGGGATTCCATGCGGAGCTTGGCGAGGCTCATAACGCACATGTAGATCCGGGTCAGGTTCCGGTCCGGTCCGGTGATCGTCTCGAAGAAGTTCCGGAGGACCTGCGCCTGGTAGACCTCGCCGCTCATGGTGATCGAGTATTTTCCGATTCAGTATTAAAATCTGTCGATATCGCTCCGGCAGTCCGGGGACGCCTGCCCGCCGTGCTCCGTCCGGCGGGGAAGCGGTCGCCCACCGGGCTCATTTCCGGACGCTGACGATCTTGATGATGTCGCCGTTCTTCAGTTCGTGGGTATCCTTGACCCGCATCCCGGTCTTTGCATCGATGGCATACAGGAACCCTTCGCCGATATCGGTGTGGACCTGGAAGGCAAGGTCGCGGGGAGTCGATCCGCGTTTCATCAGGAACGCGTCGGGGAGCACCCTGCCCTTCCCGTCGGTGAGTTTGTGCTCGTCTTCGACAGGGTAGACGACGATCCGGTCAAGGAGGTCGAAGACCGCGGTGTCGAGCGCCTTCTGGACGCCGGTGCCGCCGAACGCCTGCATGAAGTCCGCGACCTTCTGTAGCCCGGCGCGCTGCGCGGCGCTGAGCTTCGCTTCAGGGCTTACGGTGAAACTCTCGTCGCCGGGGAGGTAGCGGATGAACTTTCCTTCAGCAGCCATGCGGATGGCGAGTTCTCCTGCCGCGCTCGCGAAGATGACATCGTGCTCTGCAAGCCTATCGAGGCACTCCTTCGGGGCCTGGTCGGCCTTGTTCCCGACGATCAGCATCGGTTTGCTCGCGAGCATCAGTTCCCGGCAGAACCGGATCAGGTCCTCCTCCCCGGCGGTCCGGAGTTCTATCCCGACCGCATCCGTGGCGTCCCGGACATGCTCGTAGGTCACTCCGAGGCCGGCGAAGACCTCCGCTATTGCAGCCGCGAGCGAGAAGTCCTTCGCCTGAGCCTGCCGCACGAGCTTCGCCCAGTTCCGCGAGAGGATACCGTACATCCACATCGACATCTCGTACTGGAGGAACTCGATATCCTTTACGGGATCGCGCGAACCGATATCGATCGGGTTCCCCTCGGCGTCCGTCGCGCCGCTCGCATCGACGATCTGGAGGATCGCGTCCGCCTGCCGGAGGTTGTCGAGGAACTGGTTCCCGAGCCCTCTCCCCGTGTGCGCCTCAGGAACGAGCCCGGCGACGTCGATCAGGCCTACTGGGACAAACCGGCTCCCATCCCGGCAGTTCTCGCACGGGACGTTCATCTCCCGGCAGGGACAGGTTGTCCTGACGTATGCGACGCCATGGTTGGCGTCGATCGTCGTGAACGGGTAGTTGGCAATCTCCGCCTGGGCCAGGGTCGCTGCCCTGAAGAACGTCGATTTCCCGCAGTTGGGTTTTCCTGCAATGGCCAGTGTGATCATGAGAACTCCTTATTGCACCGTTCAGTTGAGAGTAGTGTTTGGGCCATTCACCATTTATCTCCTTCTTTCTCCGGTGCCTGCCGGAACGGGGGATTCAATTAGGAGCGAAAACAACATGATTGCATGGGCTTCGTAACCAGAAAGACCTATTATTTCGACGCCCCGGGCGCCGAGAACACTCCCGACGCCGCCCGGTTCGCCGTCGAGCGGGCGCAGGAGCTCGGTCTTGCGAAGATCGTGGTCGCGAGTACAGGCGGCCGGACGGCGCTTGCGTTCCTCGATGCCATGAAGGGAACGGACCTTGAACTGATCGTCGTCACCCATGTGGTCGGGTTCACGCGGCCAGGCGAGTGGGAGTTCTCGCCGGAGGCGGCCGCGACTCTCCGGGAGGCGGGGGCGAAGATCGTCACCGGTACGCATGCGCTCTCCGGGCTTGAGCGGGCGATATCCCGCTCGCCGAGGCTTGGGGGGAGTTCCCGGACCGAGGCGATCGCCGAGGCGCTGCGGCGGATCGTTGCGATCGGCCTGAAGGTCGCGGTGGAGTGCGTCCTCATCGCGGCGGACCAGGGTGTGGTCGGCGTCGACGAAGAGGTGATCGCGGTGGGCGGCACCGCAACAGGTGCCGATACCGTCTGCGTCATCCGGCCGGCGCACACTGCATCGTTCTTTGACCTCCAGGTCCGCGAGATCGTGGCGATGCCGAGAGTCCGGTGACCATGACGTTCGAATCGATCACCGGTGCCGCCGCGCTCCTCCGGCAGCATCCCATCCTCTGGCTGGCCGGCCTCGTCATGGGTGCCCTTGCCATCCTCGCTATCGTCGTCCCCGTCGCAGGCGGGGCATTCTACGCGCAGCCGTTGGCATTCCTGCAGCTCCTCGTGATGCCGTTCCTGGCCGGCGGAGTCTACGGCATGATCCGGGCGGAGAACTTCTCGATCGACGAGTTCGCCCGGTCCGGCCGCACCCACTACTTCCGGATACTGCTCCCCGCGCTGCTCATCTCGTTCGTGGTCCTCCTGACGGTCATCCTGCTCGTCGTCCCGCTCGCGCTCCTCGGTGCCGGTGTCGCAGCAGGCGCGAGCCCGCTCATCTTCGGGGTCGCCCTCTCGATCGCCTTCTTCACGTTCTTCTACGACACCGTGGCGGTCTTTGAAGAGACGAACGTCTTTGAGTCGATCCGGCGGAGCATCGAGTTTGTCATGAACAACTTCGGCCGGACCCTCGTCTTCTACCTGGCAAACATCGTCATCCTCATGGTGCTCTTCCTTGCGGGCATCTTTGCCTGGACGGCACTGCTCGTGGAGAAGCTCGAACCGCTCACCCTGATGACGCCGGAGGAACTCCAGGTCGTTATGCCGGAGGATATCCTCGCCCTCATCGGGACGGAAGGGATCTGGATCACGGCGGTTGTCTACGGCTTTGTGATCGTCCTCTACTCGACCTTCCTCTACGCCTACAAGGCGAGTTTCTTCAGGAACCACTCTGCCGGCGGCAGCGGCGCTCCCACGATGCAGGGCGAGTACGACGAGAAGGGCCGCTGGTATAAGTACTCTTGATGGTGTCTGAGCAGGCACCACATCCTTTTTGTTCGGGCGACCCGCGTCTGCAATCAGTTCTTCTCCGGACGGTCACGCCCGCACCTGCCTGATGCTTAGACTCCCTATCCATCGGGGGAATCGCACTTATACGGCGGCTGCTCCGTCCAGTGCTCCTGCCCAAAAAAGTATACCAATAGTCTCCAGGTGCGGAGCCTGTTGCGAAAGCGCCCCTTATATCAGCATATAGAGCCCCATCCCGGCGATCCCGCCGAAGAACGTGGCCGTAAGGTTCGTGCCGGAGTTCCCGATCCTGCCGCTGTTCTCGAGCGTCGCACCGACCAGGCTGTCGACGTTGGTGCCGACGAAGCCGGCGACGATCGTGACGACGACCATCCAGGGATCGGCGACGCCCATTGCCCATGCGGCGGCGGCGACCAGAACGGATGCGATGATGGCCGCCGCCTCGCCCCGGAGGGTCACCCCGCCGTTCGTCCCCCGCGGCACCGGCCGGAGCGTCGTGATCAGGTAGGGAGTCTTTCCGGTGACCCCGATCTCGCTTGCGGCGGTATCGGCGGCGGCGGAGGCGACGCTCCCCATGAAGAGCGCGATAAAGGCTGTCTGGCCGGTCACGCCGTAGAGGATGGCCGCGGCGGTCGCAACCAGGCCGTTTGCAAAGACGTTGAAGTAGCCGCGCACGCCGCCGTGCTCCTGGGCGACGCCGAGCTGCTCCTTCTCGGTGTAGCGGTAGCGGGTGGCCCCGGCACCGATGATGAAGAAGGTGAGCATGATCAGGAACCACCTGACGTCCGCAAAGACGATCAGGATGATGCCGATCATCGCGCCCGAGAAGAGGCCGCTGACGTCGGCAACCCGGAGCCGGTAGGAGGAGTAGCCGAACCCGAAGGCTATCGCGGCCGCAGCGGCGAGGATGGTCAGTTCCACCTCGAAGTCGATCTCCTCAAAGAGGAACATGGTCATCGCCACCCCGAGCGCCTCGATCATCAGCGCATCGTCCCGTCCCCGGAGGGCCGCACGGAGCAGCACCGCCACGACCACGCCCATCACGACGACGAGCGGCGCGCTATACTGGAGATAGAGCATCACGGCAAGCGAGACCCCGATAGCGGCGATCAGGTGGTGAAGATACGAGATCTGTCTCGCCCCTGTGAGGCGGAACGCGACCTCGCCGATCACGACGATACCGAGCGTGCAGGTGAAGACGAACGTCGAGAGCCAGCCCAGGCCGTAGAGCGCCGCGAGGGCGAGGATGGAGATCGACACATACCGGGTATCCCGTATGAGAAAGAGGACGAGCGAGAAGGGGATGAGGAGCATGGTGAGCAGCCATGGGGGCTGGAGCAGGGGGGCGAGCGCTATAAAGGCGAGGGTGAGCGCCGATGCCAGAACCAACCCCTGCGGCTTATCCATTCATAGACCATTGGTGCTGCATGGAGAAAGCCTTTAGGATCGGATTACCGCCCGTCTCCGCCGCGTCTGCCGGAGAATGTCCCGGCCGGCGCCGTCTCCGGGCCACGCTGCCCCTGTGCGGCCCGGCGCATCCGGTAGCCGGAAAGTCCCGTCGAACAATATATTTCACTGGAAAGAGAGAGATCGTACGCTGAAAATGTCGCCGTCACATCAACTACCCAAAAACTACGATATTGAAGAAGTGGAGAGGCGCTGGCAGAGCACCTGGCGGGATGAGGATAATTATTTCAATCCCGACTCGGAGAAACCCCGGTTCATCATCGATACGCCGCCGCCCTACCCCACCGGCAACTTCCATATCGGCAACGCCTTAAACTGGTGCTATATCGACTTCATCGCGCGGTACAAACGCATGCGCGGCTACAACGTCATGTTCCCGCAGGGGTGGGACTGCCACGGCCTCCCCACCGAGGTGAAGGTCGAGGAGACCTACGGGATCACAAAGAATGATGTGCCGCGGGAGAAGTTCCGGGAGATGTGCCGCGACCTCACGATCGGAAACATCGAGAAGATGCGGACGACCATGCGGCGGCTCGGCTTCTCGACCGACTGGAGCCACGAATACATCACCATGCTCCCGGAGTATTACCGGAAGACCCAGGCATCGTTCCTGAAGATGCTCAAGGCCGGCGACATCTACCAGAGCGAGCATCCCGTGAACTTCTGCACCCGGTGCGAGACGGCCATCGCGTTTGCCGAGGTCAACTACGCTCCCCGGACGACCAAACTCAACTACTTCGACTTCGACGGCATCGAGATCGCCACCACCCGGCCTGAACTCCTTGCGGCCTGCGTTGCCGTGGCGGTCCACCCCGAGGACGAGCGCTACCGCGGGCAGAAGGGTAAGAGACTCACGGTCCCGATCTTCGGCCACCAGGTGCCGGTGATCGAGGACGCCGTGGTCGACCCGGCCTTCGGCAGCGGCGCGGTGATGATCTGTACGTTCGGCGACAAGACGGACGTCTACTGGTGGAAGCAGCAC
>DALN01000056.1:11079-22905 GCA_002499455.1 Methanoculleus sp. UBA77 | reverse complement strand
CATGATCACGGCATACCCCCTGCCTGCATAGGGCTGGGGGTTGTAGCGGTAGTGGAACCTGTTTCCAAGCCAATCCTGCGGCCCCCCGTGGATCAGCAGCGCAACCGGGTAGCGTTTCGATGCATCGAAGTCCGCCGGCTTTACGATGTAGCCGTACACGGTCTCGTTATTCCAGCCGGGGAACGAGAACTGTTCGTACTCGCCCATGCGAACGGTCGATGTCCGGTCTTGGTTGATCTCCGTGATGCGCCACGTCCGGTTTTCGGCAGGGTCCAGAGCATAGAGATCGGGCGGGGCGGTGATGGTTGCATGACCGTAGATGATCAGGTCTCCGACAACCTCCATCGGGGAGACGGAGCCCTCTTCAACCAGAGTGCGGACCTCCCCTGTGGCCGTATCGATCGCAAAGAGCGAGTGCTGCCCGAGGTTGGGGGCGGTTGCATAGAGGGTCTTCCCGTCCCGTGACCAGAGAATCGAGGTGGGTGACCGGTCCCACTCCTTCGCGAGCACGGTCTCTTCCCCGTCGGGCCACGAGCGGAGCCGGATCTCGTACCGGTCCGCCTCGTATCCCGGATGCGTCATGGCAAGGTAGGCGAGCCTGGTCCCGTCGGGCGAGAAGACCGGCATGGTGTCCCGGGCCAGGTTTTCGGGGGTGAGGTTGACCGGCAGGCCGGACCCGTCCGCCGGCGCGAGGTAGAGGTTGAAGTTCAGGAGCCATGCCTCTTCTCGCCCTTTGTCGTTGGCGCAAAAGACCACTCCCGAACCATCGGGGGTGAAGGTGAACTCCTCCGGCCCGCCGAAGGGCTTTGACGGACTGTCGGCGTCCATCGCGTTCATGACGTCCACGGGTCTCCCGGTTGCAAGCGGCATCACGAAGATGTGGCTCCGGAGCCCGGTCGACCAGGTATCCCAGTGCCGGACCGGGAGCTCGGTGTACACCATTGCCGATATGTTCTGCTTACTGATCTCGCTGAGACATGAGGCGGTCTCCTCGACAGACGTGCCGGGGAAGATCTCCATCGTGAAGGCAAGGCTCCTCCCGTCCGGAGAGATCTTCAGGTTGGAGATATCGAGAGGTGTGTCCGTCACCTGAACAGGCTTCCCGTTCTCCGGGTCTATCTTCCAGACCTGCGAGGTGCCCGAGCGGGTCGAGAGGTAGTAGACGGTCCGGCCGTCCGCCGACCAGCAGAGATCCGAATCGTCCCCGGGCGGGGCCGTCAGCTGGCGCAGGCCCGAACCGTCCGGTCGGACGATCCAGAGGCTGCTCAGCCGTCTGTTCGCATCGAGGTCGGCGGTCGAGAGAGGAAAGACGATCCACTGACCATCGGGGGAGGTGGCGGTTCCCCCGATGCGTTTCATCATGACGAGATCCTCGGCGGTGAACGGGTGGGTTGCTCCCGTCGCAGCCGCGTGGCCGGAAAGGACGAAGAAAAGCCCTAATCCGGTGAGAAGCAGGAGACAGAGTTCTACTGATCGTCGGCAGCTCATAGTTGATGATGCCCGCCGGCTATTTATATATGTTATTTCTGGCATCGAATCGATCTTCCGGGCGATTGTGAGTATTTAACAGGTAATCAAGCCAATTTTGTTGAATAGGGAGTCTACCGGCGGATATACTCTGATCAGCGATTGACACCTCCCGGCGGCCCGGAGACAGCCGGAGCATGTTGTGTCGGAACAGGAACACGAAGGGTGCGCCGTAAAGGGAAAGATTGGTCTCAGAGAGCCGTCCGCGCGGCGGCGCCGAGACTTTGACGCAGGACCATGGTCTCCTGGAAAAGGTTATGCCGGGTGGCGGGCAGTACCCCTGCCGGGCGTCCCATCCCCAGGAAGGGAGAGATGACAGATGACACGAACACTCCAGCCGCCCGCGATCTCATGGCGGAGTTCGCCGGCCTGACCGGGCTTGACCCACCCCAGACTCGCCCGCGGCGTTACCTCTGGACGGACGCCTACGCAGTCTGCAACTACCTCGAACTCTTCCGCCGGACCGGCGACGCGGCCTACCGCGACCTCGCCCTCCGCCTCGTCGACCAGGTACATCACACCCTCGGCCGGCACCGCGACGACGACTCTCGCACGGGCTGGATCAGCGGCTTACCCGAAGAGGAGGGGGAGGCGCATCCGACCAGGGGCGGGCTCCGGATCGGTAAACCGCTTCCCGAACGCCGACTCGATGAGCCGTTTGACGAGCGGCTCGAGTGGGAGCGGGACGGCCAGTATTATCATTATCTCACAAAGTGGATGCACGCGCTCAGCCGGGTGGGCAGGATCACCGCCGACGCGACGTATACCCGGTGGGCGGTGGAGCTTGCTCGGGCTGCCCACGCCGCGTTCACCTACACCCCCACCCCCGGCGGCAGGAAGAGAATGTACTGGAAGATGAGCATCGACCTCTCACGGCCGCTCGTCCCTGCCATGGGCCAGCACGACCCGCTCGACGGGCTTGTCACATACAGCGAGCTCGCGATGGCGGTAGGGGAAGCCGGGCTTACAGCCGAGATCGCCGATCTGGCCCGCATCTGCCGGGACGGGAGCCTCGTCACGGACGACCCGCTCGGCATCGGCGGCCTCCTCTTCGACGCCGGGAGAATGGCGCAGTTGATAGACCAGGGCGGGTTTGCCTGCGAAGATCTGCTGGCCCCCGTCCTCGACGCGGCTCTCGCGGGCCTCGCCGCCTTCACGCGGGGCGGGACCCTCCGGCACTCCGCGGAATACCGCCTCGCCTTCCGGGAACTTGGCCTCTCGATCGGGCTCCGCGGGACAGGGGAACTCGTGAGGCATCTCCGGGAGAGACCGGGACTATCGGGACGGGCGAACGCCCTCATCCGGTACCTGCCGCTCGCAGACGCGATCGAGCGGTTCTGGATGGACAATACCAACCAGAAAGTCGGCACCTGGACCGGGCACCGGGAGATCAACATGGTGATGCTCGCCACCAGCCTCGCTCCGGGAGAGTATCTGGCGGTGTGAGGCGGCTCCTGCAACCCCTCCTCCCCGAAGAGCCCGTTACCCATACCCTTTTTAAGCAGAGGCGATAATTCCGGTATCATCGGAGGAAAGTATCATGGCATCAAAACTGATGGACTACTTCAACAAGCAGCCGAGGATCGGCGTGCTCAGCACCGCGAACAAAGAAGGCAAGATCGATGCGGCGGTCTTCGGGTCGCCGATGATGGTCGACGAGAAGACCGTCGTGATGGGGCTCGGGAATAACCGCACGTTTGCCTACCTGCAGGATAATCCCAATGCCGTCTTCACGATCATGGAGCAGGGGGCGACGCTTGCGGACTGGAAGGGGCTCCGGGTCTACCTGAAGATGAAGAACTACGCGACCTCCGGAGAGACGCTCGATGCTTACCGGCGAAAGATCGCTGAGGCCGCGGGCGAGGCGGCGGCGGCGATGATCCACGCCTCGGTGACGTTCGAGGTAACGGAGGTGCGGCCCCTCATCGATATGGGCCAGGGCTGGGAGAAGTCCATTTAACTCTTTTTTCCTTCGATCCCGGCGCTCCGGCTCCTTTATTACCTATCGCCATGGTTGTTCTTCCAGAACGGCAGGGACGGCACGCTGCGATGAGAACCTGCCATGCCGTCATGGGGCGCGCACCGAGAGATGCCAGGACCGGGAATGATCTGCGATCGAATCCCTGGTCTCCCCTCCGGTTGAATTTCTTCCGCAAGCATGGTTATGCATCTCATCCTCTGGGGCCCGGCAGCTGGACGGTGCCCGAAGACGCCCCAAACTCCCCCTCACCCCTCTCTCCGGCAGCAACCCGGCCAGCGCTCTGCCATCCTGAACGGTGTACGATCTTATAGAGCCAGATGGTGCACTTAAAAAAGAACTCATCGCTCCAACTGAGTGCCGGATAACCGGTATGCCTGCAGACCGCGCGATTATCCGGTATCCCATCTCATTCCGGCTACCTTTATTGAATTTGCGGCAGATGCGGTTTTTTGGCAGCACGGCAACATTTAAGGATCATGAAAGATAGTTACCAACTAGAGGCCGTCAAAAACACTCTATCGGGAGAGGTATCTCTCTTCCCGACATTCCAACTCGAAACCTCCGGGGTTTTTGAATCCCTGCCGCCTGATGGCCGCGAACCGCGTGCATCCCGGACTCGATAGACGGCTGCCATCCCGGCGGATGCCAGCTGGTCTGCATGGTGAGGCAGATTAGACGAACACACCCTGCCGGGCGGGCGCACGGGCTTGACCCTGCGCCCCGGTGACGGCAGGGGCGGTCAGCATCTTCGCTTGAACCCGGCCGCCGGGGAAACGTCATGGGATGACCGGATATCTGGACGGGATTGTGATTGTAGATGCTGGATCGCGAGACTGCACGTCCGAAGAGGATGTGGAGTTGAAACCAGGAGAGTATTAGCATGATGAAAGGATGGGAATTTACCTACACTCATAAACCGCTGAGACTTGTTGAAAAACCTGATCCGGTTGCGAAACCCGGTTACGTAGCGCTCGATGTGAAGGCCTGCGGGCTCTGCCACTCGGACGTCGGCGCAATGGAGGATGAGAAGTGGCTGGCGCTGATGAAGTATCCGCTCATCATCGGTCACGAGTATGCCGGCGTCATCACCGAGGTCGGCGAAGGCGTCACCGGATATAACGTGGGAGATCGAGTCGGCGTCTGCCCCATGCCTACCAAAGACGGGTACGGCGGGGGATACGGCCGGGACGGCGGTTACGCCACGAAGTCGACCGCTCCGGCCGAGATGCTGGTCCCGGTTCCCGATAACGTCTCATTTACCTATGCTGCCGCCGCTACCGATGCGGGGATGACCTCCCACCATGCAGTGGTCGTGGCGGGGGGTGCCAGGCCGGGTATAAACATGGGTATCATCGGCATCGGAGGCCTGGGCCAGATCGGCGCCCGGGTCGCCGTTCTCAAGGGCGCCAACGTATATGCGGCCTCCAGGAGTCCCGCAGCGCGGGAAGAGGCCTTGAAGCTCGGGTGCAAGGCCGCATACCCGACGATCGGTGAGGTCGCCGAGCACCACAATCTGGATGTTATCGTCGACTTTGCCGGGGCCGGCAAGACAACTGCGGACGCCCTGGAAGCGGTCGGGGTCAATGGGCGTGTGGTTCTGGTCGGCATGGCAAAACTGGAGACCACCCTCAACACGATGCCCCTGATCACGAAAGAGGTCACAATCGTCGGCAGCCAGGGCGGCAACGTCGACGATATCGCCAGCGTCTACCAGATGATGGCATCAGGCGACCTCAAACCGGACGTCACCGAGATCGGATTCGATGATATCCCGGCAGGCCTCGAAAAACTCAAACAGGGCGGGGTAAGAGGGAGACTGGTTGCCGTCATGGACAGATGAGGTCCACGCGACATCGCGGAATGCATCCGCGCCATTCACCCGGGTAGCTTCCAACGTCCTACCCTTTTTGGTGGGAGCGGGAACTTCCGGCACCGTACCCCGCCTATTCCGAGAGAAACGTGAATATCCGCCGCAGGTTCTCATCGAGCGGCTTCTTCTTCCGCCAGGTCTCATCAAGCGGCGTGCACACGAGGTCACCCCCGATCTCCCCTACCATACACCCGCTCCGGCCTTCAAGCAGCGCCTCGACGGCCGCGGCGCCGAGAAGGCTCCCCAGCACCCGGTCGCGCATCGTCGGGGGTCCACCCCGCTGGAGATGGCCGAGGACGACGACGCGGGCCTCAAAACTGAGCCGTTCGCCAACCTCCCGGGCGATCTCAAACGAGATGCCCGGTGTCTTCCCCTCCGCCACCACCACGATCGCGCTCTTCTTCCCGATGGTGAACCCCTCGCGTATGCGCTCGCTTATCCGGTCGATCGAGAGTTCCTCCTCCGGGATGACCAGTTCCTCGGCGCCGCCGGCGATACCGCTCTCGAGCGCCAGGAACCCCGCCGTCCGTCCCATCACCTCGATGAAGAAGAGGCGCTCGTGGGACCGGGCCGTGTCGCGGATACGGTCGATCGCCTCGACCGCACAGTTCGCCGCCGTATCGAAACCGATACAGTAGTCGGTCCCGTAAACATCGTTGTCGATGCTCCCCGGCACGCCGACGAGCGCCGCCGGGTCCGTCTCGGCGGCAAGCAGGCTTGCGCCGTGGAACGTCCCCTCGCCCCCGATCAGGACGAGGCCGTCAAGATCCATCTCCTGGATGGCCGCTGCCGCCCTGAGCCTTCCTTCCTTCGTGTAGAATTCAGGGTTCCGGGAGGTCTCGAGGATCGTGCCGCCCTGGTGGATGGTGTTCCGGATCGCCGGGCGCTCGAGCGGCACCGCATCGCCGGCGATGAGCCCGGTATACCCCCGGCGTATCCCGAGGATGGTAAGGTCGTGGGCGAGCGCGGTGCGCACCGCCGCCCTGATGCAGGCGTTCATCCCCGGCGCGTCGCCGCCGCTCGTCAGGATGCCGATCCGTCTCATACCTCCCCCACGTCGTCGAGCACCTCCACACCGGGGAGCGGTCTTCCCGCAAGCATCGTGAGCGCGGCGCCGCCCCCCGTCGAGACGTGAGTCATCCGGTCGGCAAGCCCGAACCGCACCACCGCATCCGTCGTCGATCCCCCGCCGATGACCGTCGTGCCGTCGAGGTTGGCGAGCGCCGCGGCGATCCGGCGCGTCCCCTCCGCAAACTCCGGGACCTCGAAGACGCCCATCGGCCCGTTCCAGACGACGGTCCGGCACCTGCTCAGCTCGCGGCAGAACTCGTCGGCAGCACCGGGCCCGATATCGGCAATGACGCGGTCTTCCGGGATCTCCGCGGCAGGCACGACCTGCACCGCCGAACCCGGTTCCAGCCTCTCCGCGACGATAACGTCACGGGGCAGGAGGAGACGAACGCCCCGGTCCGCCGCCGTTGCCTCAAGTGTTCTGACGGCGTCCAGGCGGTCGGTCTCGACACGCGACCCTCCGGTCCCATACCCCCGGGCCGCAAGGAACGTCGCAGCCATGCCGCCCCCGATGAGGAGGAGGTCCACGCGGGAGATGATGTTCTCGAGCACCTCCAGTTTGTCGCTCACCTTGGCCCCGCCGATCACGGCGGCAAACGGCCGCTCAGGGCGCTGCAGGATGTGCGTAAAGGCTTCAACCTCCTTTTCGAGCAGGAGCCCGGCCACCGCCGGCAGGTGTCCGGGAACGCCCACGACCGATGCATGGGCCCGGTGAGAGGCCCCGAAGGCGTCATTGACGTAGATCTCCGCGAGGCCGGCAAGTTGCTCCGCAAAGGCCGGGTCGTCCGCCTTCTCCTCCGGGTGGAACCGGAGGTTCTCGAGGAGGACGATATCCCCGCCGCTCATGGCCGCGACCGCGCTCTCCACCTCCGGTCCGATACAGTCCTGAAGTGCGGCGACCGGCCGGTCAAGGAGGAGGGAGAGCCGGTTTGCCACGAGGGCAAGGCGCAGCCGCTCCTCAACCACCCCTTTCGGCCGGTCGAGGTGGGAGCAGAGGATGACCCGGGCGTCCCGCTCGCAGAGGTAGCGTATCGTCGGCAGACTGGCCCGGATGCGGGTGTCGTCGGCGATTGCGCCGTCTTCATTGAGCGGCACGTTGAAATCGGCGCGGACGAGCACCCGCTTACCCCTCACGTCGATATCCCGGATGGTCTTCTTCCGTCTCGTTATCACGCTCTGCATACCGGCATACCCCCGGAGCGGCAGGGAACGGCAGGGTCGTCCCGCGTGCATGAGCGGCTGCCTTTCCCTGTCGGGTCCCCTTGCCGTTTTTCCCGCAGAATTACGGTGCTCCAGTGCATACGTGCAGTGGCATATATAGTGTTCGCCGCATTATCCGGGACGAGACGTTCCTGCCAAGAAACCCGGAGAGACCGCAACAGCTCTGCTCCCGCCGATAGAAATGAACAGATATGCGGGGCCAGGCGTATCTGTCGCCACACGGGACGGATGATAAACCGTCCCGCAAGAAGTGCTGATGTGAGGAAAGAGTTTTGAGGGTGGCGGTGATTACCACGCCTCGGGATATGCCATATTTGTGTAGATCTCTTCGAGCCGGGCCTTGTGCCCCTTCTCCATGTTTGCGAGCTGCTCAAAGACCATCTTCTGCTCCAGGTTCGCGCTGGCACCGGCAAGCCGGGTGTACATCTGCGCGGCATGCAGCTCTTTCTTGACGGCCAGAAGCAGGCCTTCGAGCGGCTTCATATCGGCCGAGAGTACAGGCTCCTCTATCGCATCGGTGACCTTGTAGTCGCTGACCGCTTTAAACTGCAGCGCCTTTGCGCCGCTGAGCAGAACGTTCTGGAGGTACTCCCGGTGGTTCTTCTCGTCCTCTGCGAGTTCAAGGAAGAGGCTCTTGAGGTTTGCATCCTTCGCGCGTTCGGACACCGACTTGTAGAAGGTGTACGACTCGACTTCGCTGTCGATAGCGTTTGCAATGATCTTCTGGAAATCTTCGGAATTCATGGATTATCTCTCCTTTGTTGTTCCGGCCCGGCGAGCCGGTCGATCATTTTGTTCGGGAAGTTAAGAACAACAGGTATATTTACTGTTTAGCATTTATTCGTTTTGCTTTTTTCTGACAGGAGACCGGAACTGAGGGGCCCGGAGGCCACACGGGCACCGCAACTCTCTTGAACACGGCACTCTCATTCCATCAGGTTCCGGGCGGCCTGATTCACCCCCCGGATCTCGCGGGGGTCAGATTTTTGCTATTTGGGGCCCAATCAGTATACATCACAGGCGAACCCTTTTTCATACAGGAGGATCGGATAGTGCAGGCGAGGAGTGCAGGTGCCCCCCGGCGGGTCGTCGAGGTCGTGCAGGACCGGCACGGGAACGAGATCGAGATATTCGACCCCCCGTTCTACCGGAAGGAGTTTGAGGACGCGTACCGGTTTATCATCGACGATTACGCCGTAGCACCACGGGAGCTCGGGCTCTTCCTCCCCTGCGCCGTGCGGAAACCCTACAGCCAGAGCCCGAGCCACAAGCTCTTCAGGCGGATCATCGACGAAGTCCTCGACCCTGCGGACTATCATATAGTCATATTCGGCACCTGCGGGACCGTTCCCGCCGAGCTCGAATGCATGTACCCCTACAGGAACTACCACTACATGCTCGGCAAGACCACGGATGAACGGATCCGGCGGGATTTCCACCGGATCGAGGTCTACCGGCTGAAAGGGTATCTCGAGAAGACCCGGGAGACCTACCGCCACAGGCTCGCCTACTGCATCGGGCCGTTCCGGAAGGCGATGGTGGAGGCCTCAGAGGAGACGGGGATCGCCGTCGACCTGCTCCCCTCCGACCCGATGATCGAGCGGCTCTACGATATCGACTGTCCGTTCCCGGAGGGCAGCCTCTCGATGCAGGAGTATGTTAATGAGTTCCGGGCGGGGCTCATGAAACTCTCGCGGTCGCTTACCCGGAGCGGCCCGGCGGCCCAGATATGCCCCGTAAGGAGCCCGCGCACGGCCGCGGCAGAAAAATGATTATTTGGGCTTATAGTAGCCCCACTTCTTGAGGGCTTCCTCGAGTTCGGGAGCCTTCTTCGCCTTCTCGTCGAGCGTCTCCCCGTCCTTCCAGGCCTCGATCGCCTGCATCGTGGCCATCGCGCCCGCCCGCGTACCCTTCGGGTGGCCGTGGATGCCGCCGCTGACGAGGAGGACGAGCTCCGTGCCGTAGATATCGAGCACGTCCGGCACGAGACCGGGGTGGAGACCGCCCGACGAGACCGGGAACGCGCTCTTGATCTTGCCCCAGTCCTGGTCGAGGGCTGCATGCTCCACGGCCTTCGTCTGCTTCTCCCGGAGCACATCCGCAAGCAGGGTGGCCTCCGCCCGGGTGCCGACAAGTTTTCCTACCGCGGTCCCGGTGTGGATCTGCGCAACACCGATAAGACGCATGATCTTTGCCAGGAACTGCATCGTTATCCCGTGCTTCTCGTCCCGGTCGAAGGCCGCGTGCATCGCCCGGTGGGCGTGGATGGCAAGGCCGAGGTCGGAGCAGTAGTCCCGGAGGGTCGCGACGGCGGCGGTCCCGGCCACCACGACGTCGATCATCGCGTAGTTCCAGCCGTGGTCCGCAAGCATCTTCGCCCGCTTCTTCATCGTCTCCGTGTCGGCCGTGATGTTGATGAGCGCGGACTTCACGTCGCCGGTCTCCTGCTCGGCCTTGTCGCGCAGCCTCGTCATGGCCCGGACACGGTCCTCGAAGCGGTTGAACGACAGAGACGTCAGGTTCTCGTCGTCCTTGACGAAGTCGAACCCGCCCATCCAGGTCTCGTAGCCGACCTGGGCATGCTCTTCTGCGGTGAACCCTACCTTCGGCTTCGGCACCGCCCCCGTGAGCGGCCGCCCCCGGACCTTCATCATATCCCGGATCCCCTCGATCCCGAACTCCGGTCCCTTGAAGTGCCGGAGGTACCCGGCCGGGAGTGTGGCGTCGATCAGCCGGAGGTTTGAGAGGGCTTTCATCCCGAAGACGTTCCCGGCGATACCGCTCAAGAGCTGGGCCGCGTTCCCCTCCTCCCAGAGAGCGAGGGGGTAGGCGATCTTCACGTAATTCCCCTCGATCTCGAACGCCTTCGCCTGGAGTTCCCGCATCCGGGGCGGAAGGGTAAAGAGCGTCGTCCAGGTTCCGGTCGAGCTCTCGGAGGCGATCCTCCCCACCGCTTCCTCCTTGCTGATCCCCTCGGCCGGTTCGAAGTAGTAGAGGGCGACAAGTTCGTCCGGGCCCGGGGTGTGGTTTAAGTCGACAAATTCCTGATACCAGTCAATCGCCATAGAATCACCTCTTGAAGGAAGGGGCGCCCGGGTAGAAAAATCTTCCATTCGGAGCAGAGTATAGAATGCCAGAATCACTTTCTCCCCGTAGGCGCCAGGTTTATCTGCCGGCGGATTGAGAGGAGAGCAGAAGGAGTCTTATGGAACGAACCGCCGATAATTTGCGCCCGCTCTTTGATTACGATGCAGAGAGACCGCCCGCGATCAAGATTGCCGGCACCGACATCTCGGTCAGCGACCTGACCTACCAGTCTGCCCCGGATCGGGGGGTTCGGGCCTATCTGGTGGCCCCGGCAGACGTTGACCGGTCGAAACGCTCCGCTGCCATTCTCTTCCTCCACCCGGGACTTGGTTCCCGCGCCACGTTCCTCGCCGAGGCCGTGGCCCTTGCCGGGATGGGTGCGGCCTCCCTGCTCGTCGACGCTCCCTGGGCCGCCGATACGGCAGCAACCTGGGGTCAGGCAGTCACGGATCCCGAGGAGGCCGTGCGGGAGTATAACCGGACGGTGATCGACCTTCGCCGGGGGATAGATCTCCTCGTAGCGCAGCCAATCGTCGATCCGGACCGGATCGGGTTCGTGGGCCACAGTGTCGGGGCGCTCTTCGGGGCGGTGCTCGCCGGCGTCGATCGGCGTCTCCGCGCCGCAGTCCTGATGGCGGGCACCGGAAGGTTCGTCGACGTCGCCGCCGTGAACCTGCCCGACCTGCAGGGCGAGAAATTCGAGCATTACCGCCGGACGCTCGCGGAACTCGACCCTGCCGTCTGGGTCGGCCGTGCCGCACCCACCCCGCTCTTCTTCCAGGCCGCTCGTCGCGACGAGTTCTTCACGGAGGAGCAGGCCCGGGAGTTCTTCGAGCAGGCGAGCGAACCGAAGACGCTCAGGTGGTACGACGCGGGCCATTCTCTCGATGAAGCAGCCCGCCGGGACCGTATCGCGTGGCTGGCAGAGCAGCTCTCCCCGGGTTCCCGGCGGTAGTTTGCTACGAAACCACTTTTTTGTTATAAATGGTAAAAATTATAATAGGTTAAGTTCTTACAATTACGTGGCCAGGCGCCGTGCGCGATGGAACCCCCGCCTGTGTCTCGATCC
>DALN01000056.1:400-11034 GCA_002499455.1 Methanoculleus sp. UBA77 | reverse complement strand
GTCCGGTGCCGGCGCCTGACGCAGTACTTCGCTAATTCTGGCACCCGGCATGGCATGGCGCGGTCGCAACGAAGACGTACAGTGGGGTGGACCTAAGGGTCAAATATCGAGTCCGGAAGGTAGGAAGGTAAGATTACAGCATCCGGATACTGAACTTCGCGTTCTTCGCGACTTCGCGTGAGTTTTCAGTATTAGACGATCAGAGGGCCTCACGCGAAGAACGCGAAGCCGCGAAGGGAAGTTGATGGTTTGACCGCCGGGGAGCGGTCTCAAATATTTTAGCGAAGTACTGTGACGGCACACCATGCCCGCCACCTGCTCTTCGGCCCAACTCTTGAGCCAGACCCCAATCTTCTTACTCCCCGGGTCTGTTCGGGGTCGCAGGAGTTGGGGGATGGGCTCCGACAGGGTAACGGAGCACACGCCGCACCATATCAACGCCCTGATGGACCGGAAGATTTCCGGGCACGTCTCCGCTATCTTGCGGCACAGAACGACGACGAGATCACCGGACGCATCCATGACCTGGATCGCGAATGGGATGTTGAACGGGCGCTGGAGGCGAACGCGGCCCTTCCCGGAATGACAGGGATCGCGCTCGGGATCTTCCGCGACCGGCGCTGGCTCATCCCGCCGGCCCTCGTTTTGCCGTTCCTGCTCCAGTATGTCGCGCAGGGATGGTGCCCGCCGCTTTGAGGTCTTCCGGCGGCCGGGGTTCCGTACGAGGAGAGAGATCGACCGGGAGAAGTACGCCCCCAGACTGCTACGCGATGACTTTCATGGCATCCGCCTGGAAGACAGGGGTTCGCCGGCAGAACGTGCGGAGACAGCCCTCCATGCAGCAGAAGAACGGGCCGGGTAACGGTCGAGGAGAACAACCCCGGGAGTGTGCCGTTCCCGGGGAGATCATTCTGGTGGGCGGGATTGGTGGGTTGTAGGAGAGCCACTCAATGTTCTCCCCGCCGGCACCCCGGGCGGGGCGGGGTTGCCGCTCTCCGCACCAGGTATACGGGCAGCCGCCTGAGTACATGCCTGTGTGGTCCGGCCGGAGGACGCTTCCCGGGGTCCGCCGCAGGTGCCGGGTGTGCGGCGGGCAGGGAGAGCCGCTCCGGTTCCGGGTATTGCGCTGCCCCTGCGGTGGGAATGACTCCGCACCGCTACAGAGAACTCAATCCGGCCGGAGATATATTGCTACGACGACTGCAGTGGGATCGTTGAACCGGCCGGTTCAACGCTCACGGCAGGCCGTCGGCGAGGTCGCGGATGTACCTGAGTGCCGACAGCGCATCCTCGCGCTTCCGGTCGACGGCATGCTCCCCGGCGAACGCGAGAAAGCGGGCAAGCTCTTCGGGGGGCACCGTCCCTTCCGCGGCCTCGACGATCGCATCGTAGGTCCGCTCAGGAAAATAGAGGCCCTGTGCCGCAGCGAGGATGCCCCGTGCCGTATCGGCCCCGACCACTCCGCGCGCGAGCGCCTCCTGCAGGGTCGCCCGGATGTTCACGAGCGGCTCGGAGAGCGGGACGAAGGTCTCGGGATCGAAGATGAGCGCCACCTCGTCGTCGGCGACGAGCCTCCCTTCCCGGTAGGCCCGGTAAACCTCCCCGACGCCCTCCATCCCGAGGCTGTCAAGCTCCGCGGCCCGGAGAGCCCCCATGCTGGAGGCGCCGACGACCCGCACACCGGCCCGGAGCGCGGCGAGGACCTCCCGGTGGGCGACGGCGCAGTCCTGGAAGAAGACACCGTCGATGAGCCCGATGATCCGGGCCCCGGTTCGTGCGGCATCCGCTATATCGCCCCGCTTTGCCGGGGGGCGGTACTCGGCATCGAGGATCGCCCGGGCGGAGGCAAGATCACAGCTGGGACCGAGGAAGACGACGATTCCGGGCGTCACGGCACCTCCTTCCCATCCGGTCCTGGTCCATCGCGTACATCTCGAGGCCGGGCACGATCACCCGGACGACCGGGATGCCGATCTCCGGCCGGGTGAGGTCGACCACGATCACCCGCGAGAGCCCGGCCTCCGCGAGCCGGCCGGTGACATACCCGATGTCGGTCAGGAAGTCGTCGCTGTCAAAAGACGGCATGGCCGCAAACTCGACCGAACCGTTCTCCGCGAACCAGTGCCGGTTCAGCCGCTTCGTCCGCTCGTAGCCGATCATCCGCCGGACGTCCGCCGTATCGGTATCCTCCCGGGCGCCGTGGATCTGGGTCAGCCTGCTCTGGGCGACCTCGGTGAGCGCACGGAGGACGGCGATCCGGGCGCTCGTATGCGAGCCCATCCCTATGGTGAGGAGCGCAGGGTCTTTGAGCACCACATCGTCGGCGACCGCTGCCACCGTCGGGATCCCGGTGTCGCTCGTGATATCCCGGAGCGTGATCTCGACGCCGGCGGCCGCGAACTTCGCGAGCAGGTCGGCCGCAAGCCCGTCCGTGACTCCTTCGATCCGCGGTCCGGTCTTTTTCGTCACCTCGACAAGCGACCAGGCATCGCGCTCGACCACCTCCATCAGGGCGTGGAACGTCGCCTCCTCGATCGTGTTCCCAGAAGCAAGCCCGTTGGTGTTTGTCCGGAAGAGGCGGCCGCAGGTCACCGGGAGGGGGTGGAAGACCGCGTGGGCGGGGACGAGCACCTCTTCGTCCTGCACGATGTCGTACCCAGCGACCCACGGGACCACCAGATCAGCCGGGACCCTCTCGGGGAGGATCAGGTCCGCCGGGTCGATGGCGTTCCTATCGGCCGAGATCTCGCTGTACCGGCCGGTGACGATCTCCCGGCCGTCCATCTCGCCCGAGTATCGCTCGATCCCCTCCATCATCGCCGAGACTTCCGCCTCGATCGGGGTGGCGCCCTTGCCGTTGTAGACCGATATCGCTCCCGCCTCCGCGGTCGGGCGGATGCTCGAGAAGACCGGGATCCCGATCCGGTCGAGGCTGGTGATATCGGCGATCCGGGTGATCCCCGCGGTCGGGAGCTTTGCCCGGGCCCGCTCCAGCGTCTCTTCAGGGGGAACCGTGCGCTGGGTCTCCTTCGCGTAGGCTTTACGGCAGGACTGCAGCCGGATCATGCATCGCCTCCGGACGACTCGCCCGGCACCCAGCGCTCGCCGTCTTTCCCGATCTCCTTCTTCCAGATCGGCACGCTCTGCTTGATCCGTTCGAGGATATACTCGCAGGCATCGAACGCCTCTTTCCGGTGCCCGGCGCCGACGATGATGAGAAGGATATTCTCTCCTACCCGGAGCCGTCCTATCCGGTGGATGACCGTCACGGCCCCGATCGGGAACCTGCTAAATGCTTCGTCCCGGATCGTCTCGAGTTCCTTCACTGCAACCTCCTCGTAGGCCTCGAGCTCCATAGCCTCAAGGCCGCCGTCGTTCCTGACGACGCCGAGGAAGGTGACCAGGCCGCCCATATCAGGCCTTCTTACCCGGTCAAGCTCGGCGTTCAGATCAAAATCGTCTCTTGTTACGCTGATCATGCTGACATCCTCCGTTCACCCGCCCGCTACCGGCGGGAAGAGCGCGACCTCGTCGCCTTCGGCGAGGGTGAGCGTCGCGGCCTCCGCACGCCGCACGCGGCTGCCGTTGTGCATCAGTATCACGTGCCCCCTGAGTTCTCCGCTCTCCTCGAAGAGCGCCTCACGAGCCTCTTGTGAAACATCACCGACCATCGCAAGCAGCCCGCCCATCGTCGCATCCCGGGGGACCTCCAGCGTGAGCTCCCCTCCGATGGCTTCCCGCAACCGGGCAAACGCCCTTACTCTTACCTGCATCTTCTCTTCCTCAGCACCGGCCCTTTCCGCACGCGCTGCAGTCTTCCTGCCGCTCAACCGGCAGGATCGCCACGCTGGCGGCGTTCTCATCGCCAACGGTAGCATGGGTCGCAACGACCCTGAGATCTGGGTTCTGCACGAGGATAACAACCCGGGCGCTCACGAGCGGTTCCCGGGCATCCTCCTCGACGACCGCAGTCTGCCGGCGGTATCGTTCCAGTCCCCGATTCTGAGCATCTCAGGTCTGTCCTCCAGTGCGGCGCATAGAGGTTCTCACGTCCGCAGACGAATACGCTTGTTATGTGGTGCCCGGGGCGATTTGAAGATTGTGATTCCACAAAGTCGCCGTTACCGGCAGCCGCTCGGGGAGAGCCTCAGATCCGTTCCACCGAATTTAATCCATCACAATGTATACAATTAATAGAATAAATGCCGCAACACGGCCGGTGCGATTCGACGAAATGTATATATCAACTATCGTGAATACTCCGCCGGGACTGGCACCAACGCCAGAATTGGGGGGATTGATAGCATTACTGCAGGACTCATCGATGATAAAGAGAGATGGGACGCGTTCATAGACGAGAGCGCCTCCGGCCGCCTCTTCCACAAATGGGACTTCATGAAGATCACGGAGAAGCACACTGGCTTTCGGTTTCTCCCCTACGGCATCTTCAAGGGCAACGAACTGATCAGTGTCTTTCCGCTCTTCCAGAAACAGATGCACGGGATCAACCTCCTCCTCTCGCCCCCTCCTCTCCAGTCGGTGATACCGTATCTCGGGTTCATCATGGGCCGCCGCTACGAGACCGCAAAACAGAGCAAAAAGGAGTCGATGCTTGCAAACGTTGCACAGGACATTGAGGGCGAGTTTGCAGCCCTGGCCCCGAACTATCTCGCCATGACCCTGATTCCGGGATTCATCGACATCAGGCGCTTTCTCGGCGAGGGCTACGACACCCGGGTTCACTTCTCGTACCTCATCGACCTCAAACCGCCCCTCCAGGAGATCCAGGGCGGCTTCTCCTCCAACCTCCGGACCAAACTCCGGAAAGTCGAGAAGAGCGGCTACCGTTTCGAGAAGAGTACAGATATCTCAATCTTCTACTCCACGGTTGCCGGGCGGTTCAGCGACCCGGATATGAACGTCCCGATGATCAGCCGGGCCTACTTCGAGGATCTCTTCCGGGCATATCCAGACGAACTCGGCCTCTACTACCTCTACGATACCGAAGGTGCGGTGACGGGGGTGCAGGCCACCCAGGAGTACAAGGTCTTTACCCTGTGGATGGGAGCCCCGAAGATGACCGCTATGCCCGGCAACGAGTTCCTGCAGTGGCTCCTCCTCCAGCAGGCAAAGAACGAGGGGTACGAGCAGATGGAGAATCTCGGGGCGAACAACGAGAACTTGAACCTCTTCAAGTCCAAGTTCAACCCCTCGCTCACCCTCTACCTGGAACTGAGCCGGCAGGACCTCATCGGCAGGGTGGCACGCTGGGCCTACAGCACCATCGCGAGCAAAGGGCCGGTGAAGCGCAAGGTCCTCCCATACTTCGGGTGACGGCCCCTTATCTCCCTTCCTCTCCTTCCCGGCCCTCGAATCTGGCCAGCGCCGGGGACGCCGGCAGCCCAATGAGTTTCAGGGCATCGGATATCCGGTCGGTGATCGTGAGGCTGCTCCCGGTCCGCTCCCGGTACTCCTGCGCGAGGTAGGCGGTGTGGTAGCGGTACGTCCGGTCACGGGTGACGAGGATCAGGTCCTCTGCAAGGTTTGCAAGGAGCGTCTCCCAGACGAGCTCGTCGCCGATGGTATCCGTACCCGTGCTTTTTGGGGGATTGCCGAGGAGTTTCCGGCGGTGAGCCCGCGTGATGAGTTCTTCCGTCCGGTGAAAGACCCGGACGGCGGGGTCACGGGAGAGGCCGGTGAACGCCCGGGCGACCGGGTCGGCGGAAGGCTCCGCGATCATGTTCAGGATATCGTTGTAGAGGGCTCCGGCCACCCGGTTGTACTCTTCACCAGCGCGCTGCAGCGCTGCAACGTTCGGGTTTTCCCGGATGAGAGCCGGCAGGCGGATCTCACCGGCCTCCCGCTTCCGTATATCATCCGCAACCCGATCGAGGACTCGCGCGCGGTTGCGGAGGAACTCGTCGAGGATGATGTCGGGAAAGACGAGGTGGTCCGCGAGCGCCCCGATATCCGAGAATATCTCCTCAGGGTTCTCGTTTGACTCATAGAGTTCGAGGAAGAGGTTCGTATCGATGCAGACGACGGTCATGCCGGCGGATGATGGCGACAGGGCGCGATAATGATTTCCCGGGCGGCCCTCTGCAGTAGTTCAGATGGCGCCGGAGGGCCTGATTACTCTAAAGCCTGGTATATGAGTATTGATCTTCATGAAAACATATCCCGGGCCCGGATCAGAAGAATTTAAGGTGCATATCGCTTAACTTTCCAGAACAGGATAGGCGCATGTTCCGTATTCTCGTCGTCGATGATGAACCGGCTCTCCTCGAGCTGACCCGGATCTACCTGGAACGGTCGGGGGACCTGCGGGTTGAGACGACGCCGTCACCGTTGCAGGCGCTTGATCTGCTTGCGGCAACCCCATACGACGCCGTCGTTGCCGACTACGAGATGCCAGAGATGAACGGGATCACCCTCTTAAAAGAGGTGCGTAAGCAGGGCATGGAAACACCGTTCATCATCTTCTCCGGTCGCGGCCGGGAAGAGGTCGTCATCGAGGCGATCAACAACGGTGCAGACTTCTACCTCCAGAAAGGCGGCAACCCCTCCGCCCAGTTTGCCGAGCTCCGGAACATGATCCTCCAGGGGATCCGGCGGCGGCAGGCCGAGACGGAGGTGCAACAGGCGAGGGACCTCTATCAGAGCATCTTCGAGCATACCGGCGCCGCCACCACCATCATCGAGAGCGATATGACGATCGCCCTCGCAAACAGCGAGTTTTCCCGTCTTACGGGATACTCCCGCGAAGAAGTGGAAGGAAAGCGCCCCTGGACGATCTTTGTCGCTGCAGACGAGATCGAGCGCCTCACCGGCTACCACCGGCAACGGCGGGTGAACCCGGGCTCGGTGCCGGGGACTTATGAGTTCCGTCTGGTCGACCGGGACGGCAGAGAGAGGGATATGCGTATGACGGTCGGGTCTATTCCGGGGACGGACCGCACTGTTACGTCCATGATTGACATCTCTGATCGGAAACGCTACGAGAACGAGCTGAATGCAGCGCACGAGGAGATGACCATTGCGTTTGAAGAAGCGATGGCGAGCCAGGAGTCGCTTGCGATGCAGTGCAGGATGATGGAGGACCACCAGGCAACCCTCCAGGGGATCATCGACTTCCTCCCCGACCCGACATTTGTTCTCGATCGCGAGGGGAGAGTGGTCGTCTGGAACCGGGCGATCGAGTCGGTGACCGGGATCCCGAAGAGCCGGATGATCGGGTCCGGCACGGACACCATCGTCGAGGCGGTGGTCGGGTTGAGCACCCCGCTGCTCGCGACAGCCGTCCTCTCCCGGACGGCAGGGGAGAATGTCGCCCACGAAGTCCGCATCCCTTCGCCCAAAAACGGTGAGGAGGCCTGCCTTTGGGCGAAGGCGGCACCGCTCTACGACGCGCAGGGGAGACTCTCCGGAGCGATCGAGTCGCTCCGGGATATCACCGCGGTGAAACGGATGGAGGCGCAGATCCAGCACCGGGTCGACCTGGAACGGCTGGTGGGTTCGATCTCCGCGCGGTTCATCGCTCTCGATCCTGCCGACCTCGAAGACACCCTGGAGGAGACAATCCGGGCGCTCGGGTCGTTCCTCAATGTCGACCGGAGCTACGTCTTCCGCTTTAACGGTGACCTTACCTGCGTAGAGAATATCCATGAATGGTGCGCGGAAGGGATCGAGCCCCGGATTGACACGTTGCAGAATCTGCCGGCCGACGTGATCGCCTGGGGCATGGGCCGTGTCATGGCCCGGAAGACAGTCTGCATCCCCGACGTGGCCGATCTCCCTAAAGAAGCGATGGAACGAGAATTTCTCCGGGCTTACGGGGTCCGTTCGATCATCCTCGTGCCGATCGCAACCGCTGGCGAGGTCCTGGGGGTTATCGGGTTTGAGACGACTCTCCAGAAGCGGATCTGGTCGGACGAGGATATCGCATTGCTCGAGGTCGTCGGCAACCTCTTCTCGGATCTCTTCTCGCGAATTTGCGCACAGGAACGACTCCGTGAGAGCGAGGAGCGGTTCAGGACCCTTGTCGAGCGGTCGCACGACTGCTATATCCGGGTAGCTGCATCGTCGCGGACGATCGAGTATATCAGCCCGTCCTGGGAGCGCCTGACCGGCTACCGTCCCGAGGAGTGTACGGGCGATCCAAAGTTCATCAAAAGCCTTGTCCATCCCGATGACCGGGAGATGTACCTGGCCCTGGCGCAGGTCCCGGCACCGCCTGCCGACCGGCAGGTCGTCCTCCGGGTGCGCCGGAAGGACGGGCGCTATGCCTGGCTGGAGATCTGCTCGATCCCGGTCCACGCCGACGACGGACGCCTGATCGCGTTCGAGTATGCCGTCCACGACATCAATGCCTGGAAGGAGGCCGAGGCGGCGCTCCTCCTGGCCAACCGGAAACTCTCCCTGATGAACAGCATCGTGCGGCACGACACCCTGAACCAGGTCACCGTGGTGCTCGGCCACATCGGCCTCCTCCAGGAGATGCCGCTCGATCCGGCAGTCGCCACCACTCTCGATAAGCAGCGGACAGCCATACGGATGATCCAGTCACAGATCGAGTTCACGCGGGATTACCAGGACCTCGGTGTCCGGTCCCCGCAGTGGTTCGGCATCGAGGCCCAGGTCATGGTCGCGGCAAAAACCCGGCGGCCGGCCGGGATCGGGATCACGGTCGACGCGAAAGGGCTTGCCGTCTATGCCGACCCACTCCTCTCGACGGTCTTTACCAACCTCCTCGACAACACGTTGCGGCACGGCGGAACCGTGACCGCCATCCGGGTCACGGCCGAGCCGGACGGTGGCGGGGCCCGGATTGTCTGGGAAGACAACGGCGTGGGCATCCCCCGCGAAGAGAAGGAGCGGATATTCGAGCGGGGCTACGGGAGACACACGGGCCTCGGCCTCTTCCTCGCCCGCGAGGTTCTCTCGATCACCGGGATCAGCATCAGGGAGACAGGCGAGCCGGGGCAGGGCGCCCGGTTCGAGATCCTGGTGCCGGAGGGCGGAGCACGGTTCGGGTAAAAAGAGCGAGCGGGGGCAGGCCTTACCGCCTGCCGTACTTCCTGAACATGTACCAGAGCCCCGCGGCGATCCCGGCCATCACCAGGAGACCGAGCACCGCGACGTAGGACTGCTCCTTGACGACGATCCTGTACTCATCGTCTCCTCTGGCCTGGTCGCTCTTCACCGCAGCAACGATCTTGTACTCGCCTGCGACGATATCCGCTGGCGGGACCACCGTCACCTTCACCGTCGCCCGCTCGCCGGGCTCGAGGCTCGCGACCGAGGCCGGGTCGACGGTCACCCGCCATCCCTCCGGGGCGCTCATGTTGATCCCGACGTTCGTCAACGCTCCCCCGGTGCCGGCGTTCGCAACCGTCATATCGAATACGAGGGTCTCGCCGCGATTGATCTCGTGGCGATAACTCTTCGCGGATGTCCGCAGATCGTACGATCCCCGGAGCCGGAGCGTCAGGTTCTCCTCGTACTGCCGGGCAGCGGAGTCGATCATCACCGTGACGTTGTATTCTCCGACGTCGACCGAGTAAGGCGGTATGAGGTCAAGGTAGAGGGTCTTCTCCTCGCCGGAGGGTATATAGATCTCCGAGACCTCCTCGGCGGCCTCCCGGCTCTCCCTGAACCGGGCGTACCACTGTTCGGCAAGGCCCTCGACGGAGAGGGCATACGTATCGTCGTTTCTTCCGACGTTCTGCAGGACAATCTCATACAGCGGATTCGTGCCGATCGCCACCACCTTGGAGGGGGATTTCACCCGGATCTCGGCAAAGAAGTTCTCCTTCTCGAGCGGGACGATCCCGAGATCGGTCGTCCTGCCGATACGGGCCTCGACACCCTTCTTCTCCCACTCCCGGTATCCGGGCTTCGTGACCCTGACGGTGTAGGTACCCATCGGGGCGCCGATGCTCACCTTGCCCTCGGCGGTCGAGAGCATCCCCTCTACCCGGGCGTCACCGTCGTAGATGCCGATATCGGCACCTTTCACGACGTTCCCTTCCTTGTCGACGACCGTGGCCTCGATTGTCCCGGTCTCACCGCTGTGGGTCTTCGTGATCCTGACATAGACCCAGATTGTCCCCTCGCCGATGCCCACCCGGATGGGGTACTCCCCGACCGCGGCATGACCGGAGGTCTCGACCACAAGACGGACGGGCTTCGTCTCGCCGGCGGGGATCAGCATCCTGTAGACCTCGCGGTCGCCGTCCTCGAACCGGATCTTCCAGTCCTCGGTGCCCCGGTAGGTCCAGTAGTTGAGGAGACACGTCCCGGTATCGCCACGGTTCGTGACCGCAAGATCGAAGACGGCGGTGTCGCCTGCCTCGATCACCTCGCCGGGAAAGTCGCACCGGAGGTCGGTCTGGATCGTCCCACCCTGCGCTGCCGCCGCTCCGGGGACGGCCGGCATCGCGAGGAGGAGGGCCAGGAGGAGGTATATGCCTGTTCTTTGCGTCAATGCTCTCACCTGATATCCATCCGCATGAACTTCACGTAGGTCGCTGCAAAGAAGGCCGACGGGAAGACGATGAGCGCGGCTATGTTCATCCAGACCCTGCCGAGGGCATCGGCGAGGCCCTCGGTCTCTTCAGGCACATCACGGTAGG
>DALN01000056.1:0-359 GCA_002499455.1 Methanoculleus sp. UBA77 | reverse complement strand
TTCTCGACGTAAGTATTCATCTCCTCTTCATACTCCTTCCACTCCGGGTCATCGGGCCCGCCGTACACCACATTCACCGCGGCGGTGCTGACAGAGTATCCTTCGCCTGCGGTACGTACGACTTCCTTCGGTATGGTCGCCATCTCCGGCGGCTCGGGCGGGTCGCCCGCGAAGGCGTCTGCGGCCATCGACCCGAACATGGGGAGGAGCGAGGAGACGGCGAAGAAGATCACGAGCGTATAGATCAACGCGTTCCCGCTCTCTTTTGCGGCCGTGGACATCATGAGCGCGACGGCGAAGTAGGCGAGCAGGAAGCCGAGCGAGACCGCCCCGAAGATCAGGATGGCGGCAAACTCCTC
>DALN01000169.1:4523-13344 GCA_002499455.1 Methanoculleus sp. UBA77 | reverse complement strand
CCGAACGCGAGGACTTATGTCCCCCTCTCCCCTACCATTCAGTAGAATGGCTGTATGCGGGATCAGCAGGGATCTGCTTTCAATGCTCTTTGAACTTGCAAGAGAGCACCACCCGGACGAGTTCGTTGCGGTGCTGCGGGAGAGGGACGGCATCATCTGCGACCTCGACCTGGTGCCCGGCACCGTCGTCAGGGAGGATAGCGCCTCGTTCTTCATCGATATGCTCCCGCTGGACATCCACCAGGCCGGCAGCGCCCACAGCCACCCGAACGGCGTCCTCTCGCCGTCATCGGCGGACCTGCGTTTCTTCCCTACGGTGGGCCGGTATCATATCATCGTCGGCTACCCCTACGGTCCGCGGGACTGGCGGTGCTACCGGGCGGACGGCACCCCCGTGCACCTCGAGGTGGTCGAATGACCCGTATCGTCGCGACGGGGACGTTCGATATCCTCCACCCCGGCCACCTCTACTACCTTGAGGAGTCGCGGCGGCTCGGCGACGAACTCTTCGTGATCGTGGCGCGGGACGCGAACGTACGGCACAAGCCCCGGCCGATCATCCCGGAGGAGCAGCGGCTCCGGATGGTCCAGGCGTTAAAGCCGGTCGACCATGCGCTCCTCGGCGACCTGCAGGATATGTTCCGCCCGATCACGAAGATTCAGCCGGATATCATCACCCTCGGGTTCAACCAGCACTTCGACGAGGGGCAGCTCCGGCAGCGGCTCCGGGACCGCGGGCTTGACGCGGACGTCGTCCGGATCCCCGGGTATCCGGGATCGCTTGCGAGTTCGTCGACGATCGTCGGGCATATCTTAAAGACCCGGTGCTCCTCCCCTCCCCCCGGCCCTGCCGGCGAGGAGGAGTGATCCCGGCACCGGAGGGCGGCGGGGTTCATGCGGCTGACCGGCGTATGGGACGACGACGGGGTCGACGCCCCGACGAGCCTCGCGAAGGTCTCGGTCCCGTTCCTCCTCTGCGGGGCCTTCCTCGCCGCTGTCTGGTTCCTCCTCCCGGCGGAGCAGTGGTTCCTCCTCATCGGGATGATGGTCGCCTACGTCGTCCCGCCGCTCGGCCGGGAGACGATCATCCCGGCCTCGATCCTCCTCGGCATTCCCTGGTGGCTGATCGCCTCTGCCCTGGCGTTCCTGGACTTCGCCGGCGGGCTCTTCATGGCCTGGAACTTTCCGCTCGTCCTGCGCATCCCCTACATCGGCCCCTGGGTCCGGCGATTTGTCGTCGCGGGCAGGACGTTCCTCGACCGCCGGCCGTGGCTTGAGCGGCTCTACTTCGTCGGCCTCATCCTCTTCGTGGCCCTCCCCTTCGACGGTTCGGGGAGCATCGTCAGTTCCATCCTCGGGAGGATGCTCGGGATGACGAAGATGGAGGTCGTCTCCTGCATCACCATCGGCGGCATCATCGGGAGTTTTGCCATCGCCCTCGGCATCGACTGGGTGACGCGCCTCATCCCGGCCGGGGCCGGGCCCTGGGTCTCGCTCGCGGTCTTCTTCCTCATCGGCATCGCGCTCCTGATGATGTACCGGAACCGGTCGCTTGTGTGGGAGCCGAACGCCTGACCGGCCCGGGGACCACGCACCTTCCTGCTAACGGGTATCTATCCGCCGCAGGTCGGATCGAAAAGATGATATGCGACACGGGGGATTGATCATCCTGGCCGACCGGCTCTCCCGGCATGGGGGAGCGGGGGAGCGAGCGCGCGCGGTGGCACGGACCGGTGGAACGCCGTGATCCGGGACGCCGGCCCGGGGTGATCTGGATGGGTCTGCATTTGGTGGAGTGGTTCGCGACGGGTGAACCCCAGGGACGACAGGGAGGCGATCAGGGCTGCCGAGACGACCCTGCCGCCGGGACGCCGGATGTTGCCGCCCTGCTGCTGTCAGAGATGATAGAGACCTCGCTCTCCGGGATCTGCATCATCGACCGGGAGGGGCGGATCACCGTTGCCAACGATGCGCTGCTTGCCCTGTGGGGCCATGACCGGGAGAGCGTGATCGGCATGCCCGTCGAGATCCTCTGGTTCTCCGGGGGGGAGGGGCCGGAAGGTCTCGGCTGCTCTCTCTCGGCCGGACGGTGGAGCGGGACGGTCGTCGCCCGGCGGAGCGATGGAGCGCGGTTCGACGTCCGGGTCTCGATCGCCTCCGTCCGCGACTCGGAGACCGGCGATACCTGGTTCATCCTCTCCTGCGTCGAAGCCGCCGGAGGGGCGAAGGCGGCTGCGCCCGGCCGTTACCGCAGCCTCGACAAGGCTATTGCCGCGATGCCTGCCCGGTTTGTCGATCTGCGCGAGATCGATCCGGCAATCGACGCTTCGCTTGAGGACCTGGGGCGCGCATGCGGCGCGTTCCGCTCCTGCCTCTCCCTCTTCAACGAGTCCGGGACGCTCCTCGGGACGACACATGAGTGGTGCGCTCCGGGGCAGAAACCCCGCCGGGGGGAGTTCCAGAACCTCATCGCAGACGCTCTCCCGTGGTGGGTCGTCCGGATCCGCGACGGGGAGACGGTGCTTGTAGACGGTGCGGGCATGGACGCGCGGCTGCACCCGGAGGAACGCGATCTCCTGAAGCGGCAGGGAGCCACCGCGACGCTGATGATCCCTCTCCGGCTGAAGGGAGCGGTCGTCGGGTTTGTCGGGTTCGACCGGAACTCCGGCGACGGCCGGTTCGCAGACGAGGATGTTGCCCTCCTCTCTGCAGCCGTCGAGATTATCGCCGGGGCGCTCGACCGCAAACAGTCCGAGTACCTCTTCCGCGAATCCGAAGACCTCTACCAGATCGTCCTCGATGCGATCACCGATGCCGTCACCGTCGTCGATACCCGCCTCACTCTCCTCCTCGCGAACGATGCCTTCATCGCGTGGTGCGAGGAGCTCGGCCTTGAGACGGACGTCGTGGGGAGGGACCTCTTCTCCGTCCTCCCGTTCCTTCCGCCTGCCGCCCGGCAGCAGTACGAGCGGGTGATACGCACCGGCCGGCCGCTGACGTCGGACCGGACCCTCAGGCTCGGCGACCGGAACGTGACCTTCAGGGAGATGCGGATCCCGATCTTCGACAACGGCGAGGTCGCGCGGATCATCACCATCGCCCGGGACATCACCGCTCAGCGCGAGGTCGAGGACCTGAAATCCAAGGCGTACGGCCAGATCGAGCGGAACATGGAGCAGTTCGCCCTGCTCGCCGACCATATCCGGAATCCGCTCCAGGCGATCATGGGCCGCGCCGAGCTGCTCGACGACGCCGAGACGAAGGAGAAGATCCGGCAGCAGGTGCAGCGGATCAACGGGATCATCGATCAGCTCGACGAGCGGTGGGCGGAGTCGCGGAAACTCTCGATGTTCTGGCGGAGATACTCCTGATCTCTGCTCACCCCGTCTCCCCGAGCGATCCCCAGACGCGGTTCCGTTCCAGGATGACCCAGTAGCGCCGCAGTTCGGCCTCGGCCGCCCGGTATCCGGGGTAGTGGTCGCCGACGAGGTGCCAGAACCTTTTTGAGTGGTTCTGTTCGCGGAGGTGGGCCGCCTCGTGGACGACGATGTACTCCCGGAGGGTGCCGGGGAGGGCCATCACGCGGAGGTTGAGGTTGATGTTCCCGAGCGTCGAGCAGCTCCCCCACCGGGTCTTCTGGAGTTTCACCGCTATCCTTCCCGGCCCCGATCCCGCAAGATCGGGGAGGGCCGCGAGGCGGCTCCGTGCCTCCTCTTTCAGCATCCGGGCAAGGCACTCCCGGAGGACGGAGACCGACGGGCAGGCGACGGTGCGGGAGGCCTCGTCGATCGCGAACTGCGGGCCGGGGGCGAGGGTGTAGAACTGCCCGCGAAGGAGGAGCCGGTCTTCCTTCCCGCATCCACCGGCGGCGAGGCTGTCGAGTTCCCTGCGCCGCTCCGCTATCCAGGCGGCATGGTGCGTGAGAAACCCCTCGACGTCGAAGGAGCGAGGGGCAACCACCCGTACGGTCCCGTCCGGCCGCACCTGGAGCCGGGCGGAGCGCACCGCCTTGCGGATGACGATCGTGCCGTCCGGACGCCTCTCCTCTCCCCTCCGGTTCATCGAATCAGTACTGGGCGGTGCAGCCGGAAAAACCCCGTGATCCGGCACGTATACTATACCCGATGGCGACAAATGTATGGTACGGCTCCCGCCCGGGGTCTGCCCCGGGCAGATGCAGAGGGTGACAACCGTGAGCGAGAAGGAACTCAAGATCGGCGATATCGCGGACCTCACCGGGATCTCCGAGCAGGACGTCCGGGCACTCATCCGGACCTACGACAGCCTCTTTACCTACCGGACCATCGGCCGGGTCAAACTCTTCCCGGAGAAAGCGGTCCGGATCGTGCAGGAACTGGTCGAGCTCTCCGGGAAGGGCTTCACCCCCGAAGAGGTCGAGAACGAGGTCCGGTCCGGCAAGAAACAGGCTCCGCCGGAGGAGCCGGCGGAAGAGGTTGCCCGGACCGGCGTTGCCCTCCCCGTCGAGACGGTGATCGAGTTCCGGGTGATGCAGGAGACCCTGGCCCGGCAGGAACGTCGGATAGGGCAACTGGCCGAAGACCTCGAACGGGAGCGCCTGATGAGAGGAGAAGAGGCCGCACGGTTCCAGAAGACCCTCGACCGCCTCGAGGCGCGCCTCGACCGGCAGCAGGAGCAGCTCGCGGTCGTCGCGGAGTGGGTGGACTACTTCGACCGGCGGATGGACGAGGCCACCCTCCCGGCGCTTGAACGGGTCAGGCGGTCCTTCGGGAAGGGCAACAGCCGTTCCTGATGACGGCTATAGAGTATTCGTAACAAACTATAGCACTCAATAGGAGATCCTTCACAAGACCTAAATATCACCCCCGCCACCTGCGTGCGAGGTGATTGAGATCTCCCAGCAGAACATGGTTGCACTCCTGACCATCGCCATCAAGGCCCTGGTCATCAGCGGGTTGCTGGCCTGCATCATCGTCGGGCCGCAGGTTGGGTCGTCTCCTGCGACCTCATCGGCCGGCGAAGGACGGCACGTGGATTATCCGGCCAACGACCTCTCCCCGGCCGCAGATGCCGCCGTCGTCCTGCACCCCGAGGTCCGGTTGTTGATAGGCGTTCAGGCCTCCCCCTCCGGGGGAAACATCCTCTCTTTTTCGGTATAAGGCCGCTCTTCACCCCATGACGATCTGCACGATCGTCGGGTAGCGGTTCATGATGGTATAGACGAGGGGTTTTGCCACCCAGAGCCTCCCGTTCCGCATCCTGCGGAGCGGGCTGATCTCTTCGAGGCACTGGAGGGCTTCCAGCGCAGTCTCGTCCGCAAGGAAGAGACTGTCCGGGACGGTGGAGTCGAAGTAGAAGAGGATCGGGACCCGGAGACGCCTCTGCAGCGCCTCGGGAAGAGCCTCTTTCAGCCTCGCGAGGATCTCCCGGTCGAAGTCGTACGGTTCCCCGCCCTTCGTGACGGATGACGGACGCTCCTCGCGCAGGAGCCGGGAGAGGCGTTTGCGCTCCGAAACGATACCGTCGTTGATCCTGCCGATCTCAAGACGCATCCACCGCAAAAGGGTCGATTCGTCGCCTGCTGATGGTCGCACGGGCATGGTATGCTCCTGGTGGTTATCGCCCTTTGGGGCCGGTGTACAGACGAGTCTCTGCCATGCGATATATACCTGGCCCCGGACGAAGGTTTATGAACTCCCGGACCTAAATGGCGTCCCCTGCGTGGTAACCCATGATATGCACCCCAAGAGATGACAGGCGTCTCCGAAAGACAATTCGCCTCCGGAGGCTGCTCTCCTGCGCCGTGCTGCTTACCGTTACGGCCCTTCTGCTCACGGCCGCTCCGGCGGCCGCCGCCGGCACTCCTGTGGATCGGGAGAGGTATGAGCCCGCCGTTGCCGCAATGCTTGCAGAGATCAACGAGACCGAACTCTGGAACACGACGTATGACCTGCAGGAGATCCCGACCCGGGTATACGGCACGGAGGGCAACCGGGAGGCCGGCGAGTATCTCTACCGGAGATTTAGCGAGATCCCGGGCCTCACCGTGGAGTTCCAGGGCGGGGACCTCCGGAACGTTGTTGCGACCCTCCCCGGCAGCGGCAGGGCAGCACGGGAGATCGTCGTGGTGGGAGCGCACTACGACAGCACGTCTTCTGACCCCGACCGGGCCCCCGGGGCTACCGACAACGGGTGCGGCGTCGCGATCGTGCTCGAGCTCGCCCGGGTCATGAGCCAGCACTCGTTTAACCGGACGGTGCAGTTCGGATTCTGGAACGCTGAAGAGGATGGGGGGTACGGCAGCGCCGGATATGCGGAGGAGGCCAGGAACCGCTCGGTCCCGGTCGTGCTCTACTTCAACTACGACTCGGCCTGCCACGACCCGGAGAGCCGTTCCATCCTTGATATCGTCCACGACGAACGTTCCTGGGAGATTGCGGTTCTCATGGCGGAGCGTAACGTCCGCTACGGGATCAATCTTATCCTGACCGAGAACCGCCACACCTGCGCCTCGGACCATATCTCCTTCCGGGACCGAGGATTCCCGACCGTGGCGACCCACTGCGAGGAGCACGGCCCGGCGCATACCCCGGACGACACCATCGAGCACGTCTCGTTCGAGTACGCCGCGAAGAACGCCCGGCTCGGCCTTTCAACACTCTCGGAGACGGCCGGGCTCCGGGACGGCATGGTGGAATACTCCGTCTCGGAGGGTCCGGCAGCCGGGTAGCGTACGGTGATGGGCCGGCTATTCCGGGTCTCCCGTCGAACGGAACCGTTATCTCCCGCGCAGGGGGAGACGGTTCAATCCTCAGCCCTCTCCTGCCGTGATCCAGGGGGTTTTCGATCCGCCCGGTCCCCCGTATGCCGGGAAGCCCTTCCTGCGGCCCGGCACCGGATGCCTCCGCCGGGACGGGCGCAGGGAAAAAAGCCACCATTTTATATCGTTGAAACCAACGGTACGGAAATATGAGAGATTCCGAGATTCTGATGAACCCCAACGATCTGGTTCGTTATCTCAAGAAAGACCCGGCGGAGTTTACCAGGGAAGACATCATCCGTTTTTGTGCGGAAAACGGCATTCAGATGGTCAACTTCCGGTACGCCGCCGAAGATGGCAAGCTCAAGACCCTCAACTTCGTCATCTCCTCGATGGAGCACCTCGATACCATCCTCTCGGACGGCGAGCGNNAACCTCTTCTCGTTCATCGAGGCAGGGAGCAGCGACCTTTACGTGATTCCCCGGTACCGTACGGCGTTTGTAAACCCCTTCACCGAGGTGCCGACACTGGAGCTCCTCTGCTCGTTCTACGACAACGACGGAAAGCCACTGGAGAGTTCCCCCGAGTATGTGCTCCGGAAGGCCGACCAGGAGTTCACCCGCCGGACCGGGTGCACCTTCAAGACCCTCGGCGAACTTGAGTATTACGTCATCAGCCCGAAAGAGGACCTCTACCCCGGCCGCGACCAGAAGGGCTACCACTCGGCCGAACCCTTCGTCAAGTTCGCAGACCTGCGCGACGAAGCGATGCGGCTGATCGCCCGTGCCGGCGGCAGGATCAAGTACGGCCACTCCGAGGTCGGGTGCTTCTTTGCCGGAGACACCTACTACGAGCAGCACGAGATCGAGTTCCTCCCGATGCCGGTCGAGCAGGCGGTCGAGCAGCTGATCGTCGCCAAGTGGGTCCTGCGGATGCTCGGCTACCAGTATGGCGTCGAGATCAGCTTCGCCCCGAAGATCACCGTCGGCAAGGCCGGGAGCGGGATGCACTTCCACATGCTCGTCGAGAAGGACGGCCGGAACCTGCTGGTCGAAGGCGGCAGATTAAGCCCGCTCGCCCGGAAGATGATCGCCGGGATCCTCGATGCCTCCGATGCCCTGACGGCGTTCGGGAACACCATCCCGACCTCCTACCTCCGGCTCGTCCCCCACCAGGAGGCCCCGACGACGATCTGCTGGGGCGACCGCAACCGCTCGGTCGTGGTCCGCGTGCCCCTCGGCTGGGTCGGTGCCGGGAACATGACCCGTGACGCCAACCCCTGCGAAGGCCCCTGCGCGGGAGAACGCCCCTCAAAACAGACGTTCGAGTACCGGGTCGCCGACGGGTCGGCCAATCCCTACCTGACCGTCGCCGGTCTCGTCGTTGCGTCGCTCCGCGGGATCGAGATGCCCGGCGCGCTCGAGATGGCCGAGCAGCTCTACGTCAGCGGGAACATCTTCCGGCCCGAGTTCAGGGAACGGCTTGCCACGTTCAGGCAGCTCCCCGCCTCGTGCGTCGAGTCCGCCGAAGCCCTCGAGGCCAAGCGGGCAATCTTTGAAGCGGACGGGATCTTTCCGACGGGGATGATCGAGAGCAGGATCGCCTCGTTAAAGGCGTTCAACGACCTGGGGTTGAGCGAGAGGCTCTACGGCAACAACGAAGCGATCCGCGCACTGGTCGAAGAGTACCTCCATATTGCGTGAGGGCGGGTTCTCCCGGCTCTTACGGCAGACCCCTTTTTCCGATCGACCTTTTCTGTTCCCCCTGTACCGGCAGATAGTCCCGGCACCGGCGATGCCGACCGGCCCGCTCCCGGACCGGGTGCACGGCAGGGGTAAGTTATTATTAGGGGGTGCTCCAGAAGGGGTGGCTCTCCGGCGTGAGGCGGGGACCCCGGCGGTCGAGGATACGGCCTCTGCATTGCTGTCGAGGCCGTCCGGAACCCCGGCCCCTGCCGCGCTCCGGGTGATGGAGGTATGCGTAATGAAAGGCGGAACGGAAGAGAGCATGGGAGAGGAGTCGGGACCGGTCACGTTCACCTGCTACCGGGTGACGCCGGGGGAGGGCGAGGGCGTCCCCGA